>JBGSIF010000203.1:0-13447 GCA_041742635.1 Phycisphaerales bacterium
GTGACGCTCCAGGATGACCTGCTCGGCGGCGCCCTTCTTGAACTCATGGGTATAGACCTTCGGCTTCGGCATCGTGACACTCCTTTGCACGGGCAGTTGTAGCCCGGCAGGGTTTGTGTCAACGGAACGCGGGCTGGGTCAGTCGATCGATCCAGCGAAGGTTCCAAGCCGTACCGGCTCGACGATCGTACAGGTAAAATCCGAACAGGGAGACCTCTGCGCCGAGTTGCCAGTCGTCTGGTATGCACGCCGGACCAGGTAATACCACAAGCGAATACACAACGCGGATTTCGTTTCAACTCCGATCGACTCGAACGGCAGGCTATCCCCCCGCCTCTCCATGGCGCACACCACAAACTTGTTAATCTCTTAACGCCCCCACACCAGCACGGGTCATTTGCTGTGCCACACTTATCTAATCATTTTTAGGACTCCTCTGGTAGCCTCATGTTGTTACCTCACCCGCGTGCCCGCTCCCGGTGATCCACATGCCCACCAAACTCCCCTACCGCGCCGTTTTCATCAGCGACCTGCACCTGGGCAGTTCCGGCTGCCGCGCCGACGACCTGGCTGACTTCCTCAAACACATCGAGTGTCAATCCCTCTACCTCGTCGGCGACGTCATCGACATGTGGCGCCTCCGCGGCCGCTGGCACTGGCCCGAATCCCATAACCGCGTGGTCAAACGCCTCCTCAAAATGGCCAAGAACGGCACCGCCATCTACATGATCCCCGGCAACCACGACGAGCACGCCCGCCAGTACGCCGGCCTCAACTTCGGCGGCATCCACATCGTCCTCTCCGCCGACCACACCACCGCCGACGGGCGACGCCTCCTCATCACCCACGGCGACCATTTCGACCTCGTCGTCACCCATGCCCGCCTCCTCTCCGTCGTCGGCTCCTGGGCCTACGACAAACTCGTCGTCCTCAACACCCGCTACAACCGCGTCCGCGCCGCGCTCGGCATGAAGTACTGGTCCCTCTCGCAGGCCATCAAACTTAGAGTCAAGTCTGCCTGCAACTATATTTCACGCTTCGAGGACGCCCTCATCGCCGACGCTCGCGCCCACGGCTACGACGGCGTTGTCTGTGGCCACATCCACAAACCCGAAATCCGCCGCGCCGCCGCCCCCCCCGGCGAAAACACCAACCCCATCGACTATTACAACTGCGGCGACTGGGTCGAGTCCTGCACCGCCCTCGTCGAGCACGACGATGGCCGCATCCAACTCCTCGCCGGCCTCCCTTTCATCGAACAGATGCACACCCTCCACCCCGGCACTCCGCCCGAACCCGATCACGCCGAATCACTCGACGCCCTCGCCGCCATCACCATGGCGCGCCGCGCGACATAACCCGCGCCGCCGCTACCCCTCCCCCGGATCGGCTCCACACGCAACCACGACGCTGTATCCTCAGCAATCGTGTTTGCTAGCCCCACAGCGAGAGCGTCCGTCTTTATTTCTGCGCGCAAGCAAGACAGACCGAGTCAGTTTTGTCTTGCAATCTCGATTTTTTCGTTAATCTGTGTTATTACGAACAGCGTCGCGCAGGCTCACGCCACGCCGCTCGTACCTTCTTGCATCCATCGCCCGCCGAACTGTTCGGCGTCGCGTGCGAATGTGTCGCCTACCGGAGGAGTCCAATGAGATTACAACTGGGATCAAATCGACGAACACGTACCATCCTCACCGGCCTCTGTGCCATTCTGTTAGGGGGAGGGGTCGGTGTACGCTGATGATGTCGATGTCGCGACGAACTGGCCAAAGGCAGGGACCGGGCCGGTCAGCGCCAAACTGGGCAACAAGAACATGGCCGTCGGCACCGACGGCTCGGTCTACATCACCGGGCAAGCGACCATGCCCGACAACAAAGTCGTACTCGCGCTCTGGCAGTACAGCGAGTCGGGCACTCTGGTTCAGTTCCGCACCTGGCAGCCGGTCCCGTACCCAACCTTCAAACCGACCGAAACCCCGTCGTACCCGGAGGGGATCGCCGTCGATGTCGATAACGTGGGCAATGCCTATGTCGTCGGCACCTTCAAGACCCCGATGCAGGGGACCGATATTGTTTATGTTACCTTCCCCGCCAGCGGCGCGACGCCGGTGGCAACGACCATCAACGGGCTCGGCAACGGCGACGACTACGGCGTCGATATCAAAATCGGTGGGGCCGGCACGCTCTGGATCGGCGGCGTCGTGCAAGGTGCCGGCACGGGCCAAGATTACTTCCTGCGCGGCCAATCGCTTACGTCGGGCGCGACCGTGGCCCAAGTGACCTTCAACCACGCCAACTTCAGCGATACCTTGGTGGACATCGACACTATTTATAATGTCGAACTCGCCGGCGGCGGCAGCGGCGCGGGCGAGTTCAGCAGCGTCTACATCGGCGTAACGGGCACTTCGCACGGTTCACTCGCCGATGCAACACAGGAAGATATCCAAACCATCGTGTACGAGTACAACCTTATGTCCGGGGTATTTGGCTTAGCGAGCGATCAGCCGCCTCGCTTTGCTACGCCCGGCGTGGACAAAGCAACTTCCATCGACATGTGGCCCCCGGCATCGTCCACGACGACCACCTGGGGATCGGTCTTTGTCAGTGGATACAACGACGATCGACCGAGCCTCAAGACGCAGATGGTCGTGCTGGGGTACCTGCGAACGGCGCAGATTACGACCGACTGGCAAGCAATCTACGACCACCCGGTCGAGATCGGTCAACGCAAGGCGTCGGCAACGAAACTGGTCGTGGGCCAATCGGCAGAGTCTGGTGAAACACAGGTCTATGTGCTCGGCGACCTGGAGACCGCCGCCGGGCAGCGGGCACATGTGCGAGCGTTTTCGTTCGGTGGTGGTGGGTTGTGGTCGTATTTGCACAACCCCGCTGTCGGCGGCGGCGATGATTACACCGCAGATGTCGATGTCGCGCCGCTCGAAGGGATCTACATCACTATGACCCGTATTTTGAACGGGAACGTCAACTACCGATCGATCAAAATCTCCACTGGGGCCAATTTACCGCCCGGCAGCGAAGAGTGGGATATTGATTTCGACGGAGGTTACGACCTCTCTCGGGCGATTCGTCACTCACCCGTCGCCGGAGAAGATGGGTTGCCGCACATCTATGTCAGCGGGCACAGCAGTTCGCCGTCGCTCCCCGGCCCGACGCAGTACTCGACGCTGAGATACTTCCAGACGCCTTGATAAAATAGAATTAAAATCAGTGCCGGAGTTGTTAATACAACTCCGTCGCTCTGTTTTGCATTGCTTACTCACGGCAAAGGGACGAGCATGAATATTGCTTTTTTGTGGGCCTGCTTCTTGTTCTGTGCTCTTATTGCAAATAAGTGCCACGGCCAACTGATCACGGTGCGCGCACCCAGTGGTTATAGTAACGTCAATTTCCCAACGCAAATCACCGGGATTTCTGATGTTGATGGGGATGAGTGGGGCGACTTCGCAGTCAGCAATGAGACTGCCTCTGTCTCCGGCGACCCGCGCATCGGGCGCGTCTTCGTCTACTCCGGCCGCACCGGCCAACTCCTGCACACCATCGCCAGCAACCAAGTTCGGGGTGGCTTTGCGTTCGGACGCGCCATTGCAGGCATCGGCGATGTCAACGCCGACGGACGCGGAGACCTTGCCATCGGTGAATCCGGACAAACACTCTCGACACTCGGATATGTCTACGTTGCGTCTGGCGCGAACGGCGAGATCCTCTACTCCGTCTCCAATGGCATCCTCACCGGCGGTGCCAGTTTCGGGTCGCTCGTCTACTCCATACCCGATCTCAATCAAGATGGCGTCAACGACTTCGCAACGCAGTCGCGTGTCACACCCGGTCAGCGCGGCTACGTCTACTCCGGCATCGACGGCTCCCTCATCTGGACCCTCAACGAGAACAACCCCATTCCCAATAGCCGGTTCGGTGTGCGGGGCTCCACTCCGGACATCAACGGCGACGGCTGCGGCGACATCATCACTTGGAACGCCGACGGCCCCACCGAGCCGGGTGGTGCCCCCGGCAGCAGGATCACACTCCTTTCCGGGGCGACCGCCGAAATCATCTGGGAGCAACCTATTTTGGTGTCGTTCGCCAATGTCTCCGTCCCCGACCTCACCGGCGACGGTGTCCCTGATATCGCTGTAGGCAGAGATGGCTCCATCAGCGCCGTCTGGGTCCTCTCCGGCGCGACCGGCGAACTCGTCCACCTCACTACCAATCCAATTCCCTTCTTTTCCGGCGATCGGTTCGGTGCCTCGGTCGCCGGCGTCGAAGATATCGACGGTGACGGGATGGGTGATCTTCTGATCGGTGCCTACGGCGCCCAAGCGGATGGCTTCCCCGACAACCAAGGCCCCGGGGCGGCGTACCTCTACTCCGGCGCGACCGGCACTCGCATCCGCCGCTACGACTCGCCGATGCCCGTGCAAACCGGCTACTTCGGCCGCCAAGTCGATACAGTCCCAGACTGCAACGGCGACGGCATCGTCGAGTTCCTCGTCGCCGCTCGGAGCGAAACCCGTGTCTACCTCTTCATGTCCTGCGTCGCCGACTGGGACCGCTCGTGGCAGATCAACTCCCAAGACTTCTTCGCCTACCTCACCGACTTCTTCTCGCACAACCCCCGCGCCGACATCAACAAAGACAGCTTCATCAACTCACAAGACTTCTTCGACTTCTTCGCCGCCTTCATCGAAGGGTGCGAGTAACACCTCGGCTGGCCCATCTCGTGCAAGTCACATCGGGCTTCAGTTGGTCTGATTAGCCGGGTTATCACTCAAATACTCAACTCTCCACCCCATTCTCGCTCATATCGCCCAGTTCGCTGAACACATCCTGGTAGGTCATCAGGATGATGAACGCCGTATCGATATTCGCCGGCGTCGCCTTCACGTCCCCGTCTGGATGCACGGTGATCGGCACCGGCGACCGAAAGGTGTACCACTTCTGATCATCCCGAAAATGCGATACCTCAAGTGCTTCCCCCGCAAATCCGCGTGAGCGTGCTTCTTCGTCGATCAAGTCCGCCGCGTCGTCCCCGTTGTCAACCAAGTCCGACTCGATCGACTCGGATAGCCAGCGGTCCCGAGTCACCAGCGCGATCCAGAACACCCCTTCGGCCACCCCGAGCCGGTACTCCGCAGGCTCCGCCGAAAACTTCGCGGGGCACGATAACCACCCATTGATCATCGATGTCGGGCCGAAGACACCGCTCGCATCGGCACGGATCCGTACTTCTTTCAAGAGTGTATCTAAACCGACGCCCATCGCCGCCTCGCTTTCTGTCAACCCTGCCCCCGCCCGCTTACGTCCCACTCGGTCCTGTGCGATAAACACACCACTTCAGGCCAACTTGCCACCCGATCCAGGTATCGCTTGGCAACACTCTCACCCGGCTTCCACAGAATATGCGCTCCAAGTCCCTCGTTGGTTGACCCATCCGCCAGTTTCCCTACTCCCCAAGCGAATTCTGCGCTTCACCCTCATCCGCACACCCCAACATCATCCGTCCCGACACACCGACCGATAGATTAGCATGGTCCGTGCTCGCCTTACTCGCACTATCGCGGCTGTATCCGCTGTGTGGCTTGCCGCGCTCTGCTCTGGCTTTCCAACGCTCCCCACGCAGGTCGAACTGCTTCAAACTCCCAATCAACCGACTTCAACCCGAGCAACCACTCCCAAATCGGGGCAGCAACGCACCGTCGAGCATTTCGGGTTTGAAGAGCCGAACAATCCATATCCAGTCCCGCAGTATTGGGTGCGACTCGTCGATACCCCAGCCACACCTCGCCCCGGCTTCCCCCCATTCAACGAAGCCGCCTTCGATTTCGACGTCGCCCATAGCGGTCACGCTAGCCTTCGGCTTCCCAGCCGCGGTGGCAGCACCTCTCTCCGCCTCCTACCCGGCACGATACCCATCTTCCCGCAAGGCGACTACTCGGTCTCCGGGTTTATCCGTACCAAGGGCGTCAACGTTTCTCGCGCCTACCTCACCGCACGCTTTCTCGATCAAAACCAACGCCTCGTCCCCGGCGGTGAAGTCCGAAGCCCCGCCATCGTCTCTGAAGATGGCTGGACCCCCATCACCGTCGACCTCATCGGGCTGCGCGACGATGTCGCCTTTCTTCAAATTGAACTCCAGTTGCTCCAACCCCAGCAGCAACCCGCACTCACTACCAAGCCCAACCCCGCTCTCGCCGCGCACACGGTCCCGGTCGAAGACCTGAGCGCTTCGGCCTGGTTCGATGACATCACCATCTCCCAGATCCCCCGGGTCGAAATCACTTCTACCCACGTCGGCAACACGTTCGCAAGTGATGATCCCCCCACACTCGTCATGACCATCCGCGACCTCGTCGGCGAGCAACTCCTCGCCCGACTCCGTGCGATTGATATCGACGGCCGCATCGCCGATTCCGCTTCAATCCCCGTCGATGCCAGCGGGCGTCCCATCCAGTGGAAACCATCTCTCACGCAGCCGGGGTGGTACACAATCCTCTTGGATGTCACGACCGACGATCGTGTCCTCACCCGCGAATCCACCGCGATTGTTTGGCTACCCCGCCGCACAACTACCCCAAGCACCGAACTCGCTCGGTTCGGGCTGCACGCGGACCGTGCCGAACTCTGGCAGTATCCCGCCCTCACCGCGATCCACGAGTTGCTCGGGTTCGGGCATATCACTCTCCCCGTCTGGGGCGATCAAGACGACTCGTCGAGCATCCCCGCCGCGGTCGAGTCGATCGGGGCAACGCTCGATCAACTCCTCGCACGCGGCCAAAGCGTCACCCTCTGTATGCCTCGCCTCCCCAGTGATCTGGCCGCCAAGCACTCGCTCGATCCGAGCGACCCCCTCTCGATCGCGCTCGCCGATCAGAAGGACTGGGTTCCGTTCATGAACCCCGCGTTCGATCGCTACGGCCAACGAATCACCCGCTGGCTCATCGGGCGTGTCGCCTCGCGTGCCAGCCTCCCCGGCGAAGGCGGTGACGAAGCCTTCTGGAGCCGCTCCCTCCCCGACGCGGTCGAACGCCTGCACACCTCGCTTTCGCTGCTTGTACCAGGACCGCACATTTCGATCCCTTGGCGGAGTGACCTGGACCTGACCGAGTTCGCCGCCGGTGCCAAGCCTGCTTCACGACCGGCAGGGGCGATGATGTTCGTGCCTTCCTGGGCGGACCGGGTACCTATCGAGTTCTTCCGTCGTGAGTACGAACGGCTCCCACAACCCCGGCCCGAACTCACGCTCATGCCCCAGTTACCCCCTTCTGCTTCCAGCGAAGCCGATCGCGTTGTGACACTTTCACGCCAGATCGTCGAGTGCTGGCGCGAGTTTGCGGACCCCACCGTCGGCGACCCCGCCGCTCGGATGAGCGTGAACGCCCCGATGACAATCCACGGCACACGCCGACGCCACGTTGCGCCTACTCCAGACGCCGCGGTCTGGGCCGCTCTGAGTGATCGGCTCGCCGGTCGGCGCATTGTCGGGGAATACCCCGCGCCCGAAGGGGTGCGATGCTACATCCTCGCGCCGCTCGATTCGTTGAAAACCACGGGGAACGACGCCTTCGATCGCACCACGCCGTCCCACGCAGCAGACGAAGACTCCGCACACACCGGCGCGCTGGTGCTCTGGAATGAATCAGCCGATCCGACCGACGCCTACGTTTATGTCTACACACCCGCCGATCACGCGAGGCTGATCGATCCGATCGGTCGCTCGATCCGGCTGAACTCCCCGGACCCACGGCACCCCAGCGACGCCATCCAACGCGTTCACGCTACACCCATGCCGATCTTCGTTGAAGGGATCGACGCTCGCCTCGCGCGCCTGATCGCGTCTTT
This sequence comes from Phycisphaerales bacterium, assembly GCA_041742635.1. Taxonomy (GTDB): domain Bacteria; phylum Planctomycetota; class Phycisphaerae; order Phycisphaerales; family UBA1924; genus JTS-AC122. The sequence continues at coordinate 7,858 of JBGSIF010000203.1, forward strand.
TCAAGTCACGCCGGAGTTCCTCCCCGCCGTTGCTATCGAACACCAACTGGAAATGCGCCTCACCAACCCCTGGCCGACATCCCTCACCGGGCGTCTCCAGATCGTCCCGCCGGGATCCGCGAGTTCAAAGCGTGGCTCGCTCGACGCTGCCACCGGGCGTCCCCGCAAAGGTTGGACCATCGCACCCGACGGCATCATCCCCATCAATATCCCGCCCGGCCAAACCCAGGTCATCCCTTTCTCGGCCACGCTGCCTCCCGCCGAAGACGCTGGCACCAAGCAGGTCGGTGCCATCCTGCGACTCGACTCGGATCAGCATCTCGCGCCGATCCGCCTCGAAGCACCGATTGATATAGGGCTTGAAGATATCGGGCTGGTCGCCAAGGGCGACTTGGTCCCAAACATCGATGGGCCGAACGCGGTCATCACACTCCAAATCGTGAACCGTGGCCAGGCCGAACGCCTGCTGAGGCTCCAAGTCCGCGTCCCAGGCCTTCCTACACGCGAACTCGTGTTGGCGAATCCACCGCCCGGAGAAACCATCACCAAGCGGTTCGTCTACAAGGACGCCGCCGATCACATTCGCGGCAAGCGCATCCGCGTGAGCATCACCGACGCGGAATCGGCTTCACGCTTGAATACCACTCTGATCGTGCCATAACACTCCCACGGCATGATCTTGTTGACTGGAAGCGAATCGACACCTGTTGAGAACCCGGTCTGGTGTGGTTTGACACTTCGGATCGCATCCGTTATAAACTAGCCGCCAGTATCGGGGATCCCGCGCCCCAAGGAGTAGTGGTTCTTCGATCCTTCTGGCATATGCTCGTGGCCCGCCGGTGAAGGAGTGGATACGCTCCTCACCCAACGCATTCGGGAACAGGGCTGGACGACTCGGAGACTAGAAAAGGCTGAACTTGTGTGAGTTGAGGGGCAAAGAGGGGAAAACGTGCAACATTTTCGCTGAACGGCGCGAATCGACAGACCTGACTACCTAACCTTCCCCCTCACTTTCGCGCCTACAACCACGCTATCCACATTTTTACGATCAACAGTGGTATTCGCCGTTCGCCGATTCATCATCCTGTTCCTACTTGCTTCCGTTTGTTTTTATCACTCTGTACGATTCACTAAACCGCATATAGACGCATTTCCCTTATTGGCAGGAGCCGACCGTGCACGTCGTGACGAAGATTTTGGTGGTGTTCTGTGCCGTTTTGAGCCTCCTTCTGGCGGCTCTGACGATGTCGTACTCCGCGAACGCCTCGGCGATCCGCGATGGATTCCGTCAACTCGAACTGCAGAAGCAGGCTGTCGAGGGAACGAACCGGGATCTGCAAAGCAGCCTGAGCCTGCTGCAAACGAACTATCAGGAGCAGATCAACGCAGCCAACGCGCGGGCGGACTCTGCCGAACGAACCGCCAAGCAGTTCGATACCGAGCGGGCGAGGCTTTTGACTCAGTTGGAGCAGGCCAAAGCCGCCGCTGAAGGCGTTTCAAACCGCATCGCCCTCCTCGCCGCGACCGCCGAGACCCTCTCGAAGATGAACTCTTCCTACCGCGACGAAGTCACGACCCTCCGCGAGGACACCTTGACTTCGAATCGGAGGGAAATCGAACTGACCGACCGCATCCGCGACCTGGAAGGGCAGCGGGAAGTGCTCGAGCAGACCGCCCGTGCGCTGCGTGAACAACTCCGTGAGACCCAACTCGCCGCCCAGAACCAGAGCGCGTCCGCTCCCGGTGCCGACGGTTCCTTTCAGCACGTCGGCACGCCGATCTTCGCTCGCGTCCTGGGCGTCGGCAAACTCCCCAGCGGCGATGATTACGTCGAGATTTCCGAGGGTGCCAACCGCGAAATCAAGCCCAATATGAAACTCAACATCATCCGTGGCGGCAACTTCCTGGGCACCATGGTGATCATCACCGCCGATCCGCAGCGGGCCATCGGTCGGATTGATCTGAAGAAGGGTGATATTCAGGCGAACGATACCGTCGTGAGCCACCTTGGGCCGTGAAACGGATTGAATAGTCGAAGTTCGGAATCAGGTCCGATTGGTGCGATCCGCGAAATCTAACGCTCGGCGTGCATCGGCCCCGAGCCTTGTATCGAGAGGAATGGTCTGGTATGAGTCAGTTCGGCATGCAACTCCCCGGCGGCCAAATGCAGCGGGGTTCCACGATGAACGTGTACACCGGTCTGCTCTTCCTTGCGGTTGTCGCGCTTGGTGCAGCGTGCGCCTTCGTTTACATGAACGCTGGACTGATCGGCAAAGGCGGCGACCCCTTCGGCACGCAAACCGCAAATCAGATCGCGCTCAAAGACGCGAAGTAACCTCGGTTTTCAGTTTTTCCTGCAACCCATCCAATGCGCGTCGGCCGTTTTCTAACCGCCGACTTTCTTTTCCGCGCCGAAGGCTCACATTTTTGCGAAAAACACCCCCTTATTGGGTGGTGTTCGTCTGGCTATCTCTGGTTCGTCACTTTGAGAACCAGTTTCTCGTTCTGAGAAACAAGTTCTTGTGGTAAACTGCTTTGGATTCGCCCAACAGCCCGAACCGGCTGATTTCAAAGGAGTGCCACATGAAACTCGCGTGTGCAATGACGGCGGCTTTGATCCCAGTAGCGGCTGCGCTCGCGGGTCCAACCCCTCCGGTCGAAACGTACTGCTTCAGTGCCGATTCAGCATTCCTTGAAGGGTGCTACGACCCGTGTGATTGCGCGTTGTTTATGACCCAAGACGTTCGAGGGACGTTTGACCTCCGCTTCGTCGAACGGAAAGATCCGATCCACGTTCGGTACCGGGTATCTCACGTCAACTTCCGCGCCCGGCTGGGCGATCGGGATGTCTACTACCGAGGCGGCGGCACCTACGAAGTCACGGGCGATTTCGCGCAGGCACACCGGATGGTGCTGGACCTTGTCGATCAGGATGGAGCCGCGGTACGCTTCGATTCGGGCAGTATCTTTGGTGGTACGAGTGGGCCGACGTATCCGCCGATCGATATCGATTTGGCCGATCACGAGTTCGTGTGTTTTAATCGGGTGTGGCAAGTGCGATCGGAGCCGTGCGAGGACCGGTGTCGGGCGGACTGGGACAAAGACGGGTCGGTCGATTCACGCGATTTTTTCGCGTTCCTACAGGACTTCCTTGGCGGTGTGAACGAGGGCGGTGCCGATTTTAACCTGGACGGCACCACCAACTCACAGGATTTGTTCGACTTTCTGGCTGGGTTCTTCGCAGGGTGCCCGTAGCACCCTCATTAGCAGTTGAGGCAGAGTATCGAACAAAAGCAATCAACCCTCGGCGTGGTGGAATTGGTGTTCACGCAGCGGCGGGGCTTGCTTCGGGAAAAGCGTGCGATAAAGTTACACTTGTTCGCATGATGGGGATTGGTGTAACGGTAGCACGAGTGACTCTGACTCACTTAGTCTAGGTTCAAATCCTAGATCCCCAATTCAACCGCAGTCGAGTGAACTCGCCGTACTTGGCACTTCTCGGTGGCTACCACATTCACATCGAAATATCCGCATACTCCGAATAGAGGAGCATGAATACCAAACCGTGTGACCGCGGGATTGTTCAACTTCACCGATCGGATCAATCCTCGGTCGTCGCGTCATGCTGGCTCCGAGCCGGCCAAATAATGGCCCAGCCCTCAGAGACTGGTGCTCCCGCAAGCCAGCCGGATGCTCTGGTGAGATGTTGATCCAGTCTATGGAGTAAGCGCTCGATCTAACCTGCGCTTATTGGCAGGAACCGGCGGTGGCGTGAAGACGAAGTTACCGCAGAAAAGCGGACGGTTCCACCGAGCGACGGCGCCGGATCCGACACCGCCGGCGGAAGAGAAGGATCCGCCCGCGTAGAGCGAAGGGAACTCCCCTCCCGGCCCATCGCGGTCCAGGCCGAAGAGAGATAGAACGGGGCTGTTGATACCGGATTGTAGAGGAAGCCACTCAGTTCCGTCCCACAACGAAATGCGGCTGCGCGGCTGTGACCCGGCGAGTGTGAACGAACCGGCGGCATAGAGGAACGGAGCCACGCCGTCGTTGAAAGCGACGAGGGCGTTGACGGAGTTGTCGGCGAGGCCCGAGCCGACCGGGGTCCAGTTGGTGCCATCCCACCGGGCAACGCGGTTAAAGCCGGGTTGACCGTTGATTTGGGTGAAATCGCCCGCGATGTAGAGTTCCTCGGCGAGGCCCTTGCCGAAAACGGCCAAAGCACGTACGGTGCCGTTGGGCGTGCCGATGCTGGACCATGCCATGCCGTTCCAGCGAGCGATTCGGTTGAGCGTGATAGGGGTGCCGGAAGCGGTAGCAGTGAACTCGCCGGCGGCGATCAGCGAGGGCGGAAGCGGGCCGGATCGGTCGGTATCGAACGTGGCAAGTGCAAGGACACGGGCGTTCAAACCTGGTCCGAGCGGCTGCCACTGGGTACCGGTCCACTTGGCGATGCGGCTGGCACCAGAACCGGTCGGGCCGCCAGCGAACGTGAAGTCGCCCGCGGCGAAGAGGGCGGAACCGGAGCCATCGTCAAAGAAATGGAGTGCGCGGACGGGGCCGTTGACACCGCCGGCGAGATTGGACCACGAGCCGTTGTGATAACGAGCGATGAGATTGACAGGGAGACTGGGCGCGAAGCCAGCACGGTCGAATAGACCGCCGACATAAAGAGCGTGCCCACCCGGCTCCATTCGAGAGGCCGCGGCGAAGACGGCGTCGTTCACGCCGCCGCCGATATCAGACCATTGCGAGCCATCCCACGCGGCGATGTTGCCGACGAAGCGATTGCCTGCGGCGGTGAAAGTTCCAGCGGCGACGAGGGAAAGGGAGTTGGTGCCGTTGGGGAAGGAAGTGAAAGCGGAAACAGGCCCATTGAGGCCGCTCCCGAAACCGGCCCAGCCGGAGGAGGCCGAGAAGACCGCGGCGCGGCCTGCGGGGCCGCCACCGGCCTGCGTGAAATCACCGCCGAGGAAGACCGAGTGGCCGGAAGAGGTAGGCAAGACGGAGACGGCGCGTGCGGTGGCGTTGACTCCTGTATCGAGCGAAGCCCACGCGGATCCGTTCCAGACGGCGGCGCGGGCCGCGCTCGCGGAGCCGGCCTGGGTGAAATCACCTGCGGCGTAGAGGGAAAAACCATCGGGCGAGGTTCGAGGTGCGAGCGCCCGGACGGGAGCATTCATACCTTGTGCGAGCGGAGCGAAGACGGTGCCGTTGAACCGAGCGATATGTGATGCGGGGACGGTATTGATCGCGGTGAAGTCACCGGCTAGGTAGAGAGCCGGCCCGAGACCGTCGGCGATGGATGACATGGCGCGGATAGAGCCGTTGGCACCGCTACCAAGAGCGGATCAAGAAGATCCGTTCCAGGCGGCGAGTCGAGCGGCAGGGGCACCGCCGGCAAAGGCGAAATCTCCCCCGACGACGAGTCGCGGGCCGGAGCCGAAATCGAACGCGGCCATGCAAAGCACGGAACGATCAAGCCCCGCGCCGAGGGGTTGCCATGCAGAGGCATCGGGGTTCCAAGAGGCGACGCGGCTGGCGGGGACGCCGCCAGCGGTCGTGAACCAACCGCCGGCGTAGAGCGTGA
>JBGSIF010000204.1:0-5436 GCA_041742635.1 Phycisphaerales bacterium
GTGACGCTCCAGGATGACCTGCTCGGCGGCGCCCTTCTTGAACTCATGGGTATAGACCTTCGGCTTCGGCATCGTGACACTCCTTTGCACGGGCAGTTGTAGCCCGGCAGGGTTTGTGTCAACGGAACGCGGGCTGGGTCACTTCACGAGAAGCGCAGAAATTGGACAGAATCCGTATGAGTCGGCTAAGACCTGCCAGAGTCCAAGGTCGCGTCCGGCCTGCTGCGACTTTAGGTTCGAACGAGTCGATATACGCTGCCTGTATGGATCGCTACTTGACGGCGCTAAACCCGACAAGTGCTTTGGCGAAGGCGTTCCCCACCGGTGCCATAATCTTGGATGCGCCGAGATAGTGGTAGCCACCGTTGGAAACTCCAGACCGCAGTCGCTTAAGTTCTTCCGGCGAGAACTGTTCTGCGATAGCTTTCTTGCGGGACACTTCTTTCGCCTCCTCCGTCATGTCCGGGGTCCGGTTGAACTGAGATTCCAAAGTGTCGTTCAGTCGTTCCATCCGCTGCTGGAGCATATCGAGATCGTCGTCCCAGAACGGGGCGGTCTCTACAGCGATTACGTTTCCCTTGAACTCATTGAGTGTGGACGGTTTCCGCTGGGCCTCACGGAAGTGCATCATCGGGGCATTCTTGTCGCCCTTCATGCCGTCGATGCCCATGACGCCGATGACGAACGGCATGTTCGGGGCTGACAGGTCTTGTCGCACGTCACGGATGAGGTGGCCGAGCAGGTCTGCGTACAGGTCATACCCACCCTCCATATCCTGCTTGGGGTACACCCCGCCGTCAACGTAGTCGTTGAACCCTTGGAACCAGACGAACCCGGCCAGCTCGTACCCCTGCTTCTCGTCGTAGTCGGGCACCACCCGCTTTATATCCTTGAGTACCTTGTTGGTATGCGCGATCATCTCGCGGTAGTACACGCCTGTGGCGGCGGCCTTGTCGGCATAAAACTTGGGACGATCTTCGACTTGAGGGATGCCGTGGGCACCCTTGGGATGCTTGTCCCAAAGTTCCTGAGTTTCCTTTGCCAGAACGTAAGGCCCCGCGCTCGGCGGGCGGAAATCGGTATGCAAACTTCGCCCGCCCCAGGAGGTCTTAATGATTAAGATCGGCTCATCCAGCGCCTTCTCCATGTGAATGCCGAACGTAAACTCGGGGCCGATCTTGTTCTCCGGGGCACCAAAGCCGGCCGTGAGTTTGCCTTTGGTCTCCGTCAGGTCGGAGTAGGCATCGCCGAGGCAGCCGACCGACGATATCCACACCCGTTCGCACACGCGAGGCTTGCCGTCGGGACCGCGCATCTCATCCAAGAGCGGGGCCGTCGTCGGGTCGTCGGCCAGCGAGTCGAACGTCGAGATGGCGGCGTGTCCCTGCATGTTCGACTGGCCGGCGAGGATGAACACCTTGAGCGCCTTGCCCGCGGTGCCGGGCTTGTCTGGTGACAGGGGGACGGTTTTCATTTCTTTACCCGTCATCACCAGGCCGCGCTTGGAAATCGCCAGGATGAATGCCGTCACGGACGAGGCGGTCATGCGGGAGTCGGAGCCGTAGCCGGCGTTGTCACGATTGGGCTGATAGTAAAAACTACCGTCGGTACAGTGGGCCATCGTGAACCACCAGCGGTTCGCGTCCATGAGTTTACGGAAACTGTCGGCATCAACGCTCGCGGCGAGAGCCGTGTACCCCATGCCCATCGCCGGCGAGCCGTGCGTGTCGGGGAAACTCTGCGGATGCTTCCCGATCACCCGGGCGTGAAGCAATGCTCTTTCACGGTAGACGGCGTCGTTGTACGGACAGAGAAAATTCGCGATGCCCGCGACGCCGGTTCGGCCCATATCGGCCCAGTTGTTCGGGCCTCCGCCCAATCCGTTGCCGTACCAAACATAGCCGTTCTCCCCCGTTCCCCGTGTGAGGAACTCGTACGCGGCATCGTGATTCTTGCGGTCAATCGTGATTCCGCAGCGATGCATCAACGAATACGCGAGCGCGCCCTGGCCGGTGATCATGGCGATCGGGCCATACCCTTCGAAGCCGGGATTGTGCCCCCATCCGCCGTGAGAGTCCTCGGGTCCCTTGGGGAAACTGTCCGGGTGGGACTCCTTCGCTTTCGGGTTGATCTGCGACATGCGGAGGTACTGACCGCTCGCCAGGAGATCGTGGATTTTCTGCAACTCCGGGAGCACCCACTTTTCGCCTGTTGCTAGGTGGAACTCACTGAGCACGATCGCCGCGCTCGTGTAGTACCAGTTGACGAGCCCCATGTCTTTCGATTTGGTCACGCCGAAGTGATACTTCACGTTCCGCTCAACGGCCGGCAGGTATTTCGCTTCGCCACTGGCCAGCAAGGCGAGCGGCGCGAACGTGTTGTGGACGGGGTTGCCGAATGAGCCGTCTTCCTGCTGATGGTCCACAAGGTACTGAAGCAGTTCGGCGAGAATGAGGTCCGACTTTCGGCAGTCATACGGGAAGGTCGGCGCAAAGGTCCCATACTTGGTCCCGACATCGAGACTGACTTCAACGATCTGCTCGCCACGCCGGAGCGTGAGTGGCAGTTTCCCTGCTTGGTCGGCGCTCTGGCATTTTTCGAGAACTTCAGCGAGTTCCGAGATCGGGCCGTCGGCGCCGAATACTGCTTCGCCATATCCGTCGCGGTGACCCTCTTTGAACAACTTGCCACCCGCGCCGACGATCAGGTCGCCGATCTGGACGTGACCATCCGCAGGCGACTTGGGGAAGACGTACCGAATGAGCAAGGCTTTGGGTTGGTCCGCCACCAACTCGGCCCGCAATCCGGTGATGCCGAGGTTGTAGAACCACCCGGGCACTTGCGCGTCCGGTCCTGAACCAGCACGCTGATTCCACGGGTGTTGCTCACTGTAATCGACTTGGGCGTGCAGCGGCCATGTGATGCAGAACACCAACAGACCCACAAGTTGAAACATGCAAACATCTGATTTCATCGTCTAGTCCTCATCATGGCATCTTGGTGCTCGCCGGGCTTGCACTCTCTCGTTCGCACCTCCGCTGCCAAACAGTAGATGGGACGGTACCCCTTGAGCATAGACGGCTGGCCGCGCCATGCTCAACGCGAATCGCATGCACGAGCGGGGCATTTGCCATCGCCGCAATGAACGAAACGCCCCCAACCGTATCGGCGCGGCCGGGGGCGAAGCGTGACGAGCTGTGTGGGGAGATTCTGCCGTTCGGTGATGTGGCACGAGGTGCTACGGGCAGCCGGTGAAAAACACGACGAGGAGGTCGAAGAAGTCTTGGGAGTTAGTCACACCGTCGTGGTTGAAGTCGGCGGCTCCATCCGTTTCAACACCGCTCCGGAGCGCGGCACGGCTATCCTCATCCAACTCCCCTGCAGGGGCTCGGGGGAGCAGACGATGGGGGCCACCGCATGAGGCGCACTCGCATCCTCATCGTTGACGATCATGCCCTGCTCCGGAGCGGGCTCAGGATGCTCATCGGCGCCCAGTCCGACATTCAAGTCGTCGGTGAAACAGGCACTCTTGCCGAGGCGATCCAGACCGCTCCCGCCGCCAACCCCGACGTCATCACGCTCGATTTCTCGATGCCCGGGAGCTTGGGCTGCACCGGCATCGACTGCCTTCTCCGTGCCGCACCCCGAGCCCACATCGTCGCGCCGACGATGTACGACGATCCTGCTTATGTGCGCAGCGCCGTAGCGATGGGAGCCGCTGGGTACGTCGTCAAGAGCGCCGCGGACACCGAACTGATCATCGCGATCCGCGCCGTCGCCGCAGGGCGCATGTTCATCGACGCCGCCCACCGTCAAGCGCGGCCGAACGCGGCTCTCGCTGTCCTGCGTGCGACCGACGCACCCCTTGTCGATTCCCTGTGCGACCGTGAGCGGCAGGTTCTGGCGGAAGTCGCGAAGGGGTAAACGAATCAGCAGATCGCCGACTCGGTCGGCCTCAGCATCAAGATCATCGACTCGGACCGCGCCCGCCTGATAAAGAATCTCAACATCAAGACCCGCGCCCACCTCGTCCGCCTCGCGCTGGAGATGGGCTCCCTCCATCAAACCGGTTCACGACGCCCTCGGGTGTGAGGGTTTTCCCGGCACGTTCGAATGGCGAATTCGGACATTCCCCGCTTTCCGCCTGTCGCGCCGCGTGCCATGATGTACTAACATCCTGACATCCGCGGCCCTTCCCCGGCTTTCGCCCGTCCCGGCGCACCCGCGCAAAGCATTCCCGCTCGCTTTCACAGCGGCTCATGACGAGGACGCTCGCCGTCTCGCGAGCGATCTCGACGGGCATTGTGTGCATTATTATATTATGCTTGCTTTATAACATAACTATGCGAGACTGGAGATATAACTTATGCTGCCCACAGCCATGCCGCTTGCTGCGTGCAGCCGCCTCGCGGCCCCATCGCCTGCACGCAGCCGCTTCCTGTCGCGCGCCGCGATCACACCGCACTTTGGCACGCTGGCACGCGCCTTGCCTGACGATCTCGACAGCAGGAGCGGGTCGCGCCCCCGCGGGGGCCGTTCCCGCACACTCCCGCCCACCCGTTAGCCCATTCATGGAGCCCAGCATGTACAGACCCGGTTTCGCCCGCCCCACCCTCGCGATCGCCGCCCTCACCGCGGAGATCGCGGGCTACGCCTCCTGCCAGGTGCGCATCATCGGCTATCTGAGCAACTTCGACGTCCCAAACGAGACCGAGTACGAGTGCAATGAGTTCGAGTTCGAACTCGAAGACTCCCACGTCGAAGACGTCTACCACACCTACCACAACGGCAACTACGGCGCCCCCACCATCACGGCGCTCCCCGGCAACATCGGCATCCGCATCGTCTACGACACCCCCATTCACGCCACCGCTCCCGGCACCATCAACTCCTCCGACTTCTTCGACTCCCGACGCAACGCCGGCCTCGACCAGAACCTCCAGATCACTTCGCAGGACTTCTTGCTGTACCTGTCACACTTCTTTTCGGGTGCTGACATCGCTGCCGTCGTGTTGAAGGGCACGCCCGCCGCTTCCTCCTCCCAACACACGCCCGCCAGACTAACCACCACTCACTACTCCCCACCCAGCACTCAGCACTCTCCCTCTCTCCCCCGCGGAGCCCGCATGTCCCCGACTCGATTCGCCCTCATCCTCGCCGCGGCCTCCCTCGTCGCCGCACCACTCGCCCACGCCCAGTCCCTCACTGAAATCACTCGCTTTCCCGGCGGCACCTTCTGCTTCCCCAGTACCCTCAGCGACTCCGGCACCATCGTCAGCGGCGACGCCGACATCGCCGGCGGCTCACCTCGCGCCTTCCGTCGCGTCGCCTCTAGTCCCATCGTCAACCTCGGCGTCTCACCCGGCGCCAACCACTCCTACGCCTACGGCATGAGCGGCGACGGACTCGTCGTCGTCGGCGCCAGCGGCGGCAACG
>JBGSIF010000205.1:0-4955 GCA_041742635.1 Phycisphaerales bacterium
GGCGGCGGGGCGCGCGGTGCCGGAACGACTCGCGGGCGAAGCGATGAACCGCGTGCTGCTCGAAGCGTCGGCGAAGTACGATCGGATTTTCATCGATGTGCCGCCGGCGATCGTGGCGGGGGACGGGATGTCGGTCGCCAATCGATGCGACGCGGCGATCATCGTGGTACGGGCGTACGCCGAGAAGCGCGGGCTGCTGGCGCGCGTGCGGAACCAGTTGGGGGATACGCGGGCGGAGTTCCTGGGCGTGGTGGTGAACGCGGTGCGGGCGTCGGCGGGCGGGTACTTCAAGCGGAACATCAAGGCGACGCATCAGTACCAGAACGGGCGGACGAGGTAGTCACGGCCGGGAGGATGGCAGCAAGGATGTCGCTACAGTTCACGGATGCTCGTGTTTTTGGATGAGACATTTCGGACTCACAAGCGGACCGGGGTTCCTTTTGGTGCGCTGATGGGAGTTGGAATCCCTGAAGATGCATACTCCGCGTTTCAGCGGGATTGGTTCGGGCTTTGCAAGCCGTACTTTGGAAGTGTGTTGAAGGAGGAGCACCCGGTTCACGGCAAGGATCTACTCACGGCGACGACGCTTCGATTAATGGCCGAGCGCGGCTACACGGCCCACTGGAGTCTTGCCGAGGACATTCTTAATGATGCCTGCCGTCGAGGGTTTCGAGTGTTCGGCGTCGTGTGTTTTCGAAGCGAGTTTCAGTCCTTCGTGTGCGCGGACGAATCGAAACTCGACCTGACATTCCGATACCTGTTCGAGCGAATCGACCGCTACATGCGACAGCAGTTCCCGGGCCGGTTTGCGAAGATGGTGTTCGATGATCGCGGCTTCGCGACGAACGTGAAGAACGGGCGTGCCGCCAACAACTTCTTCCTTCGCAGCCCGGTTGGGATGTCCTATGACACGATCATCAAGACAATGCTTCACGGGGTGAGCAAGAATAACGTCGGACTGCAGCTCGCCGACCTCGTCAGTACCGTCGTTGGAATGAAGTTCCAAGGGACGACCGGCATCGACCCGTTGTGGCAGCGCGTTCACCGAATGCTCTACAAGGCAAGGGTTGGAGAGATTAGTCAATCAAGCCTGAAGGTCATTCGCGAGAAAGAAAAATGACCCGGCGACCGCTAGGTCTATGACTGGGTGAATAGCCCAGCACCGGATCATTTAGAATTATCGCTCGACAATCTTCCTTGTTCCACAATTTTCTTAATTTTTTCTCACTTTTGCGAACGATCCGATGATGTAGTAGACATGCCCACAAACGACAATCGCAATTCTGGGGTTCTGTTGGAGATACCGGCCCGCCGTGTCCTTGTCACCGGCGGGGCGGGGTTCATCGGGTCGCACCTGACGGACCTGCTGCTGGCACGCGGCGATGAAGTCACGGTGATCGATAACCTCTCGACCGGGCGGCGTGAAAACCTGCCGGGGTCGCACGAGCGGCTGCGGTTTATCGAGGGGGATCTTGGCGCGGTGCTGGGGGCGTTTGGGGCAAGCGAGCGGTTTGATCAAATTTATCACCTCGCCGCGGCAGTGGGGGTGAAGTTGATCGTCGATCAGCCGATCAAGTCGATCGAGACGAACGTGGACCTGACGGCGGCGCTGTTGAGGTTTGCGGTCACGCATGGCCGAAGTACTGGGGATGGGGCGGCTCATCGTTCCGAATCAGGGTACAGGAAGACACCCCACTCGGAGAGTGGGGCTACCCATGCCGCCACCTTGATTGCCTCGTCGTCGGAGGTGTATGGGAAGTCGGAGAAGTCGCCGTTTTCGGAAGATGACGATGTGATGTACGGGCCGACGACAAAGAGCCGGTGGTCGTACGCGGCGAGCAAGGCGATCGATGAATATCTGGCGATCGCGTACCACCAGCAGCACGGCTTGCCGGCGGTGGTGGCGCGGTTCTTCAATACGGTCGGGCCGCGGCAGGTGGGGTCGTACGGGATGGTGCTGCCGAACTTCGTGGCCTCGGCGCTGAAGAACGAGGACATTCCGATCTACGGCGACGGGAAGCAGTCGCGGTGTTTTTGTGATGTGAGGGATGTGGTGGAGGCGTTGCCGCGGCTATTGGAGACGCCGGGGTGTCATGGGCGGGTGTTCAACGTCGGGTCGGATGAATCACTGACGATCGAAGAACTGGCGGACGTGGTGATCCGCACGCTGGGCTCGAAGTCGGGGAAGCGGTACATCTCGTATGATCGGGCGTACGCGAGCGGGTTCGAGGATCTGCGGAAACGGCAGCCGGACCTTGCGCGGGTGCGCGGCTCGATCGGTTTCGCGCCGAAACGAACGTTGGTGGAAACGATCCGCGACCTGGCGCGGGCACTGTCGGGCGGGAAAGGAGATGCACGGTGAATCTGCATCAACCGCTCTTGCTGCTGGCGCAGAGCGATTTCGGCACGGCGATGAAGACCATCCCGATCCCATCGGGCACGAGCGGCGGCGCGTCGGCGCATTCGATCGTGGATCAAGTGGCGGACCTGAAACATCGGGTCGATGCGCTGTCGCAGCATGTCGGGACGCTCGACGCGGGGCCGACGAAACTCGAACTGTTTCATGGGTATCTTGGGGTGTTCATCGTGGCGTTCGCGGTATCGCTCTTGGCGACGCCGGTGATGCGTCGGCTGGCGGTGAAGTACGGCGTGATCGACCGCCCGAGCGAGGCGCGCAAGGTCCACCGCGTACCGATCGCGTACATGGGCGGGGTAGCGGTGTATCTTGGGCTGCTGGCGGCGATCCTGTTCAGTTACACCGCGCCGCTGCACGGGCTGGTGACGTTCCACCCGAGCAAATACAGCGAGGTGGGGTTCCTGCCGGGCGGGGTGCCGATCTCGATCGTGCTGGGGATGACGGTCATTATGATCGTGGGGCTGCTGGACGACGTGCTGAAGATCAGCCCTCGGGTGAAACTCGGGGGGCAGTTGTTCGCGGCGGCCGCGCTGGCGATCGAGGACGTGGGGGTGAAGGTCGCGGGCGCGATCGTGCCGGCAGCCAAGGCGATCGGGACGCCGACGATCCGCGTGAACGATGTCGAGACGCTCGGGTTCATCATTAATCTGGGCGGGCACGGCGTGCCGATCGACCTGGTGTACTGGATCGGGACGGCGATCATCGCCATCTTCGTGCTCGGGGCGTGCAACGCGTCGAACCTGATCGACGGGCTGGATGGGCTGCTGTCGGGGACGACGGCGATTGCAAGCGTGGGGCTGCTGGTGGTGGCGCTCACGCTGGCGAGCGGGGATGATGGGCCGCGGGATGCGTCGCGGATTATTTTGTGTCTGGCGCTGCTGGGGGCGTGCATGGGGTTCTTGCCGCATAACTTCAACCCGGCGACGATTTTTCTGGGGGACGCCGGGTCGCTCTTGCTTGGGTTCGTGACGATCGTGATCGTGCTGACACTGGGGGATACGGGCAAGACGCACCTGGTGCTGGCGGGGCTGATCATTTACGCGGTGCCGATCATCGATACGACGCTGGCGATCATCCGACGGAAAGTGTCGGGGAAGAAGATCTCGGACGCCGACGATCAGCACTTGCACCACATGCTCAAGCGGGCACTCGGAGTGAAGGGGGCGGTGCTGGCGCTGTACGGGATCGCGGCCGGGTTCGGGGTGTTGGGAGTCGCGCTGAGCGAGGGGCGGGGGCGAGTGACGTACGCGTTGGCGCTGGTGTTCGCGGCGTTCATCGGGGTGACTTCGTTCAAGATCGCGCGGCGGGAGCAGATCGAGAAACAGGCGGCGAAGTTTGATGGGGTATCACCGTCGGTACCCCAGGCACGAACGGAAGCGGCGGCCGTGCCATCGGTGACGGGGAGTGTGGCCGGCAATGGGACCGAGGCGAGCCGAACAGCCGAGCGAACGGTGGCAACCGAATCGCGGGGTGTCTGACGAAACTCGGAATAGCATATTATTGTGACAGTTCAGAAGGTCGGGAGCACGTCATGCTATCAATGCACGAATCAATCAGGATCGCCAAGGCGTACTTACTGGATGTGTACGCCGACTCGCCGCCGCGGGATCTGCGTTTGGAAGAGATCGAGCGAAGCGAAGATGGGCGCGATTGGATCATCACGCTTGGCTATCAGTCGTTCGACTTTGATCCCTCCGATGCGCGTCTACGAACTCATACGCTTCTTTCAACGAGCCTGCGGGTTCCGCGTGATCTCAAGGTTCTCCGGGTGAACGCGACGAACGGCGAGGTGTATTCCATGAAGAACCGAGCGGCGTGATGTGGGCGGAGGCATGGTCGCAAGTCGAACGAGCGGACGGTGTCCTGCTGGATACCAACGTGCTGTTGTTGGCGGTTGTGTATCGGATCGACCCTGCGCATGTGCCGCGGTTCAAACGGACGAACCAGTTTGTACCCAATGACGGCGAGGTACTCCGCCTGCTGATCGCGCCGGCCCGTGCGTTGGTGACGACGCCGCATGTGCTGGCGGAAACGTACAATCTGCTCGGGCAACTGGATGAGCGACGGAAGACGGCGGCGTGGGCACTGCTGGCGGAGTTGGTCAGGATGCTCGATGAACGGTGGCTGACCGCCGAGTCGGTGATACACGGCGAAGAGTCAAGCGGGATCGCCCGGCGGCTGGGGCTGACGGACGCGGCCTTGGTGCGATTGTCCATGCAGCGCATCGTGGTGTTGACCGCGGATGCGCTGCTTGCGAACTCGGTCTATGAAATGGGCGGCGACGTGGTCAACTTCAACTACTATCGTGGGCTGGAAGATTGACCGGTGTACGCCGCCGTGAAAAGGACACACGAATGACCCATGCCGAACTGGCCCGTGCGATCGCCGACGCTTCGTTGTTGCGGGGCACGTTTACGCTGCGATCGGGGCGAACCAGCAACTACTATCTGGATAAGTACCTGTTCAGCACGCGGCCCGCGGTGCTGCGCGAACTGGGCAAGATGTTCGCGGAGCGGATCCGGATCGTGGGGCGGGACGC
>JBGSIF010000206.1:0-35631 GCA_041742635.1 Phycisphaerales bacterium
GCCCCTCGACGGTGGTGACGCAAGCGGGGAGGAGAGCGGCAGCGGAGAGGAGGAAGAGGAGCCAAGGGGAGGCGAAGCGAGTGGTTGAGGAGGTGGGGTGGATGGGAGTGGAATGTGGCATGGGTGGTATCGTGAAAGAGGGTGCGGGGCGGGTGGCGCCAGAACATGAGATAGTGCCCCGGTCAAGAGTGGTAACGCCGAACGGGGGGGCGGATGCAAAGGCGGGCGAGTTTTGGGGAAGGGGAGAGTGGGGCGCGACGGAAGTGGAGCGATCAGCGGAGTACCGTTCGGCGGCGATGGCATAGAGCGGTTGTCGAAATGAGAAGTATGGCCAGCGGGGCGGGCGAAGGGACGATTACCGTGAGGGTGTTTTGGAAGAGGCGGGTTTCAACACCCGATTGGGTGTAGACGACATGACCGGGGACGCAATCGTTCGGCCAGACACCTCCGGGGGGCAACGAGGGCGGGACCGGTGTGCCGAAGAGTGTCCACGAGGCGGCGGCGTGAAGTTCGCCTTGGGCGGAAACGGTGTAGTTAACGGCACCGGGGTTGGGGGTGATCGAAAAGGAGTAGATGCTGATGAAGGTGTTGATACCTCGGGCAACGGGAAGGGGCATTGGGGGAACGGAGCCGTCGGGGTTGCAGTTCCACATGGGGGTTTGATCGAAGAGGCGAGCATCGATGAACTGGAGTTCGGTGAATGGGCTGGTGGGTAAGCCTTGCGGGATGACCTGTTCGGGGCCGCCGTGGTTGAAGGGGGCGATGCGGCCGGGTGTCCTGTATTCGTTGCTGTTGTCTTCTGGGCCGGAGACGGTGAGGAAGCCTGCGTTCCAGCCGGTGAACCCGCCTGCGGGTGCTGGCCCGTCGGCGTCGTCAAAGACACCGAACTGGACGCGGATGGTGCGGGTGCGGCCGTCGGACGCGTCGATGGTGTTGTTTGGGAGAAGGACGTCGGTAACGCCGACGCGCTCGATGAAGCGAGAACGGAACTCCCAAGCCTGAGCCGAGGAGGCGACCAGAAACGGAACGGCAGAGAGCAGCCGAACGACCGTGCAGTTCATGGGTGCGTTCCGAGTAAATGAATGGGAGGCGCGGGTTGAAGAGGGCTATCGACGGCGTGACCGGGCCAATCTGGCGAGGGAGAGCAGGGAGAATGTGATGACGGAGGTGGGAGCGGGCACGCCGTTGGAGACGAAAGTGAAGGAACCCGAGAACTGTTGGCCTGGGAGTGCGAAGGGGGCGTAGGTGACGTTGCCGGGGAGGTCGTCGGAAGGATCGTCGGGGTCGCCGCAATCGGGGGGGTTGGGAGTTCCGACGGTGCCCCAGGAGGTGGCGGCGATGAAGTTGCCCTGGAAGTTGAGGTTGAAGACGAGGTAGTAGTCGAGGGGCGTGAGGGTGACTTCGTAGAGGGAGACGAAGGAGTTGATGCCGCGGCTGATCGGCTGGGGTTGGGGCGAGGGGTTGCCGAACTCGTCGCAGCCGGTCCATGCGGGGGATTGGATGCCAATGGTGTTGTCGATGCTAGTGAGGGAGCCGAAGGGGTTCCCGCCTGGGAGTGGGGGATTGCCGTTGGCGTTGGGCTGATTGCTGAAGGTGAAGGGGGCGAGGCGTCCTGGGGTACGGTGGGCACCGGCGCGGGTGGGTTGCTGGATTCCGGTAATGGAGAGGAAACCGACGTTCCAGCCGAGGAAGCCGCCGGCGGGAGCGGGGCTGGAGGCGTCGTCGAAGACACCGAACTGGAGGCGGATGCGAGTAGGTTCATTCTGGGGGATGGAGAGGCCGTTGTTGATGAGGACGTCGGAGTTGCCGATGCGCTGGACGAAGCGGGCCTGGAAGTGCCAAGCGTGGCAGGAAGCCGAGAGGGCGAAAGAGGCAGCGGTAACGGCACAGAGCGAGAGCGAGGGGCGGTACATACACACTCCGGAATGAGGGCTGGGAAGAGAGGGTCTGGATTGCAAGGTACCACGGAATGTGGCGGGTTGCAAGAAGTTGGAGGAAGAAACGGCGTGCCGCTCGATGGGCGCAGGGCGCGGAATGTGCGCATGGCCGGTCAATGTGGAAGTGGCGGTAGAGAGAGTAGAAGGGGTAGTCGCTACCTGTGGGCGGCGGCGAAGAGGCTGATTGTGGAGCGCGTGGGTGTAGCGGTACGATCTTGGTATATGGGTACGAGCCAGCCAACTCCGTCGGGGACACCCGAGCCGTGTGTGATTGTGATCTTTGGTGCGTCGGGTGATCTGACGCACCGGAAGTTGATCCCGTCGTTGTACGACCTTGACCGTGCGGGAGCGCTGCCGAAGGGGCTGTGCATACTGGGGGTATCGCGGACGGGGATGAGCGATGATGCGTTTCGGGAGAAACTGCGGCCGTCGGTGGAGAAGTTTTCGGGGCATTATGAAGCCGGGAAGTGGGGCGGGGAGGATGGGTTTGCGAAGCGGGTTCACTACGAAGCGATGGACGCGACGGACGTGAGCGCGTTCGGCGCGCTGCAGGAGCGGATCAACGAACTGGCGAAGTCGAGCGGGATTGTGAAGGGGGTGGGTGGGGCGGGTAGCCCGAACGTGTTGTTTTACTTGTCGGTGTCGCCGGAGTTGTACGAGCCGATCATCGGGAACATAGGAGCGGCGGGGCTGGTGGCGGAGGGGAAACGGTGGTGCTCGATCAACCAGGCGGAGTCGTCGTGGCAGCGGATCATCATCGAGAAGCCGTTCGGGTCGGATTTGAAATCGGCGGTGTCGCTGAACCGAGCGCTCGGGCGCGTGTTCGAGGAAGAAGCGACGTTCCGGATCGATCACTATCTTGGGAAAGAGTTGGTGCAGAATATTCTGGTGCTTCGGTTTGCGAACACGATCTTCGAGCCGGTGTGGAACCGGTCGTATGTGGATCACATACAGGTAACGGCAGCGGAGACGGTGGGAGTAGGGTCGCGTGCATCGAACTTTTATGACACGGCCGGTGCGATGCGGGACATGATCCAGTCGCACTTGCTGCAGGTGCTGGCGATGGTGGCGATCGAGGCGCCGGCGTCGTATAGCGCGGACGCGATCATGCAGGAGAAGATCAAGTTGTTTCATGCGGCGCAGGTGGTGCCGTCGGAGTTGATCCCACAGTGGGGCGCGCTGGGGCGGTACGGTGCGGACGCGGGGAGTGGTGAGCCCGCATACCAGAGCGAGAAGGGAGTGGACGCGGCGCGGCGGACAGAGACGTACGCGGCGATGAAGTTGACGCTGGATAACTGGCGGTGGGCAGGGGTGCCGTTCTACTTGCGGAGCGGGAAGAAGATGGCGACGAAGTTGACGGAGATCGTGGTGCAGTTCAAGAAACCGCCGACGAGTTTGTTCAGGAACATCGATCCGTCGGCGGGGGACAGGCCAGCGAACCGGCTGATCATCAATATCGCGCCGCGCGAGGGGATCAGTCTGCGGTTCGAGGGGAAAGTGCCCGGGGCGGGGCTGAAGATCGATTCGGCGAAACTGGATCTGGACTATGTGGAACGGTTCGGGGGTGAGCCGATCGAGGCGTATGGGCCGCTGATTCTGGATGCGATCCGCGGGGATCGAACGTTGTACAAGCACCGCGACGAGATCGAGAGCGGGTGGAAGATCTGCGACCCGTTTATCCAGCACGAAGGACTGCGGGCGGGGATACAGGAGTACGCGGCGAACTCGTGGGGGCCGACGGCCGGGGATGAACTGATGACCCGGGACGGCAGGCGGTGGCACAACCCCGCGGCGAGCGACGTGCGGTAAGGGAACGAAGGGACGGGGAATAAGTCAGTCGCGCTGGCGTGTGGCGCGGATCGTCCAAATCGTGGCGATCGTGATGGTGGCGGCCCGGAGGGCGTTGGTGGCCCATCCCCCGCCGCCGGCACCGCCGGTCGCGTCGGCGAGCAACCAACCGAGGTTCATGCCGGCGTGAAGGAGCAAGGGCACCCAGAGTGACATCCAGCGTGAGAAGAGCCAAGCGAACCAGACGCCGCCCAAGCCTGTGACAAGAAGCGTGGGCAACCCACTGGTGAATCCGGGCGCGGTCCACGTGATGTGGGTGAGTGCGAAGATGCAAGCGGCGGCGAGGGCATTGAGCCAGAAGTGGGGGCCGCGCCAGCCCAGTGCTGTGGCGGCGACGCCGACGAGCAAGCCACGAAAGAGGATTTCTTCGGCGATGGGTGCTTCAACGACGCCGGAGATGACACGCTGCGAGGAGGTGCCGGAGATCACGTCGGCGAAACCGTCGTACCAGCCGAGTGTGGCACCGCCGATGATCATGGGCAGGAGTGCGATGGGGACCATGGTGAACCATCCCGGGTGCCCGAGTCGAACCCCGAGGTGGGCGAGGAAGGAGCCGCCGCGGAATGTGGCGGCCACGCACGCACCCGCGATCGCCGCCGCGACGAAGATGACGAGGTTATCGAGGTTACGGATGAGGTCCGGCACGCCCTGAGCGGCGAGCCAGCGATGGAAGTCTTTGTACGCATGAAAGTCGCTGCGAAAACGAACGAAGAGTACCGCACCCGCGCCAAGCACCCATGCAAGCAACAGGATCGGTCTCGCATGAGGCGAAGGCGCGTGGCAGCGGGAAGTGGGGGACGATGGAGGGGCTGGCGTGTCGGGGGACTGCATCGTGAAAGCCCGGTCGAAGTGCGTGGCTCAAAGGCACGAAGCGGGTTCAAGAGAAGATGGACTTGAAACCGAGCGCACGGCGGAGGTCGGCGAGTTGGCCGGTGTGAAAGCCGTTGTGGAAGACCATGCGCAGGGCGAGTGACCAGAGTGGGGTTTCCATTCCCGCAGCACCCCACTTGACCATCTGGGTGAGTTTTGAATCTGGTGCGGATCGGATGGCGGCGGCGAGGCGGTCACAGGCGGCGTCGTAGATTTGGGCGGAACGTGCGAGGGTTGGGTAGTGACCGGGTTCAGCGGTCGGCTGGGAGCCGAAACTGACGGATTCGGTGTCGAAGCGGGAAGCGGTGCCACAGGAACCGTCGCCCACGATGAAGTCGGAGTCGGGGAGCGGCCCGGCGGAAACGGGGGGGTCTGAGAGGAACATATTGGCAACGCGGTGCATGGTGAGTGCGCAGTGCCCGAGGTTCCAGGCGACGTGGTTGGGGAGAGCGGCGGCCTGGCGGGTGCGGTTGGATTCATCGAATCCGGTGAGATAGCGAGCGAGGAGCGTTTTGGTCGAAAGGACCGAATCGGCAAGGAGGTCACGCGGGGTCATGGATCAATCTCCTGTGTACACGTTTTTGAGCGGCGCTGATCTTGATCATTGCGCTGTGGATCAAAGGAGCAAGTGCGAGATGTGATCCGTCATTGCCTCGTTGTCTCGTAGTTCTATTTAAATGAAGCAGGCATGAGGCATGAGGCACGAGGCACGAGGCATCAGGGAGGGGAAGGCGGGGCTATTTGATCAAACCGTTTCGTTTCAGGTGGTCGAGCATGTCATTAGGGATCGAGCGGAGTTCGTTTGTCGAGAAGATGGAGGCGTGGTCTTTGCCGGGGAGGATGGAGATGAAGCCGTGGGTGCCTTCAGGGAGGGAGATGAAGTTGAGTTGATCGACGTCGGCACGGAGGAGGTCGACGGCTTCGTTGAGGTAGTAGTTATCCTGGTCGCCGACGAAAAGGCGGACGCGCTGCTTGAAGGTGGGGCCGAACTTGGCGGGGTTCTTTCGGAGGCGCTGGGCGATGTCAAAGGGTTTGTACTGTTCGGCGACGACGTGATCGATCACGCCGGTGGCGTGATGCCAGACGGCGGCGGGGGTGGCGCGCGTGGTGCGAGGGCCGAAAGCGGCGAACCAGGAATCCCACTGCTGAGCGGAGGTGTTGTCGGGGCCGATGACTTCTTCCATCGCGTTTTCCTGAGCGACGGACATTTTGACGGTGCCGCGGGAGCGGTAACTGGGGATCGGCGCGGTGCTGCGCGTGTAGGCGTTTGTGTCGTTGTAGAGATCGACACGTTGGAACTTGCGGAAATCGACGGGGTCGGGAGATGAAGACCAGGTGGCGCCGAAGGTGTCGGGGTACTGCGTGGCGAGCCAGAGTGATGACCACCCGCCGGAAGAGTGCCCGCGGAGGAGACGAGCGGCGGGGACGGGAGCGAGGTGGTATTTTTTTTCGAGTGCGGGGATGAGTTCGTTGATCAGGGCATCGGCAACGGGTCCGTTGTTCGCGGAGTTGACAAAGAGGTGGTGGCCGTTTGGTCCTTCGGGATCGAGCACGATGGAGAAGGAGTTGCGGCGGAGGACGGTGGCGGCTGCGGCGATGGGGGTGCGGGCGGAGCGAGCGTGGTGGTTGGCGGCGTCGGAGTGGTCGCCGCCGAAGCCGGGGATTTCGTAGATGGCGGGGTAGGGGTCGGGGCGTGTGGGGTCGTAGTCGATGGGGATGACGACACCGGCGTGGAGGAAGACGTCGGTGCTGCGGAAGACGGAGAGGAGGTCGGAGCGGACGTGGAAGTATTCGACGCCGGGGCTGGGTTTGGGAGAGGTGTCGGCGTCGGTAATGGAATGAGAAAGGGTGATATCGAAGAGCGCCTGTTGAGCAGCGTCGGGGAGGACGTGGAAGGTGCCGACGGTGGAGTAGAGGTTGCCGGGTTCGCGTCGCCAGGAACTGTTGTGGCGTGCGAGGTCGAGCACGGCTTGGACCTTGTAGATGCCGGGGGGGAGGTCGGCGAGTGGCGAGGGAAAGGAGCGAGGGCGAGCGGCGGTGTTCAAGCCGTCGGGGGCGAGGGAAGTGGCGTTGAGAGTGACCCACTCGCCGGGGGCGAGCGAAGCGACATCGAGGCCGAACATGGGCTGGGGATCGTCGAAGAAGGGGCCGTCGGCGGGGGAGACGGTGCCGACTGTGGCCGCGGGTTTGATGAGATAGACGACGAGCCGGCCTGTGGCGGGCTGAGACCGGACGGCATGATCGAAGCGGACGCGGAACCCGACATCGGCTCGGGACCATTCTCCTAAACCAAGCACGGCGCAGAGCAAGAACACGATTCGGTTCATGGCGGATCGTAGTGCGTAGACCGTCGATTCATCGTCCAGGGGATCGATCGGCTTGACTGGGCCGTGTGTGTATGACGCGGTCATATGCAGCGGAACTGGCGGCGTGCTCGGGCCGGGCGGGATGCCCGGTCCACTGCGTTGGTCGTGGTACACTCCGCATGTGTTGTCGTGTCTATATTGAAGATGTCCGGCGACAGACTCGGGCGTAGCCGGGATTTTGCCAAAACACACTCTGAGAATCACCATGGAAGCCGGAATTGTCGGTCTGCCGAACGTCGGAAAATCAACGTTATTCAACGCCCTGACGAAGGCGGGCGCGCTCGCCGCGAACTACCCGTTTGCGACGATCGAGCCGAATATCGGGGTGGTTGCGATACCGGATCCTCGGCTGGAGGTCATCCGGCAGCATATTGAATCCCAGAAGATCATCCCGGCGTCGCTCCGGCTGGTGGATATTGCTGGGATCGTGCGTGGTGCGTCCGTCGGCGAAGGGCTGGGCAACAAGTTCCTTTCGCATATCCGCGAGGTGGATGCGATCGTGCAGGTCGTGCGGTGCTTCGAGAAAGCGCCGGGCGGAGAAGACATCACGCACGTCGATGGCACGGTCGATCCGATTCGGGACTTGGAGACGATCGCGACGGAACTGGTGTTGGCGGACTTGCAAACGGTGGAGGGATCGATCGGGAAGGCGGAGCGGGCGGCCAAGAGCCGAGAGCCTGAGAGCGTGGCACGGTACGAGGTGCTGAAGAAGTTGCTACCGATTTTGTCGGAGGGGACGCCGGCGATTACGTTCAGGGTGGATGATGCCGAGCAGGTAAAGGCGCTCAAGGGGCTGGGGCTGATCACGGGGAAGAAGACGCTGTATGTAGCGAACGTGGGCGAGGACGATCCGCATGGGCGTGGCCCGCTGGCGATGAAGGTGCGCGAGTGGGTGAAGAAGCACGGCGGGGATCCAGAGCACGATGTGGTGCCGGTGTCGGCGAAGATCGAATCAGAACTGTCGGATTTGTCGGACGCGGACCGGCTTGAGATGCTCCAGAGCCTGGGGATGGACGAGCCGGCGCTGTCGTCGCTGGCGCGAGGGGCGTACCACCTGCTGGGGCTTCAGTCGTACTACACGGCGGGGCCGAAGGAGATCCGGGCATGGACCGTGCCGGTGGGTGCCACGGCGCCTCAGGCGGCGGGCGTGATCCACACGGACTTCGAGCGCGGGTTCATCCGGGCGGAGATTTATGCGGTGGACGACCTGGTGCAGCACAAGAACGAGAAGGCGATCAAGGACGCGGGCAAGATGCGGATCGAAGGGAAGAACTACGTAATGCAGGACGGGGACGTCTGCCACTTCCTGTTTAATGTGTGACACCCGAGCGGAATGTGCGTGAGCGGGAAGTGCGTGCTACGCAACGAGGTAGTCTTTTTCGACGACGCCGTCTTTGAGCCGGACGACGCGCTGGCAGCGTTTGCTGATGCGGTCGTCGTGGGTGACCATGAGGATTGTCATGCCCTGTTTGTGGAGGTTCTCGATGACCTGGAGGATGGCCTCGCCGGTCGTTGAATCGAGGTTTCCGGTGGGTTCGTCGGCGAGGAGCACGACGGGCTTGGTGACGAGCGCGCGAGCGATCGCGGTGCGTTGCTGCTGCCCGCCGGAGAGTTCCTTCGGGCGGTGCGTGAGACGGTCCCCCAGCCCCATCATGGTGAGTGATTCGACCGCGCGAGCGCGGCGCTCTCCCGGGGAGATGCCTTGATACAACAGCGGGACGGAGACGTTGTCCACGATGGTGAGTTCTGAGATGAGGTTGAAGGCCTGGAAGACGAAGCCGATCTTTCGTCCGCGGAAATGGGAGACTTCTTCATCGGTCATTTTCGCGCAATCGATCCCGTCGAGGAAGTACTCTCCTGCCGAGGGTTTGTCCAAACAACCCAGCACGTTCATCAGGGTGGATTTCCCGGACCCGGAAGCCCCCATGATCGCCACATACTGCCCGCGAGGGATTGCGATGTCGATCCCACGGAGTGCCTCGACGAGGATGCTTCCATCGGGTTTGTAGTAGACCTTACGGATAGCGCGGAGGTCGGCGATGAGTGAGTGTGATACGGCCGCTTGGACCGAATGGCTTTGAAGAACCGTCGAACTCGCAGGCTCGGTGGGCGTAGAGAGTGCAAGCGGTGTGAGCGGATTGAGCGTCATCTGGATGAAACTGTACCCGCCAGTCGTCGTGGCGCGGCGGGCGGATTGAACAGAAACCCAATTTGCCCCTCCTGAACTCCATATTTTTAACCGTTCATCGTTGTTGTGATTCCGACAAGTACAAGGAATAGTCATGCATTCCCGGTTGATCCTGATCGTCACCGTTCTTTGCAGCACGGCTCCCTCGTTCGCTCTTCAGCCCGAGAAGCAGCCTGCCCCAACCCCATCTGCACCGCAGCCTGATAACGCGGCCCCGAAGACGCCCCCGAAGTCAGACGACCCCGCCGATCCGAACCCCAAGCGAGACCTTACACACTACAACCTAGCCAAAGACAAACCCGCGATTGAGGGGTACGACCCGGTAGCGTACTTTCCTGAAGCGGGGGGAAAGGCCACGAAGGGCAAGAAAGAATTGTCCTATGTCTTTCGTGGCGTGACCTACTACTTCGCCACCAAGGAGAACCGGGATCGGTTCAAGAAAGAACCGGCGAAATACGAGCCGACATACGGCGGGTGGTGTGCGACGGCTATCGCCGACGGGGGACAAAAAGTCGAGATCGACCCCAAGAACTTCAAGGTCACCGACGGGCGGCTGTTTCTCTTCTACAAGGGGTTGTTCCAAAATGCCAAGGACTCGTGGAATAAAGACGAGAAGAAGAGTACGACCGAGGCCGACGGCTGGTGGAAAAAGATCGCCGCCGAAGTGCCCCGCAAACCTGCCGACCAGCCGAAACAGGATGCCAAGCCCGACGCTCCGAAGCCCGATGCCGCACCCACACCCGCGCCGGAGAGCAAACCCAAGAAATGATGTCTGTACGTGTTCCGAACCTGGACACGTACACGATCGAGGCAGCCGAACATTTACTGTCGAGCGGCGGCTGCGTTGTGCAACAACTCATCCGTCGTGGGACTGACAGGCGAGAGCGCACATCACTGGATGTCCCCATTCGCTTGGATTGTTCCCAGAAGGCTACTGAGTAACTCTTTGGCCAGCGGCCCGGGTTGGCCGGTGCCCACATGTTCGCCGTTGAGCCGGGTGACTGAGGTCACGAGCGTCGTCGTCCCGATAAGCATGATTTCGCTCGCCGCGGCTAACTCGCTCGCGTGTACCGGTCGCTGAACGATATCGGGGCGGCGTGAGAGAAGGATGGCGCGCGTCACCCCGGCGAGGATGGACACGCTTTCGAGCGAAGGCGTCACCAACTGGATCCCCCCCTCGCCGTTCCCCCCGTTTACAGCGAGCACCACGTTCGTCGCCAGTCCCTCGCCGACAAGCCCATCGCGGATCAGGATGGCTTCGTCCGCGCCCGATTCGTCGGCGTGCAGCGCGCTGAGGATGTTTCCCATCAATGAGATCGACTTGATGTGCCCGTACCCCCATCGACGATCCTCGCAGGTTATGACGGATTTGGTGGGCGGGGTGGTGAAGGTATCGAGTGCCGGTTGGGGCGTGCAGTAGCCGAAGATGGTCGGACGCATCCCTTTCCCCGGCGCACGCGACCGCACCGGCGCCCCCGGCATCGGTGTGCCCCGCGTGACCTGCCAGTAGACGAAAGCGTCCGTCAGCCCGTTGGCCAGCGTCAGTTCGTTCGACATGAGTTCGAGCGAGGACGGATCCCAATCGATGCGGGTGAGTCGCAGCCCGTCGCGGAGGCGTTGGATGTGGCGCGATGCGCCGACGATACGACGGCCTGCGGGGGAATCGGAGGGAAGGGACGTGGGGATGGAACGCAGGCCTTCGTAGACACCGTCGCCGAAGACGAAACCGCGGTCGAATGGGCAAATGCGGGCCTGGTCAAGGGGGAGGAGGTTGCCATTAAGATGGACGATGAAAGGCATGACGCGGAGAGCGTAGCCGAGCGGGCTGCGTGGCGGCTCATCTCAACTTGACCATGGCGAGCGCGAAGACCATGAAGAGGCAAGTCAAGATCCATGAGCGAACGACGACCTGCTGCTCGGTCCAACCGGCGAGGTGGAGGTTGTGATGGAGCGGTGCGATGCGGAAAACGCGTTTGCCGGTGCCCGTGGCGATGCGGGTGGCTTTGAAGAAGCCGACTTGAATCATGACCGAAGCGATCTCCATGAGGAAGACGCCGGACATGAGGAGGAGGAGGAACTCCTGTCGGATGACGACGGCGATATACGCGATGATGCCGCCGAGGCAGAGCGAGCCAGTATCACCCATGAAGACCTGTGCGGGTGAGCAGTTCCACCATAGGAACCCGAGGCAGGCACCGACCGTAGCCGCGCCGAGGACGATGAGTTCTTCGCTCTGCGGGACGTAGGGGACGAGGAGCAACTGGGCCGCGCCCTGCCAACCGGCGATGTAGGTCAGGACCACCATGCCCAGCGAGACGATGACGGTGTTGCCAGTAGCAAGCCCGTCCATCCCGTCGGTGATGTTCACGGCGTTGGACATGCCGGCGACCATGAGGATGGCGACGAACATAAAAGCGGCGCGGGGGAGAAACAAGAGGTGCTCGTTGGTGACCAGGCCGACATCGGGTCGTTTGACATAGGTGGGTTGGAAGGGCAGGGTGACGGCGTGGGCGAGGTCGTGCGCGACCTCCGGGTTGTCGCCTTGGCTGAAGACGAAGTAGCCGACGAGGACGCCAAGCCCTAACTGGAAGACGAGTTTTTCCCAGGCGTACAGCCCTTGGCGAGAGGAGCCGGTTGCTGCTTTGCGTGCTGCGGCGGTGAGTTTCAGCCAGTCGTCGATGCCCCCGAGCAGGGCGAGCCAGAGGATGACGATGAGGGAGACGATGACGTAGAAGTTGGTGATATCGGCGAGGAGCAGGACGGAGACGAGGATCGCGGCGGCGATGAGGACGCCGCCCATGGTGGGGGTGTTGGCCTTGCTAGCGGTGGTGCGTTGCAGGACGGCGGCGTCGGTTTGTCCGGTGTCGCCGATCTTTTTTCGTCGAAGCCATGAGATCACCGGACGCCCCGCGACAAAGACGATGGTGAATGCCAGTGCCGCGGCGGCGAGGGCGCGGAAGGTGAGTTGCCCGAGGATCTGAAAGATCCAATCGACGCCCCACTCATGCAGGCGGTTGTGCATCAACAGGTACAAGCGGTACAGCATGGTTCAACCATCGCATCCTTGCGGCGCGGATGGCGCGCCAAGATACCCACGTTGGCGTATTGACCTTTACGACGGGCAGATAGTACATCGGTCGCTGTTCCCGAGCGGATCCAGATTCCTGAGCGGGGGGCGCGGTGAATAAGCGATCAAAGCGTTGAATGACGGCAGAAGCGGCAGCAATTTCATCACGCGATGGGCGGGGTACTACGATGGGCTGTGAGCGACACAAGGGACATTTTCGAGGCCGCGGCGGCGTTATCGCGCGATGGAACGGCGTTCGTGCTCATTACAGTGACGGGGACGAAGGGGAGCACGCCGCGGGACGCGGGGGCGAAGATGATCTGGTGCCCCGGGCGGAGCGGCAATGCGGTGTCGGGGGCGGGTGAAGATCGAGAAGTGCGCGCACTGATCGGGACCGTGGGCGGCGGGCAGTTCGAGCGACTGGTGATCGACGCGGCCGAGAAGCACCTGCGCGATCGCTCGTGCGGGACCGAGCAATACGTGCTGGGTTCGGACGCGGATCAATGCTGCGGCGGTGTGATTGACGTGTTCTTCGAGTATCACGGCGCCACCAAGCGGCTGGTGATATTCGGGGCGGGGCACGTCGCCAAAGAACTCGCGGACATGCTCGGGCCGGCTTCGGGCGCGCCGCTGTCGATCACGATCGTCGATGATCGGTCGGCGTGGAACTCGGTGCAGCGGTTCGGGGAGTGCCGACGGGTGCATTCGTGGGAAGAGGGGGTGCAATATGCGCGGGAACAGCCCGGGGAGACGATGGCGTGCGTGATGACGTGTTCGCACGATACAGATTTTGATCTGCTGCGTGGGCTACTCAGAGCGTCGGGGGTGGATGGGGCGACGGCGGGTGTGCCGGGGTATACAGGACTGATCGGGAGCCGGAGCAAGCGGGCGTGTTTATTCGGGCGATTGGTCGCCGCGGGTGTGGATGAAGCGGTGGTTCGGGGAGTGGAGTGCCCGATCGGGGTGGGAGATACGGGCAAAGCGCCGCGGCTGGTGGCGGTATCGATGGCGGCGCGGCTGCTGCTTGAGGGGAAAAAACGTGGGAGTGTGTGATGGGTGCGGGGTCGTCGTGCTCGCGGCGGGGCGGGGCTCTCGCATGGGCGGGCCGAAGACGCTGATGCGCGTGGACGGGCGGGCGTGGTGGGAAGATCAGCACGAGCGGCTGGTGAGTTTGGGCGGTGAGTGCCGATGGGTCGTGACGGAGCAAGTTCGGCGGGGGATGTACGACGGGGAGTGGAAAGCGGCAGAAGGGATCGAGATGGTCGTCGTCGAGTCTGGGCGGCCGATGTTCGACAGCCTCTTTCATGGGATTGCGGCATGGTTGAATGAGCACGGGGGGGCGGAGTCGGTTGCCGGGGTGTATGTGTTGCCGGTAGATGTGCCGGTTGCGAAGGGAGACGTGTGGCGCGTGCTGCGTGAAGCGGCGGTGGGTCGTCCCGCGGTGCCGGTATATGCGAAAGAAGAAGGAGCCGCGGCGGCACGGGGGCACCCGGTCTATCTGCCGACAACGTGGATCGTGAGTGAGTTGGTGCCGGCCGTTCGTGAGGCGGCGGCGTGGAACAAGATGGATGAACTCCGACTGGATCGGTTGATCGGTACGTCAAGGGTGCTACAGAGCGTCGATGATCCCGCAGTGATTGCCAACTTGAATACGCACGCGGACGTGCGCGCATGGGTGGGCAGGCACAAGCAAAGTTGAGTACAGTGAGCGGGATCGCCGGTGGTCGGCGTTCGATCACGGGGCGGGTATGAATACCACTCGAATGAGCCAACCTCTACGCACGTTTCTGGGTTGGGACCGACCGCTGCTGCATTCGCTGCGGGATTATGTACGGGCGCGTGGCGGGAAACACGATGCGCGGAGCGATGCGTTCGCGGGCGGTGTGGTGGACCTATCGGATTGGGTGGTCGTGTTGCCTGGTGCGAGAGCCGGGCGGCGGTTGGTGGAGTTGTTGAGTGTGGCGGGGCAGGGGGAAGTGGTGGGAGGCGGGTTGATTCCGCCGCGGGTGACGACGCCGCAGGGTATGTGGGACGTTGTGGGGAATGGATTGGGCACGGGACCGGCGGCGACGTCGCTGGAGGATCGGCTGGCGTGGGCGTGCGCGCTGCGCCGGATGCCGCCGGAAGAACTGCACAGCCTGGTGCGTCATCGGCCCGAGGCCGATGAGGTCGCGCGGTGGATCGCGCTGGGAGAGTTGTTGTCGAGCGCGAGATCGGAGTTGGCGGCGGCGGGAAAACGGCTGAGCGACATGCCCGAGATCGTCAAGCCCCTTGCCGACGACACCGAAGCGAGTCGATGGGAATCAGTGGCGCGCGCGGAAGCGGCGTATATGTCGGAACTCGCTCGGGCGGGGTTGCGTGACCGGCACGCGATGCGCGACGAAACGATCAAGGGTGTGAAGCGTGCGGGGACGGCGCGGGTGATCGTGGCTGGGGTGGTGGACCTGAACATGGACGCACGACGGCTGATCGATGCAATCGGGGATGAGTGCGAAGTTGTTGTGTTCGCCCCGCCCGAGTTTGCCGCTGGATTTGATCCGTACGGCGTCGTGGTGCCGGAATGGTGGAAGGCTCGCCCGATCGCGGTCGATGAGGCACGTATCCGAACAGCGGCGACGCGCGACGAACAAGCCGATGTGGTACTGGGGATTGTTCAGACACTGGCGGAGGGGCGTCCGGCGGATCAAGTGACGATTGGAGTGCCGGAGCCGGTCGTGGCGCAGAGGCTGATGGTGCGGAGCGTGGAACTCAGGGTGGGCGATCAGGAAGCGGATGGGGTGAGGAAGGAGGCATGGCAGGCGGGCGAGTCGTTGCCGCCGAGGTTTCGGCTGGCGGCGGGTCATGGGCTAGACACGACGCCGCCGGGGATGTTGATCGCAATGGTGCGGGACTTTGTGTCGTCGGGGTCGTTTGAAGACTTCGGTACCTTGGTTCGGCACTGCGATGTCGGAGCGGTCATCGATCGAGTGGTGGGGTCGGCGGTGGGCCACGCGGCCGCGGGGGAACGCACGAAGAGTGGGCTGCCGTTTCGTACACATGCTCGAACGCCGTACGCGGCTAAGCCGTGGCTCGATGTGCTGGATGAATATCAGGCGGAGTACCTGCACTGGATGGTCGATGGGGAATGGCATACAGGGGACGACGATTGCCGGGGTGTATTGTCGGCTGTGTACAGCGCGGTGATGGCGTTGCTGGGCGGGCTGATCGACTCGCTTGCAACGAACGGGCGATCGGCGTCCCGCACAACAATCAGTGAATGGTGCGCACGGGTTGGCGCGATGCTTGAACGGGTGTACGGGCAACGGATCGAAGAAGAGGCCGTAGGCGGGGTTGTTGAAGCGGTGATGCAACTGCAAGAGGCGTCGGCGAGGATTGGGAAGGATCTGGAGTGTGACGCCGCGCACGCGCTTGAAGTGATTCTGCGGGTGGTTGGAGAAGCGGCGTTGGCAGACGAATCGGGGGAGGCCGGGATTGAGTTATTAGGCTGGCTGGAACTGGCGATGGACGACGCGGCGGTCACGGTGGTGACGGGGATGAACGAGGGGGTGATACCGTCGCCGGTAGGGTCGGATCCGTTGCTGCCGAACTCGATACGGGCGCGCGTGGGGCTGGCGACGCGAGAGTCGCGTTACGCGCGAGATGCGTGGATCATGTCGGTGTTGGCGCACGCGAAGGCGAGCACGGTCTTCGTGTGCGCGAAGCGGGGCGAGCGGAACGAGCCTCGTCTGCCGAGTCGGCTGTTGCTCGCCGCGGACCCGCTGACTGTGGCACAGCGGATTGAGAAGTGGACGAGTGAAGAAGTCGCAGTACACGAAGGTGGAATAGCGACGACGGGGGTCGGTTCGGCACGAGTCGGGGGCGAGCCGGATCCCGCGGTCGCGGTGACGGATCGGCTATCGGGAGCGACCCCCACGAGCCTGCGGGTGACGGCCTTCCGTGACTATCTGGACTCGCCTCGTGGGTTTTTTCTCAGGCACGTCGCGCGGTTGAGCGAGCCTGAAGCGAACCTGGTGGAACTTGGCGCGATGCACTTCGGGACGCTGCTGCACGATGTGCTGCGGGCGTTGCCCGAGTCGGAGGCGGCGTACAGCCAAGACCCGCGGCGCGTGGGAGCGTTCTTGCACGCGACGCTGGAAGCAGCGGCGACGCAGCGATTCGGGCGTCACCCGATGCCGGCGGTTTGGATTCAGTTGCAGCAAGCGCACGCACGGCTGGAGGCCGTGGCGCGATGGCAGGCGAAGTGGGCCGCGGCGGGGTGGCGGATTGCGCATGTGGAATGGAGCCCGCCGGACAATGGCGAGTCATCGAGTGCGAGTATCGTTGTGGACGGAGCACCGATGGGGCTGCGAGGGCGGATCGACCGGATCGATATTAACGATCGATTGGGGTGCGCGGCCATACTGGACTACAAGACCGGGGAGCGGGCGCCGGAACTGAGCGCGATTCGCAAAGCGAACGGAGAATGGCTCGATCTGCAGTTGCCTCTGTATCGGCATCTGGCGCGGTCGCTGGACCTGCAGGGGCGAATCGAACTGGGGTACATCGTGCTGCCGAGGGATCCGGCGGAAACGGGCGAGCGGCTGTTTTCTTGGGATGAAGGGGACCTGGAAAGCGCGGACGATACGGCGGGAGAAGTTGTGCGAGCAGTCCGCCGGGGCGAGTACGACGAACTCGGGCCGCGTCCGCCGACGGAGGGGATCCTGGCGCGGATTTGTGGGACAGCCTACTTGCGGTTGGACGAAGAAGAGGATGAGGTAGAGTGAGCGAACCAGAGGGAACAACTTCAGGTGGAGTGATGACGCCGCTCGTGCCGAGGCATGTGGTGATCCTTGCGTCGGCGGGGACGGGCAAGACGTTTCAACTGACGAGCCGGTGCATCGCGCTGCTGGCGGCGGGGGTTGGGCCGCAGCAGATACTGGCGACGACGTTCACACGGCTTGCGGCGGGAGAGATTCTTCGGCGGATCTTGTCGCGTCTTGCGGGGGCATCGATGAGCGCGGAGTATGCACGCCGGTTGAGCGAAGAAGTCGGCCTTTCCGGTTCGCGGGCGCTCGCTCCCGAGGCGTGGCGTCAACGGCTTGTGTCGCTGGTCGGGGTACAAGACCGGCTGAGCGTTTCGACGCTCGACTCGTTCTTCGCACGTCTGGCGGGGGGCTTTGCGCTGGAACTCGGGGGTGCGCTGAGTTGGCAGCCCGCGGACGAAGAAACGCTGAAGCAGGTGCAAGACAAAGCGATCGGACGCACGCTGCGCTCGACGGATCGGGAGGCGATGCTGGCGCTCATCAGGGCGCGGGCATCGGGCATGTTCGGGCGCTCGGTGCGGGCGGAACTGAGCCGTGCGATCGAAGCGGCGCACGCGGCGGTGATGAGTACGCAGCGTGAGGCATGGGATCGGTTGCAAGTACCGACGCCGCTGGATGACCAGGCACGCCGGGCGGCGATCGAAGCGGTCGAAGCGTCGGCGGTGCCGATGACCAAGGCGGGTACGGCGATCAAACTGTGGGTGGAAGCGAAGGCACGGACGGTCGAAGCCGCGAGGATGGAGCGATGGGAAGCGTTCGCGTGTGATTCGCTGGTACAGCGTGTGCGCGACGAAGTGCCGAAGTTCGCGCGTGCGGAGTTCACGCCGGAGTTGGCCTGTTTGTACGAGAAGTTGCTCGCGCACGCCAGTAGCCATATCGTGCGACGATTGGTGGAGCGCAACCTGGCGACTCAGGAACTGTTGCGGCAGTACGACCGAGAACTGCGCGCGGCGAAGTCGTCGCTGGGCGTGCTGGCGTTCGACGATGTGCCGCGGATGCTGCTGGATGCATCGCTGGACGATCGGCTGACGACGATCTATTACCGGTTGGATGCGTCGGTCTCGCATGTTCTGCTCGACGAGTTTCAGGACACATCGGTGGTGCAGTGGCGTTTGATTGAGCCGCTGATCGATGAGGTTGTATCGGGGGATGGCGCGACGCCGGCGGCCACGATGCTCGACGGCCAAGTGGTTGAAGGGCCGGCGCGGTCGTTCTTCTGCGTGGGGGATATCAAGCAGTCGTTGTACGGCTGGCGTGACGCGGAACCGGACCTGCTGCCGAACATCGCGGCGCACTGGCCGCAGGTGGAGACACGGCACCTGGCGGTGAATCGTCGTTCATCGGCGGTCGTGATTGATGCGGTGAACACGGTGTTCGGGTCGATCGGCACGAACGCGGCGATACTGGGATCGAGCACGTCGAGCGATGCCGCGGCGGGAGATTGGTGGGAGCGGCACTTCGAGCGACACCGGGCGCTACAAACGACAAGCGGGCACGCCGTGCTGCGAACGGCGGCGGATGGTATTGGTGCGGCGGCACGTCGGCGCGAGGTTCTGCGGCTGGTCTGCGAGCGTGTCGCCGCGATTCGATCGGCGGCACCGTGGGCCAGCGTGGGTGTGCTGTTTCGCTCCAAAAAGTACATTCCGTTGCTGAGGCACATGCTCTCGTCGCGACACGGGATCGCGGCGAGCGAAGAAGGGGGGAATCCGCTCACGGATTCGGCGCGGGTCGCCGAGGTGCTGTCGCTGCTGACTCTCGCGGATCACCCGACGAACCGTGCGGCCGCGTTTCATGTGCGACATTCGCCGCTCGCTTCAATCGTGGGATATCCGTTGAGTGATACGGCGCCGGCACTCGCGGCACTGGGACGCGGGATCAGGTGCGCGGTGCAGCAAGATGGGCTGGCGCGGACGATCCAGCAATGGGCAGCACGGTTGGCGAGGTTGTGCGATGATCGAAGCCGGGAGCGGCTTAGGCGGCTCGTTTGGTTGGCGTGCGAGTTTGAAGAATCCGCGGCACGGCGAGCGGGGCGGCTGATGGAGTTCGTCCAACTCGTGGAATCGCGGCGTGTGGAAGATCCATCGGCAGCGCCCGTGCGGCTGATGTCCATCCATGCTTCAAAGGGGCTGGAGTTCGACGCCGTGGTGCTGCCGGACTTGGACGCGACGATCGCACGTCGGATGCCGGAGGTTCTAACGCGGCGGCGAACCGTGGATGGGCCGATCGAGTTCGCGTCGCTCTGCGTGAAAAAAGACTTGCTCGCGCTGGAGCCTCAACTGGCGGCGCTGTACGCCGAATGGCGAGCGAGGAACATCCGTGAAGAACTCTGCGCGTTGTACGTAGGGATGACGCGTGCGGTGCACTCGCTCGAAATGATCGTTGAGCCGCGGGCGTCGTCGCAGCCGCCGTTGTCGTTGGCCGGGGTGCTGCGCGGGGCGTTGACGCAGGGGGCATCGGTAGAAAGCGGAACACCAGCGGGGGTAGCACCGAATACGACGCTTTGGGAATCGGGCGATCGTGATTGGGCCGGCACGGCGGATGGCGAGTTCGACGCACGGGCTGACACCGCACGGGCCGGAAAGTCAACGCTTGGCGAGCCGGGTGAAGGCGAGTCGGCTTTACGATTGGATCCAACGCTTGGCCTGGATTGGTCGCGCCGGACCCGCTTTGTACCGGTGCAAACGCCGAGCCAAACGGGTGACAACCGTGCGTTTCGGGCCTCGCGGGTATCGGGGCGCGGCGATCCGGATGTGCGGGTGGTCGGGGTTGTTGTACATGCTTGGCTGGCTGCGATCGGGTGGATCGAAGATCCGTTGCCGAGCGACGATGCTCTGAGAGTACTCGTGCCATCGGCGGCGAAGGTGAAGCAAGAGCAGGTGAGCCAACTTATTGAGCGGTTCCGGCACGCTCTTGAATCGCCAGTGGTGCGGGGCGCTCTATCTCGGTCGTCGGCGGGATCGAGTGGTGCGGAGCGCGAACGCGTGTGGGTGTTCCGCGAGTTGCCTTTTGTGATCCCGCTGGATCACGCGAGCCTATCGGGGCGGTTTGATCGAGTGGTCGTGACGCAGCGGCTCGGGGATGAAGAAACAGTGGGCGAGATCCACAAGCGAGTGCAGATTTACGACTTCAAAGTGTCGGTGCAACGGCCGGGCGGTGGAGGTCGCGGCGCTGCGGACGATCCGTATCGGGAACAAATGAAAGGGTACGAACAAGCGGCGCGGACCCTCTTCGGCGTACAGCGCTGGAGCGTCCGATCGACCGTCATCCATGTGGATATGGCGGGCGACGCCGGGCTGGCATGACGCAGACTCCGACCGCTTCGTGCGACAAGAACGGCGAGGCAGCGTGAGGGCCAAGCGAGAGTTGGAATGTTAGCACGAGGGCGATTGATCAATCCTGGTTATGACCCAACGAGCGCGACGACGACGCGGCGTTTTTGATCTGAGACGACGACGCCGCCGGCAGGTTCTTCGGTGATGCCGAAGCCGACGAGGTCTTTGACGCCGAGTTTGGACGCAATGGGGACGACGATCTCACCGGCCTGATTGGCAGCGGCGGCATCGAAGACACCGCCGTCGATCGGGTGCTTTTGGGACTTGTCGATGATCCAGAGTTGGTACTGCGAAGCGGCGGGGTCGTTGGCGGCCAAGCCTTTGAAGACCATGTACCCGGCTTGGAGTTCTTGGTTCCAGTACACTTTGCCGGTGACGGACTTGGCGCACGGGACAGGTTCGCCGCCCTCTTGCGGGGGCTTCTCAGGCCAGAAGCCCCAGTCGCGGGTAATCGTGCCTTGTGCGGCGATGAGTGAAGAGAGGCTCGGGGTGCGACCGGCACGGGTCGATTGTGTCCAAGCGAAGACGGCAAACGCAAGGCACGCCGCGGCGGCAACCCACCCGCCCCAGATTCGCCAGCCCGCGCCCGCGGTTCGCGTGGAAGCGGCCGAGCGGCGAGCGAGTGAATCGGTATCGGAAGCAAGATCGCGCCGAGTTCGGGCGGCGGGCTTCTGCTCGGACAGGGTCTGGATTGCCTGCTGATTCAAGCGAGCGAGGAGATGCGTGGGGACGCTGGCAGAACGAACATCACCCGCGACGAGGCCGCAGGCGAGTGCCGCCGCGGCGACATCGAGGGCGTGGTGATCGGGTTGGTCGGCACGATTGAGCATCGCATCCAACTCGGCGTGTTCGGCGCGGGTCAAGCCGACGGTGGCACGGTCGGCGAGGAGATCGAGCAATCGGTTGTGATCGTCGTGTCCGCCAAGCGGATTCAGATTGTCTGGCGTGCCGGGCACATTTGCAGAGGTCATAGCGCCACCCCCATTCCACGCTTGGACCGGGCCTGCTCGAGCAGTTCGCGGATACGGATCAGCCCCCGGCGTACATGAGTCTTGACGGTGCCGAGGGGCAGGCCGGTCGCCTCCGCGATTTTCTCGTGGGACATCCCCTGAAGCACAGACATGCGCAGCACGCTCTGCTGATCAGGACGCAGAGATTCCAGCGCCTGCACGGCGAGGCCCGCGTCTTCGCTGATGTCGGTGGCAGAGGTGGATGGCTGCACGTAGGCGGGGAGTTCGTCATACCCGCCTTGTTCATCGATCCGCCTGCCATCGCGGCGTCGGCGATCGATCAAACGCCGACGGGCAATCATGGCGATAAACGTTGCTTCGGAAGCCACGGCGGGATCAAACCGTGGCGCGCTCCGCCATACATCCGTGAAAATTTCCTGAACCGCGTCCTCGGCCTCGGCTTGATTGGCGGTCGCGCGGCGCGCAAGAGACCAAACAAGCCCGGCGTACCGCTCGAGCACGAGCGAAACGCAGGCACTGTCGCCTCGACCAACGCGTTCTAGTAGATTCTCTGACACTCGGCGTGAAGGCTCCAGGTGGTTCGAGAGAGAGTAGCAAGCCGAAGGCTCGACAGGTTGCGTGATGCGATGAACCCTCCACTTGGTGTTCGTCCCAGGCGGATCACGCTGAACATGATCCGGTACTCCAAGAAGCCACGCCCCGAACGAGCGGCGGGCCGAGCGACATGGAGATGCAGAACACACGGCAGAGTACACGATCGGAGTTCGCCGGTCGGCGGGGTGCGGATTCAGACACGACTGGCGCGATCAAGGCGGTACGAACTGCTGAGCGGATTTCAAAGCCGCAGCGCCGCAAAGGAACTCACAGGGATTTCCTATTTTCACGCTCGTTATCAGTCATCCAATGCGGCGTGGAAGTTCGAAGCAGGTGTTGCGCTGACAAGTTGCCGCGTTTATGTCCGTAAAGTGAAACGAGATGACACAGCCGCAGTCCCATTTGTAGAGACTACACAACGTGTCGTGGCATTGGGAGATGTACATTTGTCACTAGGGCATCAATGGCCGCGGGCCTCGGCTTTCGCCGCGGCCCGCGTCTGTTCCAGCATCGACGTCTAAGCCGAGTTCTGTGCGGCCGATCGTTCCCGGGGCGAGCGGCACTCCTTGCGATTGACGGGGGCTTGGAGTACCGATTGCCCGGGCGTGTCGGTCGTGGCGACCATTTCTCTCGCCGCACGGTTGCCCGTGTGGTCGCTCCGTAGATCCGCCTCTATTTCAGTGGCGGCGGAGCAGCGATCTACCCGTCTCCAGCCGGTCGGATCGACCGGTGCGGCCCCGTTGCCGGGGCTACAAGAGACTGCGTGACCTTGCACGCGGCGGGGTTTTCCGTGCCTCGACCGTCGCCGGCCGAGCGGTGCGCTCTTACCGCACCTTTTCACCCTTACCTGATCCCGCCACGCGGCACATTCGTGCCGCGGGGCGGGCCATCGGCGGTTCATTCTCTGTGGCACTGTCCCGCGCCCGCGAAAGACCCATGCGAATGGGGCCGTAGCGGGCGGGTGGGCGTTACCCACCGCCGTATCCTGCCGTGCTCGGACTTTCCTCTGACGGCGAGATTGCTCGCGCCGGCAGCGGCCGCCTGTCGATGCTGTACAGAACAATGATACGCAGCCTCCGGTGGTTCGCTCGGTTGCGTATCGGTAGCCGCAGGGCAACCGCATGATCGCTCCTGGGTGGCCCGACGGTCCCCGTCGGTCTTGGGGGAGTGTCGGAATTTCGAGTACTTCCGATTCCATCGAGCCGTCGAGGCAGGAAGTGTTCGGATTCTTCTCGCCGATCATGCGATTGCATTACCGGTAGCCGCATCAACGAAAAAAAGCCCCTCGCAAGTAGGGGCTTTTGATCGGCGTTGAACACGAAACGGGTATCAGGCGAGTTCGACAGTCGCGCCTTCGGCTTCGAGCTTCTTCTTGAGGGCTTCGGCATCGTCTTTGCTGAGGCCTTCCTTGATGGGCTTCGGAGCGCCGTCGACAAGATCCTTGGCTTCCTTGAGGCCAAGCCCCGTCGCTTCGCGGACGACCTTGATGACGCCGATCTTCTTTTCGCCGGCGGCCTTGAGGACCACGTCGAATGAGGTTTTTTCTTCGACGGCGGCGGCGGCCGGGCCGGCCGCGGCTGCCATCATGACCCCGCCGCCCGCAGCGGCTTCGATCCCATACGTATCTTTCATGTACTTGCCAAGTTCGACCGCGTCTTTGAGGGTCAGCGAAGCAAGTTTGTCACCGAGTTCAGCAATAGCAGACATGTCTACAACCTTTCGTGCCCAGCATCTTGTTTCGTAGTACGAAACGTGGTGCGAAGCGTTTTGAGCGCCCCAAAGAGGGAGCCGAACAGTTCGGCTTCTTTAACCCATGCGAGCGGTTTCTCATGCTCACACTCGGGCCAGTCCAAGGCAGGCCAATCGTTGGCCTCATATGACACCGTGTCAACGTCCGAACGATGTTTCATAGCCAGGGGTTCGTCGGTCTACGGAGGACAAAGTACACGGACCCGACCTCGCGGTGTCGAGTAGTTTACTTCGATCGGCTATTCTTTGACGCGGATTTCAGGCCCGTTCGGCGCATCCTGGGTTCGCACACACCCCACGACTCGAAGGAATCTTCATGGCATCAGTGCATGGCGTGATCGGGAATCCTGATTTCGGTGGTGATACCCACCCTCGAATCGTCATCATCGGTGCCGGGCCGACGGGGCTGGGTGCCGCGTACCGGCTTAAGGAACTGGGGTATACCAACTTCCACCTCTTCGAGCGGCATCCGTACATCGGCGGGCTGGCGCATAGTTTCACGGACGCGCGAGGGTTTACGTGGGACATCGGCGGGCACGTGATGTTCTCGCACTACACGTATTACGATCAATGTTTCGACACGCTCATGGGGCCGGATTTCACGCTCAATAACCGCGAAAGTTGGGTGCGAATGTGCGATACGTGGGTGCCGTACCCGTTCCAGAATAATGTGCGGTATCTGCCCAAACAGGTGGCGTATGAGTGCTTGTCCGGGCTGATCAAAGCCCAGACCGGTGGCGGTAAAGTGAAATCCCCCGCGCTGGCGACGAACTTCGGGGAGTTCATCGACGCGGTCTTTGGCGATGGGATTGCCAAGCACTTCATGCGACCGTACAACTTCAAGGTTTGGGCGCACGAACCGGAACTGATGAACAAGCAGTGGATCGGTGAGCGCGTCGCGGTACTCGACATCGACCGCGCGCTCAAGAACGTCGTACTCGGGCAGGACGACTTCGGTTGGGGGCCGAACAACCAGTTCAAGTTCCCGTTGCGGGGTGGGACTGGGGAGTTCTACTCACGGTTCGGGCCGGTGCTGGCGGGGCATATTTCGCTGGACCATACAGTCGAGCGGATTGACATCGCGCGGAAAGAAATCCGGTTTACGAATGGGCGTGTGGAGCGGTACGACCTCTTGGTGAGTGCGATGCCGGTGGATGTACTCTGCCGCGACGTGCTGGTGGAGGGGGATGGACCGGGCGGGGAGCCGGTTCGTGCGAGCGCGACCAGCGAGGACTTCGACCTGAAGCGGATAGCGGAAACGGCGTGCCGGCTGCGGCACTCGAGCGGGTACATGGTGGGGATCGGGCTGAGGAGCCGCGAACCGGGCGCGGGGACTCCGGACACGAAGAGTTGGATGTACTTTCCGGAAGAGAACTGCCCGTTTTATCGCGTGACGTACCTCAGCAACTACTCGCCGCACATGACGCCGGACAAGGATAACTATTACTCACTGCTGTGCGAAACGAGCGAGAGCGACCACAAACCAACGTGCGGCAAGCAGGGCGCGGACCCGGATGCGATGATCGAAGAGACGATCCGGGGGCTGGAAAACTGCGGGATGCTGCTGCCGGGCGAGCGTGCGAACATTGTGTCGCGGTGGTGTTATTACGCGGACTATTCGTACCCGACGCCGTCGGTGGAGCGGGATGAGATCCTCGCCGAAGTGATCCCGTGGCTGGAGGCCCGCGATATTTATTCGCGCGGGCGCTTCGGGATGTGGAAGTACGAGGTGAGCAACACCGACCACACGCTGATGCAAGGCGTTGAACTCGTGAACCGCCTGCTGCTGGGTGAGCCGGAAACAACGATCGGCATGATCTACCGCATTACGACGGATGGGCGTGAGGCCGCGGTGCATGAACGTTCAACGCACGCGGGCAGTGGG
Organism: Phycisphaerales bacterium; assembly: GCA_041742635.1. Taxonomy (GTDB): domain Bacteria; phylum Planctomycetota; class Phycisphaerae; order Phycisphaerales; family UBA1924; genus JTS-AC122. Next base: position 25,610 of record JBGSIF010000206.1, read on the forward strand.
GAAAAGAAACTCGGGCACGAAGCGGCGATAGCACGGAGCCTCGAAGGGGAAAACGTGAAGAGCGCGCAGGTGGTTGTACGGACGAAACCGGTGGGGGATCGAGAGGAAGCGGACGTGGCGGAGGAAGAGTTGGGCGTGACGCAGCGGCGGGACTAAGCCGCGGCGGCCCATAATCCCGGCGGATCGTCGAATCGGATCGAATGGTTGCGTCTACCTCAATCATCCAATATACTAACGGTTGGAAGAAACGGGGCGGCTTGAACATACTGCCGACCGGGGACTTGGAGTCGGAGCCGGATCACCGGCGAGAGTCAACGATTGACCTGTACTTCGATGTCTAGATCGCGAGCCTTTACGTTGATCGAACTGCTCATCACGATTGCGATCGTGGGGGTGTTGTTGTCGCTGTTATTGCCGGCGATGTCGTCGGTCAGGGAATCGGGGCGGGCCGCAATATGTCTGTCGAACCTCCGTCAGAGCGTGACGATTTGCCGTTCGTATGCGGATGACTACAAGGGCAAAAGCCCCGCACTGGGTCAGCCTTACGGGCAAGTGCCCAACTGGGCACTCGTGGTACAGGTCGGGTCCGGGCGCGATGGGACGAGCGCAGGGGATCTTTACTTCAAGCCCAGCGTGCTGGTGTGTCCGACGGCCGACTCGGTCTACAGCAACGACATGACGCGGACCTATGCGATCAATGTGACGGGACACGCAGGGCTGGCATTAGCGGGGGTTTCACCGGACCCCGATAACTTCGATGACGAACTTGACCCGGCGTTCGTCGATCTGGAAAAAATCGAGCGTCCAGCCGAGACCCCGCTCATCTTCGACTCCGCTCGGATACCCGATACGCCGCTGGCACGCACGGCGAGCGTACTGGATTTTCGCCAGGAATCTCATGTGATCGAGCGGTTGGGCCGGTTTCATGCCAAGACCGGCGCGCGGCGAGGGTTCAACGTCGGATTCTGTGACGGTTCGGCTCGGATTCAATGGGAAGTCCTCAGCGCATGGGCGAACCCTTTGCCCTGATGCCCGATTGGTTTGGTGAAGTACACTGCGTGGGTGTGCGGTCAGGTCTTCCGCACGCCGGTGGCTACTGGTTCGCCGGCTCCTTCGCGGCGGGCACGTCGCGGAGTACCTCGATCGCCATGAAGATAGCCTCCGCTGCGGGCTTCGGGCCTGTTGGCACTCGATGGGTGGTGTCCGCGAGATTCCGGTTTGATTCGGAGTTATCGTGGACGCCCTCCAGGGTGAGGATGGAGCCTGTGGGGAGCAGCCGCGGCTCGATGTACTCGTGCCGGACCTGCCAGCGATAGTCATAGCGGGGTGATTGGAGCAGGACTTCGGTGGCCCCGCTGCGTGATGTGGCCGAGAGTGTAAACGCCGCGCCGAGGCGGCGCATGTACCCGGTGAGCGAGAGCAGGGTGGTATCGTTCGGGAGAGCGACCGAAGCGCGGTTGATGCCGCGGGCGTCGCCGGGGAGGATCCGGAGCGAATCGGCGGAGATCATCATGGTGCGCACTTCGCGCGTTGGCGGAGAGGCGGTAGTTTTCAATCCGATGCGAAGGGACTCGTTCATCAGCCGGCCCATAGGACGTGCATAGAGGTCGACGAGGAGCATCGAGCCTGCGGGGATACGACGGGCGATGCCGGCGTCGTAGCGCACGACGTCTTGGCCGGGTGAGTACGAGAACAGGAGTTCGAGGTCAGTAGGATTGTCGTCGATCGACGGGACGCGAGCACCGGGTGGTAGGAGCCAGACGAGCGCGTGATGGATGCCATTTTGTCTCATCGGGCGGCATTCGATGACAGAGGCCCATCGGTCGGCGGTGAGATTCGTGGGCACGACCGCCCGATGGTACTGCATGGCCCCATCGACAGGAAGTTCGATCGGGCCGGCGGTGAGCAGGAGGTCGGGGGAACCCATTGCCCAGCCGCGCGGGCGATCAAGGGGGAGCGGGGCTTGCTGGATTTCTCCCACGGGACGGTCGGAGTTGAGCCATGCGATGAGGTCGGCTTGCTCGTCTTTGGACATTTCGCGCGGGTTGACCCACGGGGTGGATTGTCCGGTCGGTGTGGTAACGCCGTGGCCGGGGGGCATGAGTCCTTCGCGGACGACGGCTTCGATCATGCGCGCCCGACCGGTGATATCCTGCGGCCCGGCGAGGCTGAACGGAGCGACTCCGAACGGTCGGTGACACTCGACGCAGTGCGCATCGATGATCTTGGAGATCCGCCCCATGTAGGTGAGGGGCGTGCCGCCGACGGCGACAGGGGAGATCGTCGAAGCGTTATCCACCTTCGTGCGAGAATCGACCAAGCAGCCCGGCGCCCATGTGGCCGCGACTTTGGGTGACTCGCCCGCAAGGAACGAATCGAGAGCATCGCGGAGGAAGAGTTTGCGGGGCGTGTCGAGCGCGGTACCGACACCGTACTGGTCGTCGATCGCACCGCGGTACATCAAGGTGAAGGTAGGATCGAAGACGAAGACTTCGGTGGTGGTCCGGGGGGAGAGAACCGTCGCCAGGACGTGGTCCTTATCTGGGATGTACGCCCCGCGGAACCGGTGTTCTCGGATGAACTGACGCATCTCTTCTCGGGATTCGGCGCCGACAACATTGACATGGACGAACGCGACCCGCTTCGCGGCGTACTCGGCTTCGAGCGCCGCGAGCCGCGGGGCGTACATCGTTGAAAGGGGACACCCCGCGCTGGTCATGGCAAAGACGATGGCACGATGTGATTTGGCGAGTTCGAGGGCGGAGAAGGGGGTGTCGTCCACCTTCGAGACGCTCGGGATGGAGAAGCGTTCACCGATACGCAGATCGGCGGGGTTTTCAATCATCGTTGCCCGGCGGAGCAAACTCGGGGTCGGCGTTGGCCGCTCACCCATCGGTTGCGTGCCGGAGGCGTCGCCTGTTGTCCGATCCGATGACGCATCGGAGGTACACGATGCGAGCAAGAGAGCGTACGCAAGCATGAGCCCAGCGAACAGCCCGAACGTGCGCGCGTTAAAGTTCATCCCGTATCATAGAGATACACGGGTGAATCGGCACCGACGTGCGAAGATCGGGCGGCACGATCAGACGTTGGATTCGCCGGTGACGGGGTTTTTGAAGTGTGTTTCCTGAACGGGAACCAGGTTTTCCAGGACGTGCTCGAGCACCTTGGCCGGGCTGCCCATCGCGTTGACTTCGGAGATCATTTCCCGTGGATAATGGTCCAAGACGGGGTAGGTCTCTTCTTCATAAACGGCCCAGCGACGGAGGATGACTTCTTCTTTGGCGTCGTCCACGCGGTTTTCTTTGAGCGCGCGCCGCCGGAGACGTTTGATCATTTCCTGCTTGTCCGGACAGACGAGGTGGATGATCTTGAGCACGCGGAGGTGCTTATCGAGGAGTTTGGCCTGGTTGACGTTGCGGGGGATGCCGTCGAGGACGAGCAAATCTTGCGCGGGTTTGTAATGGCTGAGCACGGTTTGGGCGTGCATATTCTGCTGCCACATTTTGATCGTGACGTCGTCGGGGACGAGTTCGCCGCGGGAGGAAAACTCCATGAATGTGCGGCCGAGTTCGGAACTGGTATCGAGGGTGCGGAAGACCTCGCCGCAGGAGAGGTGGAAGAACCCGGGCACATGGCCGAGGATCTTGCCTTGTGTGCCTTTGCCGGCACCGGGGGCACCGAAGAGCAGGATCGTCTGATATCGACTAGGCATAACACGCTCCGGCCCCCACCCACCCACTCCCACCCCTCGAAGCCCCGCGTCCGCGATGAACGCCTCGGCACCACAACGTACCACCGAGTCGGGGACCGATCAACCGAAAAACGAAGTGATTCTTTGCGGGCAAGGGTGAAAAGGGGTGATAGAACCGGCTATCCGGTCGCGGATGCGGGTTCACGCAATCGAAGTTGAAAAGTAGTTCATGGATAGGTGTATCGGGGCTGCCAAACCTCTTTAGAACCCGTGCTAGAGGTGGTTGCGAGGAGATCGAACAGGGGCCAAATGCTACAAAAGTCGTCGCCCGGACCGAATGACGTGGTGCCAGTGCGGGCGATGGTGCCGTCGGGGCGTTTCAAGAAACCGCTTACACCGGGCAATGGCTGGTCTGGAGCGGGTTGGTACCCCATGTCGTGGCTGAATGTGGAGCCGATCGTGGAAACGACCGGGAAGGTCCAGCCGCGGGCTTCGGCGAAGCGTCGCATTGTTTCGGGGTCATCAGGACAAGCAAGCACAAAGGCGGCGCGGCTTTGGAGGTGTTGGGCCAGGCCGTTGAAGCCGTCGGCCCATAATGTGCAGTACACGCACCGGCGGCCCATGTTGTGGATGAGGATGAGGTCGTCTTTATCTCCAAACAGAGATGCGAACTCGATGGGATTGCCCCCGGCGTCGGTGAAGTGGTACGACTTGACGGGGGTATGCGGCAGCGCACGGCGTGCGGCGGTGAGTTCGAGTTTGAGTTCACGGATCCGGCGTTCGAGGTCGGCAACAGACGCGGGCATGTTCGACTCCTGCGAAGTGAATGGAACGCGACTATCGACCGATCACGCGCGCCAAGAAGGGGGCGGCGATACTCAGGCCCACGCCGACAACGCCGGCCATTTTTTTGGCAATCTCGGCGATCTTCACGATGTGCTCCCCGGCGGCACCGACGCCTTCGAGTTGGTCGCTGATGCGCTCCAAGCCGGAACGGACGGCTTCCTTGGGGTCTTTAGCGGGAGCGGGGGCGGCGTCCGTGCCAGTGGCTTGGGGAACGGGGGCCGGTTCCATCGCGGGGATGGTTCGGTCGAGCATGATCTGTTTGGAGGTGTCGGGGATGGGTGCGTTGGCGATCGCTTGTCGGAGTTCGGCGATGAGAGAGGTAAGTTCGGCGGTCTGCTGGGTGCCCATGCGGACACTGGATTGGGCGTTGTGCCCGATGGCATGACCGATGCCCGATACGTCGCCGACGTGGAAGTTGCCTTGGCTCATGGGGTCTCCTACTGGGGTGAGTTACCTTTGGCCACGTCCCACCAGGTCGATTTGGCCGGGGTGGAAGTGGGGCCGGCCTCGTTGAGTGTGCTGAGGCTGTGATGTCCGATGGCGTGACCGACGCCGGAGATGTTGCCGACGTGGAAGGAGCGGTCGATGTTGATAACGACTTTGCCTTCGACGCGGGTGGGCATGGAGGTAATCGGTTCCCACTGGCCGTGCTCGCCGCGGAGGCGGAACTCGATCTGGTCGAGGCGAGCGGTATCGACGACGGCTTGAACGTTGGGGGAGGGGATGGGGCCGAAGGAGTTGACGTTGATTCCGCCGATGAACTTCAGACAATCCCCGATAAACTCGGCGACGCGGAAGAGGTTGATGAACATGATGACTTTGGTGACGCCACGGGCACCCTGAAGGAGCATGAGGGTGCCGCGGAGGGGTTGGCCGCTCATGGCACTGACGCCTTCGATTTCGCGGAGGAAGGCGGCGGCGCCGGCGATGTGGGTTCGGCGAGCGGGGGCGACCTGTGTAACGCGCGAAAGCCCGACGCTCATGCCGTGCATCACGGCGGCGATGGGGTTGTCCATGCTGGAAAGCCCCTGCATCAGTCCCGGGACCATCATCGGGTGGACTGGCTCGACCATGATGCAGGCGGGAGAGCCTGGGGGAGGGGCTGCGCCGGGAGGGAGGATGGCGTATGGCCCCATGGGTCCGAGGGCGGCGTAGCGGAAGCCGGTGGGCACGACGGCCGAGAAGGTCATACCTTCGAGCGCGACGGGGTGTGCGGCGACGTGCATGGTCTGGAACATGGAGCGGGGTGTCCGTGAGGAGGAAGCAGACCGCGAGGGGAGGGGTTGGCGTGCCGGGCGAGCGGATTATTTCGTGGACTTGAGTTCGTCGTAGATCGCGCCGAGGACCATGGTGAGGCGGTTGGTGCCGTAGTTCTTGAGCGAATCGATGGAGAGTTTGAGGGTGTCTTCTTTGGTCAAACCGGCGTCGATGGCTTGTTTGACGGCGGCGCGGACGGCCTCGAAGTAGGTGATCTGCGCCAGCAGGCCGGCTTTGTCGGTCAGTTCGCCGTGACCCGGTACGACGACGGTCTTGTCGTCGCAGAGAGCCGCGGCCTTGCGGCAGGAGTCCATCCAGCCGGTGGAGTTGGAGCCGGAAGAAACGTCGATGAAGGGGTGGACGTTGTGAAAGAGCAGGTCGCCCATATGGAGGATGTTGAGCGAGGGGATGAGGACGACGGCATCGTTGTCGGTGTGGCCGGTGCCGAAGTGGTGGAGTTGGACAAGGGCGTCGCCGATCTTGGCCTCGTGCTCGGTGGCGAAGGTGGTGGTGGGGGTGTACTGGGCAGCGGTGAGTTGATCGAGTGTGTCGGCGAGTTTGGTGGCATCGGCGAACATCTGGGCGGCACCGGGTTTGTCGGAAGAAGGCGGGGTGGCGAGTTGGGTCGCGCCGCCTTTGACTTGTTGTTTGTAACGATCGATCTGGGATTCGATGCGGGGTTTGGCCTTTTCGTGTGCGAGAATGGGGGTATCGGGGGAGAAGGCGAGGTTGCCGCCGGTGTGGTCGCCGTGGTGGTGGGTGTTGATGACGAGTTTGAGGGCGTGCTTGGGGGTTGGGAGGAGATCCAGGGCTTCACGGCGGAGGCCGGCGGCGAAGGCGGCGAACTTGGTATCGACAAGGAGCAACTCGCCCTTGGAAGCGACGACGAGGGTGTTGCCTCCTTCGCCGAAACCGGCCCAGGCTTGACCCTCGGGCGTGCCGATGGGCTTCCAGTCGAAGTAGGTGTTGGCGCGGGCGCTTGGAGCGTGGGAGTGGGGCCGAGCGGCGGCGCGGCCGACAAGGGTGCCGAGCGCGGCGACGGAAGTGAAAGCGGTAAAATCGCGTCTGGAGAGGTGCATGGATCAACTCCTTGTGAGATGGCGTGCGATGTCAGAGTGTACGTAGATCGGGGTAGTGATGGGAAGTTCGAGCCGGAGCGAACACCCGGAATAAGGGAACCGCGAAAGCGCAGCAACGTGAAAGTGCCGAACGCTATACTTGAAAGATTCCAGGTCTCAGCCAGCGGAGAACGACACGATGCATGTGAAGCCGATTGATCCAACCCTTGCCACCATCCCGGTTCGGATATTGATGGAGGATCCGCACAGCCTGACGGGGGACGATCGGCGTGAGCGCACCGTGATGGCGGGGATCGGGCAGAACCTGCTCGAGGTCGCGCTGTTAGCGGATATCAACATCGAGCACGCGTGCGGCGGGGTGTGCGCGTGCTCGACGTGTCATGTGTACATCGAAGGGGGTGGGGGATGTCTGAGCGAGGCGACGGAAGCCGAAGAGGACCGAGTGGAAGAAGCACCGGGGCTCCAGCGCAATAGCCGGCTATCGTGCCAGTGCGTGATCGAGAAGGGGGGGGGAGTGACGCTTCGGGTGCCCTCGTGGAACCGAAACGCGGTGAAGGAAGAAGCACACTAGGCCGTTCTGGTCGGACGGCGGGCAAACGTGTATCGAGTTGATCATCGGGCACCGCGCATGGGACGAACACAAGATAGTTTCGGCTGGCTGGATGTACAGCGGATCGCGGAAGAACTCGCGGACGGGCATCCTGGTGTCGATCCGTTCACCATCGCGTTCGTGGACCTGCGGGGCATGATCGTGAGGTTGCCGGGGTTTGTGGCGGATCCGGCGCACCCGGTGAACGAAAAGATCCTGGAGACGATCCAGATGCTCTGGAGTGGCGAGGCGACGCTCGACGAGGGCTGAACGGCGCATTTGAGTGCCGGGTCTTGGTACACTTGTGTCAGCGTGGCTAATACGGCACGCAAGGAACAGCCATGAACAACACCCCGGTACACGATGGGCAGGTCGAGGAGTTTGTGCATGATGAAGCGAGGACGGACTCGCCGTACTTTGATGCGCACCGACGGGTGATTTTCATCAATGGGATGGGGAACACGGGGGAGGATCACAAGAAATCAGCGGTGGCGTTGTCGTTCATGCAGATGTGCGCCGTGATCGGGGTGTACAACAAATCAAGCGGGTTCATGGGGGATCTTGGGCAGTGCATCGCGGATAAATGGCAGTTCGGGAAAGCGTCGCAGGCGGTGCCGATTCCGCTGGCGCGGGGCGCGGCCGGGGCACTGGACCGCGCGGTGCAGATGGCCAAGGCCAAGGGAGGGACGGTGCCGACGCGGGCGGGGATCATGCGGGAGGTGCTCTCGCGGAACAGCGCGACGGCGGCGGTGTTCGACCTGCTGCGGTCGCGCGCGGGGAATGAGCATCTCTTTGCGCACAGCCAGGGGAACCTGATTTTAAGCAACGCGCTGGCGGCGGTCGGGGCGGTGGATGGAGCCGGGGCGATACGGGGGCGCGTGGTACACGCGTATGGGTCGCCGTCGGTGACGTGGCCGGAAGGGGTGACGGTGCTGGAGAGCGGGTTTACGTGGGATCCGGTGACATGGCTGGCGGGGTTTGACTGGAAGTTTGCGATCTCGAAGGTGGGGATGCCGTCGGGGTCGTTGCAGCCGGTGACGCACGGGTTTTTGGAGTATGTGAAGCAGGACGCGGCGTTCATCATCAATCGGTTTCGCTGGGGCTCGCTGGGGATGACGGTATCGATGGACGAAGCCGGGCTGGCGCGAGCGCTGGTCGAGATGGGGCGGAACATGGTGCGGGTGCGGCTGGTGTTCGAGCGGCTGGAGCGCAAGCACCCCACGGATGTGGACGACGTCGCGCTGGAATATGTGAACCAGGTCCGCGGCCGATCGGACGCGGCGTCGATCGGGCAGGCGATCAAGGCAGAGGCGTCGCTGTTCTCGTTGCTCAAGCGGGTGATGGACGCGGGCTGGACGAGTTCGGGGGAGAAGGAAGCAATCGCGTATCTGAAGTCGCTGTAGTGGAAGGCTGAGCCATGTGCCGATTCGTGCTGTATCAAGGGACGCCGCTGACGATCGCGTCGCTGGTGACGGAGCCGGCGAACTCGATTATTAATCAGAGTGTTCACAGCAACGAGACGGAGGAGCCGCTGAACGGTGACGGGTTCGGGGTGGCGTGGTATGTGCCGGAGTTGTCGGAGCGTCCGGCGTCGTTCCGGTCGGTCTCGCCGGCGTGGAGCAACATGAACTTGCTGGAACTGTCGCGTGTGACGCGCAGCGGGTGCGTCCTCGCGCATGTGCGGGCGGCGACGCCGGGGTTGCCCGTCACCGAACTCAACTGCCATCCGTTCACTTCGGGGCGGTACGCATTTATGCACAACGGGGACGTCGCGCGCTTCGGCGCGATCCGCCGGCGGTTGCTGGCCGAATACTCCGACGCCGCCTTCAAGGGCGTGCGCGGCTCCACGGATTCCGAACACCTCTTCGGCGTGTTCCTCGACGAGGTCGAAGCCCTGAGCGCGAGCATGGAGAGGCACGAGCGGCTCGCTATCGCGCTGGCGAGCGCGGTGAGGCGGATCGTGCGGATCAGCGAAGAAGCACGGGCCGCCAACCCCGCGATGTACGCGGGGGACGACGGCGAGAGCGACCTGAACATCGCGGTGAGCGACGGCGCGGCGAGCGTCGCCTGCCGGTTCACTACGTCGGTGGAGCGTGAGCCGATGTCCTTGTATTTGCATCGGGGGCAGAAGTATGTCTGCGAGGGGGGGGTGTGCCGGATGATCGAGCCGGAGAAGGGGAACGGGGCCGTCATTGTGTCGTCCGAGCCGCTGAGCACGGACCCGGGCTGGGTAAAGGTGCCGCGGAACCACATGGTGGTGGTGCGGCAAGACTTGACGGTCGAGGTGCGGGGGATGTGATGGCTGGGTACCCCCTCTCTCCGAGAGGGGATTCGAGTAGCCCCACTCTCCGAGTGGTGCGAATGAGAGCGAGGAACCCGCGCCGTCACTTTCGGCGACGGGTCGCCTTCTGTAATGATTCTCGTATCAGCCGCACCCCGCGAAGAACGCCGCCCCCCCGAGGAAGTCGAAGAAGTCCTGGGAGTTGATGATGGTGTCGTGGTAATAGCAGCGGGTGGCGTGGCTGTGGCTTTGCACGACCATGGGGGGGGCGGGGGG
>JBGSIF010000207.1:0-7690 GCA_041742635.1 Phycisphaerales bacterium
ACGAGGGCGGCAACACCGGCGGCACCTCCCGTCCCCGCGCCGATGTCGTCATCGAAGTCGCCGGCGACGTCCTCTTCGCCTCCGGACAGGTCACCCTCAAGCCCGAAGCCAAAAAGGAACTCGATAAGGTCGTCAGCACCCTCAAGTCCCGCTACTCCGGCAACACCATCCGCGTCGAAGGCTACACCGACAGCGACCCCATCCGCAAGAGCAAGTTCCCTTCCAACGAAGCCCTCAGCCAAGCCCGCGCCGAAGCCGTCGAGTCGTACCTCATCTCCAAGGGCATCTCCTCCGGCCGTATCAGTTCCGTCGGCATGGGTTCCGCCAAGCAGCGCTCCACCAAGGCCGCTAGCCGCCGCGTCGAGATCGTCGTCCTCGGCGGTTGATCCGACTCAACCCGCCCCCCGTCAACACTCCCCGTTGACACCACCGCCCTTACGCCCCTCATGCAGCAGGTCCGGCACATGCGATCTTCATCGCTCCCTGCCAGACTCGCCCCATGAGGGGTTTTTTCTTACCCTACACCCATCCCCGATCACCGCTCCCTCTCAGTGCCCGAACAAGTTCTTCTCTCCGAACATCCCCTGTTCCTCGAAGTACCGCAGTGCCTCGTCCACGGTCCGGAAAATCCGTGTCGCCGTTTCCGTAATGAACGGCGACGGGTTCTTCTTCGGCTTCCACACCACGTACACCTCTTTCGTGTGCTCAAAGGCGTGCTGGAGTTCCCGCTCCACCCCCGACGAAAGCCCCGGCACCCCGCCCGGTAACTCCGGTATCAGCGATACGATCATGTCCGCCTGATCGATCAGTTTAAAGTCCCGCATATAGATCTGACCATCGATGTCCCCGGCGATATCCAGCACCTCTCTCACTCGCACACGCAGCGGCTTGGCCGCCGACTTGGATCCACCGAAACTGTGCGGCGCGACCTCCAACCATTGATCGATCTTGCCTTCTTTCGCCATCAGCACCGCCCGGTCCAGCAGGAGTTTCTCGTCCACATCCCCGGGATCGAACGTGATGAAGTGCTTGGCGAGTTCCGCCCGGAAGTGATCGATCTCCGCCAGCGTGTCGGGCATGTCCACGACGTGGCTCATGGGGAACGACGGATACACCTTCTTCATGTCCGGTCGGCAGACGAGCCGGAACATCGTCCGCCGCGTGTCCGCGTGCCGTCCGCGAGAAACGATCGAGAACCCGTTGCTCGAACCCAGGATCGCCTGCGCCAAGAGTTCCGTCGCCAGGATCTCTTCCTCGCGCCAGACCATGCAGTCCTTCAAGTTGGCATCGATATCGTGCTCTTCATGCAGCCGATGATGCACCACTTCGATGTTGTCCACCAGACAGATCAGCAGTTCGGGGTTCATCGCGCGGACCTGATCGAAATCGAACGCGGAGAACAGCCCGTGCCGCCACCGGAACGTGGCGTGCGTGTTGACGATGATGTTCTTTTTGTCGCGCGAGTCGGCGATGATGTCCTTGAACGCCGCACGCCGCAAGGAGTTGAGCCGCGACAACGGGAGGTCCAGGATCTTCCCCGGCCGAACGTCCTTTGCCTCCGCATACATAATGTCCCCAACATGATACAGGTCCAGCGATTCCCCCTGCTCGCCCGCAAACGAACGCACGGACTCCAGATACGGCTTCTTATCCATCCCCACCTGACCGGTCACGATCGCGCGCATGTGTTCACCCTTCGCTGGCCCCGTTCCACACAACGATAGAAGCCATGCCGTGCGAAATCGCATTCACGTTCGTGTCTTCTGACCGCCGCGTGCTTCTCTTACTCCATCACCACCCGCTGCGACGGTTCCACGCGCGTACTCATGCCGCCACGCCCGTCCGTGATCGTGTGATGAAACCCCGTTCGCAGTGCGCCGCTCGCCCACTCGCCATGAGGGTTCATGGCGATCATCGCCACCTGATGGTCCGCTTTCAGCGTGAACCGCTTCTTGATCCGCTCCAACACCTCGACAATCGCGTCGATTGGCGCGGCACCACGCCGCATCGCCTCCACCGCCAGGAATGACCCGCAGACACCCGTGATGATCTCGCCCGTCCCCGTGCCTGCCGCCGCACCGGCTTCCTGATCCACATACAGCCCGTGACCAATGATCGGCGAATCCCCGACACGCCCGGGCACCTTGAACGCCATCCCGCTCGTTGAGCACGCACCCGCCAACGCCCCACTGGAATCGAGCGCCAGAATGCTCACGGTGTCATGGCTCGGCTCCGGGTGCTTCCCCCCGGTTGAACGCGCCGACACCCCGCTCGTAATCTCCTCCACATTCAGCGGCGGGATCCAACCTTTGTACTTCTCCCGATCCACTCGCGACGGATCCTGCTTCCACCGCTCCCACTCACTCCGCGCCGCCGGCGTCAGCAGTTCCCGCGCCTCAAATCCTTCACGCGCCGCAAATGCTTCCGCCCCTTCGCCCGCCAACATGACATGTATCGTCCGTTCCATCACCGCTCTCGCGATCGCCACTGGGTTGGCGTACCGCCGAATGTAGCACACCGACCCGCACCGATCGGGGTTGGTCATCACACAGCCGTCGAGAGACACAGTCCCGTCGGCGTCCGGCAGCCCCCCCACTCCCACCGAGTTCACCCCGGAGTCGTTCTCCACCGCCGTTGCCGCCGCGACGACGGCGTCTAGCGCGCTCCCACGCGCGCGGAGCACCGACATGCCCGGCTCGTTCGCCACAGGACCAAACGACCACGTTGACAACACAATCGGTTCGGGTTGCATCATCTCCAGTGTACCGGTGGCCCGGCACTCTCGCGCCGGTCTGGATGCAGTGGCATTCCAAACCGCCGCACCTTGCTTGGCAGCACGCCGCGCCGACTCGACCTCCGAAACCACTTTTGATTGCACAGGCACACAATCCCTCGACAATGCGCCCTCTTTTCGAGAAATTGAGCCAGAAGCACCATTGACTTTCGTACAGTTCTGGGACGGTCCAGCCGATACCCGTCATGTTTCGCACATTTTTGGAGCAACCCCTATGTCCCGATCCCATACTCTGCACTCTCGGTTGTACTGGTTCGGGCTTGGAGCGTCTTTTCTGCTTGTCTGGGCTTCCCAAGCCGCAGTCCAACCCACTAAGAAGCCTGCTACCCCCGATAGTTCACCCGCCAAAGCACCGCGTGCTGGCGATCCCTTGTCGTCCAAGGACGAAAAGGGGACCGTCGATCTCCGCCCCAAGTTTAAGAAAGGTGATAAACTCATCTACAAAATGGACTTGGAAAGCAAATCCAAGACCACGATGCCCGCGCTGGACGACGCCGCGCAGGAACAGAGTACCAAGCAGGAACTCGGCCTCGTGTTCACGGTCAAAGAGGTCACCGACGATGCGTCAATCGTTGAACTCACGTTCAGTACTGTGAAAGTCACTCAGGAATCGGGCGTCGGCAAGGACAAGGCGAAACTCGAGTTCGACAGCAGCCGCCCAAAGGCCAAGGACAAAGACAACCCACTCGCGCCGGGGTGCCGCGAACTCGCGGGCACCACGTTCACCATCACCATCGACAACGACGGCCAAGTTACCAATGTCGCGGGGGGCAGCGGGCTTTCATCTCTCGGCGCGATGGGTATCCCCGCCGACGGTCTGAGCAACCTCGGCGGTGCGGGCCTGACTCACCCGGCTGGTTCAACGGGTCCCTCCCAAGGGTTCGCCGACGCAATCGGGTCCATATTTTCAATCAAGAAAGGCTCATTGATCGTCAAAGTTGGTGAACAATGGTCTACTTCAGACGAAATCGACTCCGGACTGCTTGGCCGTTTCCGGATGATCACCGATTCGTCGCTGAAGTCGCATTCCGGGAATCTGGCCAAAGTGAAGGTGACTGGCCGCATTGAGCCAGCCACACACTCCCCCGGCGGTGCCTCGATGTTCCGGATCAAAGAAAGCCTTTACATGGGTGATTATCTCTGGGATACCCGCGATGGCGCGCTCAAATCGATGGATATGGATCAGAATGTCGTGATCGAGTCCGGTGCCAGCGGCGGGATCTCGATGACCGCTTCATCCAAGATGAATGTGAATCGAGTGCGGTAGGCGCGATAACTCACGCGCCGCCGAAACAAACCCTCAACCCTGCGTGAAGACATCTTCGATGTTGGACGATACAAGCAAAGATGTCACGCATAAGCAAAAACGCGCCGCTCGTACTCGGTCCGGTTCAGCAAAGTGACAATCTCCGCAAGTACGGGCGGATCCGCTGCGAACGGCTGCGCTGTACGCTCGACGGTCACGAAGGAACGGTTGTCGACCTCTCGGCCGGCGGCGCGCGGCTCCAGTTCCACGGCAAAACGGGTTACGAATCCGGTGAATCGGGAACACTCATCGTCGAGTCGGATACTGCCCCTCCCCTTTCACTGGGAATGAAGGTGATGTGGGTCAAGAAACGCGGGTTCCGGCGGCACGAAGTGGGTATTTCATTCGGCGAGCCGCTCGCCGCCGTACGGGCCGCGCTTGGACAAGTGATCCGGTCGGCGTCGGTGACCAATACGGTCTACCGCGAAACCATCGAGTAACTTCTCCCCAAAAAGACATTCCAGAAACTCTGACAGTTCGGCTTGCATTCGCGCCGAGTTGGAGTTAGTGTTTTGCATCGGCTTCCATTTACGGAGCCGAGCGTGTCGCTCTCCGGATAATCGGGCGCGACCGGTTCATCAGTTCGGCGTCACGATCGGGGTGTTCCCGCTCGGTGCGTCGGTTCTTTCATAGGAGTCTGCCACATCTCTCAGTCACGCTTTCCGAGCCGCGAAAACGCGCAGCAGCGCCGAACGCGCGTGAATCACCTGATCCGTATCACGCCCGTTCGAGTTGTCGGTCCGAACAACGAACAGATCGGTGTGATCGAAACACCTCAGGCGATCCGCATGGCGGACGAGGCGGGGCTGGACCTGGTGGAGATTTCCCCGGATGCTCGTCCACCGGTCTGCAAGATCATGGACTACGGCAAGTTCAAGTACGAGCAGTCCAAGAAGGACCAGAAAAGCCGGGCCGCGAGCAAATCGACCGAAATGAAGGAAGTGCGGCTCGGGCGCTCGGTGAAGATCGATCCGCACGACGTGCAGATTCGCGTCGATCAATCGCGTCGATTCCTGATGGCGGGGCACAAGGTGATGCTGACGCAGCGGTTCAAGGGGCGCGAGATCCACGCGAACAAGGACCTGGGGCTGCGCCGGCTGAAGGAAATCAGCGAAGTGCTGGCGGAGGTGGGGAAACTGGAGCAGCCGCCGCGGTGGATGGGTAAGCAGGCCAGCATCATCATCGCGCCGGATCGGGTGAAGATCGAAGCGATCAAACGTAAACTCGCTAAGGAACGCGCGGTGAAGGAAGGGATCAGCGAAGAGGCCGCGATGGCCGCGCACGAAGCGGCGGTCGCCAAGCACGCCGAGGAAGCCGAAGCAGCGGTCGCCGCAGCGGACGGTAACGACGAAGAAGAAGACGACGATCACGACGAAGATTGACCCGTTGCTGCGGTTCGCTTCTTCGTGCATCTTCAATCAGACATATGCCACGGCTTGCTGACTCCAGCAAGCCGTGTTTTATTCTGGGCCCGCGCCCCGGCTCACGAACAAGCGGCACTTCGTCGCGCCATCGAGCCGTGTGCCATTCCCTACTTCCCGTCAAACCAGTTGTTCGCCACGCTCGTGTCGGCTACGAGCGGGACCGTAAGCGTCATCGCGTGTTCCATGGTGGATTTGATGATGGCACGAGCGGCCTCTGCGGGTGCGCCGGCGGGAGACTCGAAGACGAGTTCATCGTGGATCTGCAAGAGCAGCCGCGGGGCTGCCGGCGGGTGGCGGTTACTCTCGAACTGATGCGAGTGTGGAAAGTACCGATACAACTCGACCATCGCCAGTTTGATCAGGTCCGCCGCCGAGCCTTGCACGACGCTGTTGATCGCCGTTCGTTCCGCGAACGCGCGGCGAGAAGGATTGGTCGAATCGATCTCGGGGATCGGTCGGCGTCGTTTGAGCATCGTTTCGACGTACCCCTGCCGCTGCGCCTGCGCGATGCATTCTTCGAGGAACGTCGTGATCCCCGCGAAACGCTTCTTGTAGCCGCGGATGACCTCTTCGGCTTCGCTGCTCGATATCGCCAACCGGCGTCCTAGCCCATATGAGGTGATGCCATAAACGATCCCGAAGTTGACCATCTTCGCACCGGAACGCTGGGCTTTGGTAACTTCTTCCGGCGTGATGTTATGAATCTGCGCAGCGACGGCGGTGTGGATGTCCTGTCCGTCATGGAAAGCCTGGATGAGCGCGGGGTCGCGCGAGAGATGCGCGAGCAGCCTAAGTTCGATCTGCGAGTAGTCCGCGCTGATAAGCACGGAGTTCGGCGCGGGGATGAACGCGCGGCGGATCTCGCGCCCGACGTCGGTGCGGATCGGGATGTTCTGCAGATTCGGGTCCGACGACGCCAAGCGGCCCGTGACCGCGACCGTCTGATTGAACGACGAATGGATGCGGCGGGTCTCGGGGTTGATCTCTTCGGCGAGCGCGACGAGGTAGGTGCCGACGAGTTTGGTGAGTTGGCGATGTTCGAGGATCAGCGCCGGGATGGGCGTGGTAATCGTCGCGTCCTGCCCGAGTTTTTCGAGCACTTCGATGTCGGTCGAGTGCCCGGTCTTGGTACGCTTGACTGACTTGATGCCCAGGCCCGGGTCGGCGTCGGTGGGTTTGTTGAAGAGTGCCGCGGCGAGTTGCTTGGGAGAATCGGGGTTGAAGGTGCGCCCAATGGCGTTCATCGCCGCGTCGTCGATCTGCCCGCGCAGTTCGTCGATGCGTTGTTGCAGGCGGGCACGCTGGCGTTCGAGTTCCGCCGGGTCAACGAGGATCCCGTTCCACTCCATCTCCGCCAGCACTTCCACGAGCGGCAACTCGACGCGCGCGAACAGATCCATCAGCCCCATCGCACGCAGTTGCGGCTCCATGATGTGGTGCAGTTGCAGCGAGACGTCCGCGTCCTCTGCGGCGTAGACCGTTGCCTGGTCGAGCGGCACCGTGTCGAAGGTGCGCTGGTCCTTGCCGTGCCCGATCAGGTCTTTGATCGAGATATTCGTCCGGCCGAGCAACGCCAGCGAGAGCGCGTCCAGCGAGTGCGACGAGCGGGAGGCATCGATCAAGTACGAAGCAACCATTGAATCAAAGGACGCGCCGTTCCCATCCGAACCAAGCCCGCGGAGCATCACCCCGTGACGCCGGAACACCAACAGGTCGTACTTGAGGTTGTGCCCGGTCTTGGGGCGGTGCGGGTCTTCGAGGATCGGGCGCAGGGCATCGAGCACGGTGGCTTCATCGAGGTGTGTTTCGGGCGAGCGTGAACGAACGGGTATGTAGACACCGGTGCCGGGGGCGATCGAGATGGACACGCCGCAGAGTTGGCATCGCAGCGGCGAGAGGTGCGTCGTCTCCGTGTCGATCGCCATGATCGGCGCGACGGCGAGTTGTTCGACGAGTTCGGCGAGTTGTGATCGCGTGGTGATGCAGCGGTAATCGGTCCCTTCGATGTGCGTCGGGGCGGTCGAAAGACCGGGGGCCGCGGCACTCGGCTCGTTCGGATCGACGATGTCGAAGAGGCCGCCGCCGGCAAGCAGATCGGGAGTCGGACGTGCCGGTCTCTTCGAGCCGCGCACGTTGAGAGAGGCCGCGGCCTGTGCGGCGGCGGGC
>JBGSIF010000208.1:0-1539 GCA_041742635.1 Phycisphaerales bacterium
GGCCAGGCCGATCGCGGCGGGCCTGGCGGTGTGGGGACTGCTCTTCCTGGCTACGTTCGATCCGGTGGAGGTCGATAAGAAGCCCGCGCCGGTAGCGTCGAAGCACCTGCTGATCTGTCTGGACGCGTCGCCGTCGATGCAGGTCAAGGATGCCGGCCCGGAGCGAGACAAGATCAGTCGAGCGGCGTGGGCCGGCAAGATCGCGCAGGCGGTGCTCGATCGGCTCGATATGGAAACGACCCGTATCACGATCGTCGCGTTTTACACCGACTCGCTGGCGGTGGTGCAAGAGACGTTCGATAAGGAAGTGGTGCGCAACGCGCTCGACGGGTTACCGATGTACGTCGCGTTCCAGCCGGGGCCGACGAATATCCAGCAAGGCGTGACCAAGGCGATGGAGTTCGCGCGTCGCTGGCCGGAGCAATCGGCGACGATGTTGGTGATCAGCGACGGGGACGCGATCAAAGCAGCGCCGCCGAGTTACATCCCGGCATCGATTGCAGACACGATCGTGATCGGGGTGGGTGATCCGGTCAAGCCCTCGATCGTGGGCGGGCACAGCAGCCGGCAGGACTCGATGTCGCTTAAGCAACTCGCGGCGCGTCTACGCGGGCACTACCACGAAGGCAACACCAAACACCTGCCCAGCGATATCCTCAATCAACTCACGATGATCCGGCCGCGTGTCAGCGATCAATACGGGCAGCGCGACCTGGCGATCATGTGTTCGGTACTGGGGTGCAGCACGCTGGCGATCGTCGGGCCACTGATGTCGGTGCTGGGCAGGTCGTGGTCATTTTCACGCGAGCGTCGGCGAGTTTCCGCTCGGGGCACGGCCCAAGCCACGCGGCTCGATCAGGTCGCACCATCGATCGTGCGGTCGTGACGGTTGAGTTACCGCATGAGCGCGGTCACGAGCGCGTCGATCACCATCACGACGAGTAGCAAGGGCAACTGCATAATGGAGCCGAGAAACACGCGCTTCGCGCGGTCGCGGGAGCGATCGTGGAGAAACTTCCATGCGAGCCAAACGGCGGCAAGGCCGGTGAGCGTTGCGATGATGGGGTACGCCAGCCCCAGCCGGTCGGGCATCGCCAGCGACGGGGACAGGGTCGCGGGGACGAGCGCGACGGACCACAGAAACACAGTGCTGGCGGTGCGGGTGCCCGAAGGGTCCAGAAGCGGGAGCAATCGGTATCCGCCTTTGGCGTAATCGTCTTTGTACATCCACGCGAGGGCGAGGGAGTGGGGGATCTGCCATACGAACATGAGCAGGAAGAGTGCCCACCCGCCGGCACCGGTGCCGAGCATGAGCGGGGCGAACCACCCCGCGGGCGGATTCCACAACGCCGCGCCGTTGGTGGCGGCGCACCACCCGATGAGCGGGGGGAGCGCGCCGGGGATCGCGCCGATGATCGTTGAGATAGTCGTGACCGGCTTGAGAGGCGTGTACGCGAGAAGGTAGACCAGGATGGTGGCGAGCGAGACCAGTGCCGCCGCGGGGCCGCACGCGGCGAGTAACACCAGCACGCCCGTGAC
>JBGSIF010000209.1:0-3842 GCA_041742635.1 Phycisphaerales bacterium
GGGGCGCGGGGGGGGCGGGGGGGGCGGGGGGGGCGGGATGGAATCGCAGGTCGGTCATTGGGTCAGTACAAGCGGAACGCTGGAGCGGGCTCGATATTGCAAGTGGGGGCCGTTCGTTTGGGCCGTGATAGGACGATTTGGGTGAGAGTGAAGGAGTGGGAAGGTGCGATGGTGTTATCGGTTGGATGAGGGGGGCTACGCAGTTGGAACCCCGAAGAAGCGGTGGGTATTGGTGTTGAGTTGGTGATGGAAGTCGGGGAAGGAGACGCCACGGAGGGCGGCGAGGGACTCGGCGGTGTGGCGGACCCACGCGGGTTTGCAGGGCCATTTGCCGCGGTAGGGTTCGGGCGAGAGGTAAGGGGCGTCGGTTTCGACCATGATGCGGTCTGGGGGGATGAGTTTGACGGCGTCGCGGAGGTCCTTGGCGTTTTTGTAAGTAGCGACGCCGGTGAGGGAGATCATCGCGCCGAAGTCGAGGACTTTGCGAGCGTCGGCGGGGGAGCCGGTGAAGCAGTGAAAGACGTAGCGGGCCGGGTCGAATGGGGCGGCGCGGAGGATGGGGATCAGGTCGTCAAAAGCCTCGCGGCAATGGATGACGATGGGCTTGTCCGCGTGGAGTCCGACGGTGCCTGGTAGCGATGGATGCTCACGCCGACATCGATCGATGAAGATGAGGTGCTCGGCGAGGACGGCGTGCTGAATGGCGCGCGGGGGTTCGGTGTAGTGGTTGTCGAGGCCGAGTTCGCCCCACGCGACGCACTTGGGGTCGAGGATGACGCGGCGGAGGTTGTCCCAAACGTGGGAGGGGTGGGGGCCTTCGTGGGCGTGCAACGGGTGGATACCGGAGGTACACCAGACGTTCGGATGAGCGTGCGCGAGGGCGAGTGCATCGAGGCAGTCGTGGGTGGTGGTGGAAATGGTGATGAGTCCGGTGACGCCAGCGGCGACGCAGTCGGCGAGGACGCCGGGGACGTCGGTGCGGAGTTCGGGGAAGGTGAGATGGCAGTGGGTGTCGATCACATGGGAGGGTAGAAGCCTGCGGGTTAGCGAGTCGTCGGCGCTGTAGAGTTAGTCTACACTAACAGTATGGTTGGGTACTCGTCGGAGGCGTGCGAGGAGGTCAATGACGTGCATTCGGCGCTGAATCCGGCGCGGGTGCGAGTCGTTCGGCCGACGTGCATGGAAGAGGTGGCCCAGGTCGTGGAGCGAGCATCGGGAGAGGGTGCTCGGCTGGCAATGTGCGGCGGGCGGCACGCGATGGGCGGGCAACAGTTCGCGGACGGCGAGCAACTGATCGACATGCGCGGGATGAGCCGCGTGCTGGAGGTGGACGGCGATCGTGGGTTGGTGCGGGCCGAGGCGGGGATCCAGTGGCCGGGGTTGATCGAGGGGGTGCTGGCGGCGCAGCGGTCGGCGGGGATATCGCGTTTGCCCAGATGGGGTATTGCACAGAAGCAAACGGGCGCGGACGCGATGACGCTGGGCGGTGCGCTGGCGGCGAATGTGCATGGGCGAGGGCTGCTGATGCAACCGATCGTGGGGGATGTGGAGTCCTTCAAGATGATTGACGCGAGCGGGGAAGTGAGGGAATGCAGCCGGGATCGGAATACGGATTTGTTCTCGCTGGTGATCGGCGGGTATGGGTTGTTCGGGGTGGTCGTCGAAGTAACGCTGCGGCTGTCGCGCCGGCGGACGCTTCGGCGGATGGTTCGTGTAATCGATATCGACGACGCCGTAACCGCGGCGGAGCGGCGGATTCGGGAGGGGTTCTTGTACGGCGATTTTCAGTTTGATGTGGATCCAGGCTCGCCCGATTTTTTGACGAAGGGAGTATTCAGCGGGTATTGCCCTGTGGAAGGCGACCCAGAGCCGCCGGCGTCGCAGCGGGTGTTGTCCCGCGATGCGTGGCTGGAACTGCTGACGCTTGCGCACACGGACAAACGACGCGCGTTCACGCTCTATGCGCAGCACTATCTGGCCACCGATGGGCAGTTGTACAAGAGCGACACGCACCAGTTGAGCGAGTACATGGACGACTATCACGGCGAGGTGGATCGGCGGACAGTCGCGGTGTGCCGTGGGTCGGAGATGATTACCGAGTTGTACGTGCCGCCGGCGCGGCTGATTGATTTCTTGCACGAAGCGGCGCGGGCGCTGAGCCAGCAACGGGCACAGGTGATCTATGGGACGATTCGATTGATCCAGCCGGAGACGGACACCGTTCTGGCGTGGGCGAAGGAGCGGTACGCGTGCATTGTGTTCAACCTGCACATCGACCACACCACGGAGGCGATTGCGCGAGCGGGCGAGAGTTTCCGGACGCTGATCGACTTGGCGGCGGAACGTGGCGGTAGTTACTACTTGACATACCACCGCTTTGCGACGCCGGGGCAGTTCGAGCGGTGCTATTCGAGAGTGCGGGAGTTTTTCCGGGCCAAGCCGCGGCGCGATCCCAAGGGTGTCTTCACGAGTGAGTGGTATCGGCACTATTCGCGGTGGTTTGAGGGGCGGGATGAAGGCTGATCGCGCGAGCACGACTGCTCGGTTGATCGCCGCCGCGACCGTGATGCGAGGCGAACAACGGTGCAACGCCGAGTCGCTGGGGAGTGCGGCGGCGTGGTGTCGGTTGTTCTTATCAACCAGCCGGGGCGACCGGCTGCTCGCGTGGAGCGTGCGACATCGTGCAGGACGGGCGTGGTGGGGGATGGTCGAGCGGACGATTGCGCCGGGGATTGTTTCGCACTGGGTCCGTCGCAAGATGGAAATCGAGCGATTGGTGCGTGGTGCTGCGGATGAAGGATTCGCTCAGTTTGTGGTGATCGGCGCAGGGCTTGACTCGCTCGCGTTTCGTATGAGTGATGAAGCGAAGTTCGAGCGGGTGCTGGCGACGGACCACCCCGCGACACTCGGCACGATTCGCGCTGCCGTGTCTGGCGTGCCGCGAGGGGGGGCATCGGTGGGAGGCGGCGCGGTCGAACTGATACCGCTCGACCTGACTCGGGACGACCCGGCGGTCACGATCAGCGGCTCGGCGAAGTTCGACCCAGCGAGCGCGACGGTGGTGCTGGTCGAGGGAGTGCTGATGTACTTGCCGGAGTCGGATGTGGGTCGCTTGCTCGCGTCGTTGAACAGACTTGGTGCCGCGAGAATGCGGTTGATTGCGTCCTGGATGGTATCGAAGCGCGGGGCACCGATCGGATTTCATGGGCAAGGTGGTTTCGTGAGGCGCTGGCTGAAACTTCGGCACGAGCCGATGTTGTGGGGGAGTGAGCCGACGGCGCTTTGTACATGGCTCGGTGTGTTGGGATGGCAAGAGCCGAAGTTCATTGATTTATTGGAGCGACAGGGCGCGGAAGACGCTTGGCCTGTCGGGCTGGCCGACGAGCAACTGTTGGTCGTGGACGGGGGCGTGAAGCGAGCCTGCGTGACGTTTTGATGAGATGAACAATGAGATCGGCAGTCGCATACGCTGTGGCCGATGCCGACAAGCCGTGGACAACGAGGTGGAGCACGAACCCGGGTGGGCGGAAGTGTTCGCGCCTCGCGTTCGAGCGTGCCGTTTTTGTCGCCGGAGTATTCACGGGAGTCGATGCGTCCGCTGCATGTGTTGATGTTTGTGCTGCCGCTGGTGGTGTTGTATGAGGTTGGGGCGTTTTGGTATTTGAGGCCGTCGAGCGCGGGCGGGGGAATGGGGGCCGAGCAGACGATCAAGGCGCACCGGATGGTGGGGGACTTTTTTCACTCGTTCGGTGTGGCGGGGATTTACTTGCCGGCAGCGGCGATTGTGACAGTGCTGCTGGCGTGGCAAGTGCTGTCGAACGAGCGGTGGCGGGTGAAGCCGT
>JBGSIF010000210.1:0-9431 GCA_041742635.1 Phycisphaerales bacterium
CGGCGACGGGATCAACGACGGCGCCAGAGGAGTGCCGGCGGAACGTGCTGGGCTCGTTCAATAAGGCGAGCGGGTTTGTGGGGACGGTGCCGCTGGCGGCGAAGGGGCTTGTGGCGTATGCGCTGGTGGAACTGGCGGCGAAGGAACCGGCGGGGGGGCTGCGGGAGGAGTCGATGGGGCTGGCGGAGTCGGCGGTAAGGCGGGTGTTTTTGGAGACGCCGGAGAGTTTGTTGATATCACAGATGCCGTGGCTTGGGATCGCGGAGCTGCGGCTGGGGGAACTGAAGCAGAGCGAGCGAGCGGAAGAACGTGTGGAGGTGCCGTCGGGGGTAGCGCTGAGGCAGATGCGGGCGGATTTGTGGAAGCATCAGATACAGCCGACGGACGCGGCGGCGAGCGAATCGCTGGGCGGGTCGGCGGATCTGGTGGGAGGGATTGTGCTGTCGGGGCCGATGTCGGGGCGGGCGTCTGGAGCGGGTGGGGAAGTGCCCACGAACGCGACGTGGCAATCGGCGCAAGCGCTGGCCTTTGTACCGGCGATGCTGGGGGATGATCGGCTGACGCGGGTGGACGAGAAGCCGCTGGAACTAGCGAGGCTGCTGATGTCACTGCGGTTTGTGAGGCAACTCCAAGTGGATGAATCGGCGATGTGGATGATGCCGATGCCGCGGCGTGCGATGGGGGGAGTGCGAGCGGCACTATGGGACCATCGGCTGTCGAGCGATGCGACATCGATGTCGCTGCTGGCGGTGGCCCAGACGTTGGGGGTGATCGAGCGGATGAGCCGGGGGCGGTGATCGCTGGCAAGAGAAAGAGGTCGATAACCGGCGGGGATGAGAATCTCGCGGACCTGTGCGGGGTGGTGGGGTGCGCTGGTGCGGAAGACTCGTGATGGGTCAAAGCAATGGTTGTGCGGAGCGTGGGGTGAGGTACATTTCGCACGACTCACCAACTGCACGAACAACAGGAGCGCGAATATGAATCGCACGATGTGCCGAACGGTCGCTGTGGCGGCCGGTGCTATCGGTCTGATGATGACGAGTGGTGTGGCGAATGGAACGATGGTCCAGTATCGGCTGAGCAATCATCCGGACGGATCGGCGCGGCCGCCGGCGTATGGATTCCGGCTGGACGAGTTGTACAACGTGACGAGTGGGCACGACGTGTTCACGTTTGATTTTGATCACGGGTCGTCAAACATGCGGATGGATGTGGACGTGGACGCCGGGACGATCCGGCTGTACGGGCAGTCGTATGGCGGGCGCGACACGGGGACGGAGTACGTGAACGATGCGTACCTGGGGGTATACGAAATTGAGATGATGTACTCGGCGGGGGTGAGTGTGGTGCCGGGTGATGATGATGTGTGGTCGACGGCGGGGTCGATGACGGCGGTGGGGGCGATTGTGACGCCGGTGGATGATGTGATCCCGCTGACGAACATGAACATGGGCGGGTACACGCTGCGGATCGGCGATGAAGGGGATGATGGCGGGCACCGAGGGTTTGATGGGATGTCGGGGTGGGGGTGGGTCAATCACGGGCTGGATCCGTCGGCGCATGTGGAATCGAGCGACTGGCTGTTCACGGCGACGCGGGAGGTGCCCGCGCCGGGAGCGGGAATACTCGCCGCGATGGGGCTGGGGCTGGCGGGAGTGAAGCGGCGACGGCGGTGCTGAAGAACGTCGAGAGGAGAGGGGTGTATACAAGTTTGAGGGGTCTCCTGCTGCGGCATTGTCCGGTCAGTCGCAAGTCAGGAGGCGCGAACGCCGCACTGTTCTGGTGCGGCGTTCGTCATTTTGGTGGGTGAAGAGGGGGCTCTGACAAACGGTGCGCTGGGGACTATTCTTGTGATGTCCGCGCGGCGCAGGCAATGGGGGGTGCCTGCGTCGTGGGATGGGTGTAGTGTGTTGGAAATTTGCACGCCGCGGCAAGAATCTGCGGCTCTTTCGGAGTGAAGAAGTATGCCGTCAGCCATCACGATGCAGTCCGGTCGTCTGAATGTACCTGATCAACCGATCCTGCCGTTTATCGAAGGGGACGGGACGGGGCCTGATATCTGGCGAGCGTCGGTGCGAGTGTTCGACGCCGCGGTCGAGAAGGCATACGGGGGAAAGCGGAAGATCACATGGCAGGAAGTGCTGGCCGGAGAGAAGGCGTTCAACAAGACGGGGAACTGGCTGCCCGAGGAGACGCTGGCGGCGTTCCGGCAGTATTTGGTAGGGATCAAGGGACCGTTGACGACGCCCGTTGGTGGGGGGATTCGCTCGCTGAATGTGGCGCTTCGGCAGATGCTGGATCTGTATGTATGCTTGCGGCCTGTGCGGTGGTTTAAGGGGGTGCCGTCGCCGGTGAAGAGGCCGCAGGATTGCGATATGGTGATTTTCCGAGAGAATACGGAGGATATTTACGCGGGGATCGAGATGGCGGCGGGCACGCCCGAGGCTCAAAAGGTGCTGGACTTTTTGCAACAGAACTTCCCGAAGGACTTCGCGAAGGTTCGGTTTGGGACCAAGGCGGCGGGTGACGGGTGGCAGGCGATGCTCGAATCGGTGGGCGGGCCGAAGCGGGACAACGCGGTGCAAGTGGGGATCGGGTTCAAGCCGGTGTCGTACCTCGGGACGGAGCGGCTGCTGCACTCAGCGATCTCGTTCGCACTGAAGGAGAAGAAGAAGAACGTCACGATCGTTCACAAGGGGAACATCATGAAGTTCACGGAAGGGTCGTTCAAGGACTGGGGGTATAAGGTCGCGGTGAGTTTCTTCCGCGATCAGGTGGTGACGGAGCGGGAGAGTTGGATCCTGGGGAACAAGGAAGCGAACGGCGATCTATCCAGCGAAGGCAACGCGAAGATGATCGATCCTGGGTACGACATGATGGTGCCCGCGCAGCGAGCGGGGATTGTTGCGGAGGTGGACGCAGCACTGAAGTTGTGGGCGACGCACGGGGGCGGGAAGTGGAAAACGAAGTTGATGATCAAGGATTCGATCGCGGATATTACATTGCAGCAGGTGCTGACACGCCCGAAGGACTTTGACGTGATCGCGTGCATGAACCTGAACGGGGATTATCTGTCGGACGCGCTGGCGGCACAGATCGGCGGGATCGGGATCGCGCCGGGCGCGAATATCAACTATGTGACCGGGCACGCGATCTTCGAGGCGACGCACGGGACCGCGCCGAAGTACGCGAACCTGGATCAGGTGAACCCCGGGTCGGTCGTGCTGTCTGGCGAGATGATGCTGCGGTATATGGGGTGGGCGGAAGCCGCGGACTTGATCATCAAGGGAATGGACGGGGCGATCTCGGCGAAGACGGTGACGTATGACTTCGAACGGCTGATGAAAGCCGAGGGCGATACGGCGGTGAAGAAGGTGAAGTGCTCGGAGTTCGCGGACGCGGTGATCAAGCACATGGGGTGATGCGACGTGGGGACCAAAGTTAAGGACGCTCTTCGCCTCATCGAATCGGATGGGTGGTACCTCGTTGCGACGCGGGGGAGCCACCGGCAGTACAAACATGCACAGAAACTCGGTCGCGTGACAGTCGCGGGCAAACCCTCCGATGATCTATCGCCGTGAACTTGCAATAGCATTCTCAAACAAGCCGGACTAAAGGGAGGCCGTTGATGCGATATGCCGTTGTGATTGAGCAGTCAGAGGGCAACTACTCGGCGTATGTGCCGGACCTGCCCGGCTGTGTCAGCACCGGCGCGACGCCGGAGGAAGCCCTGGCGAGTATCCAAGCCGCGATACGGTTCCATCTGGACGGGATGCGAGAAGACGGCATCCCAATCCCGCCCGCAGCGGCGGTGACAACATATGTTGATGCCGAGGCAGCATAAGGGACGGCGCGTTGCGAGTGCTTATTGAGGAGAACTGCCGAGATCCCAAAGTAAATTGTGCCGTGGCTCGCGCGACAAGGCCAGCGATTGAGCCTCGTGCCTCTTGCGTGCTCCTTAGCACTTCTACTTCGGATTGCTTGTACGGAGAAAGTCTCGGATCGCGGCTCCGAACTCCGGCTTGGAGAGCGTTGTCAAGTGGTCGGCGTCTTCGATGATGAGTAGTTCGCCGCGGCCGAGCAGTTCGCGGACGGCGGCGACGCGGGACTTGACCTGCTCGCCTTCGTTCTGGCCGTGGATGAAGAGTGTGGGCACGTCACAGTTCTTCAGGCGTTCAATCGGTACGCCGAGGTGTTTGAAGCCTCGACCGGCGGCCGCGAGCGCCTTTACGTCTTTGCTAGCGAACATGAAGTGTGCGATTGCTTTGGCCTGCGCCTCGGTGGGCTTGGGCTTGTGCGGCGGCGATACGGCGATGATGTATTCGCCGAGATCGCGTCCGTCTTCGACCGCCTTGGCGAAGACCTCAACTTCGGCAGCGTCGGCGGGCTTCGGTGGCTCGCGGGTGGTGATCGGATCACTTGCCTTTGGTGCCTCGATCTTCTTTGCAGGGGTGTGGGTCTTCGGAGCGTTGGTTGCCGACGGGTCGGGCTTCGGTGAGGCCTCGATGATGGGTGCCTGGGCTGCGTAGACGATGCTCAGGACGCGCTCGGGATGGTTCGCGGCGACATGACCGGCGAGGAAGGTGCCGCTTGAATAGCCGACGAGATGGGCTTTCTCGATTTTGAGATGATCGAGGAGGCGGACAATATCTTCGGCCATGGCGGGGCCGTATTGGGCCGGGTCGTGGGGTTTGTCGCTTTTGCCGTGCCCGCGGCAATCGATGGCAATGAGTCGAAACCCCGGCGTGAAGGCGGCGTCGAGTTTGGTATTTCCGGCGGGGTCGCGGCCCCACATGCTTGAATCGCTCATCCAGCCGTGGATGAGTACAACGGGTTGGCCCTCGCCAGCGGAGACGTAGCGGATTTTGACGCCGTTTGAATCGAAAAAATCGTCGATTGGTTGCGAAACGTGGTGCGAGAGAAAAGTCAGGGCAAGCACCGCAGGGAGTAAGGTATGGATCATGGGAATCGTTGTAAGGAAAGTGGAGGACGTGATTTCGATAGGCAGAATGGGGGAGTGCGGGGTGCGAGCCAAGACGAGTTAGGGAGCGACAGAGACGTCAACTGTGACGTTGTTGTGCGTGCGGGGTCATGTGCCGTTGGCGATGACGTGCTAGGTGCAACCACAGTGTAGTGATGCAAGGTATTCCGCGAAATTGGTGGCATGGTGCGGGAATCGGCAGCATACTCGGAATGAGAACGTAGTCTTCTCGGCGAAGCGATGGGTGAGGGCGGGAGTCGCTGGTTGCAAGAACGTGGTGCAGAAGTGTGCGTACGTGGCGTGCTTGACGTGGCTTGGATTGGTCATGCAGGAGACATGAAAAATGATACAAGTTCGAGCGATGAAGCAGGCGATGGCACGGGGTGTGACGGTGCTAGGCATCGGGATGGTGGCGACCGTGGGTTCGGCGCAGGTGGTGGTTAGTGTTGATCGGCTTGATGGGAGCGAGCCGGGGACGCCGGTGCCGCCGAATCTAGTGGTTGTGGACGTGCATGTCGATGTGGCGACGACAGATGCGTGGGTGGCGGCGGGGATGCGAGGGATCGCGTCGAATGGAGCGACGATCGTGTACGGTGGAGCGGGGGGGCCGGGTGCGCTAATCAATCCGGGGCTGGCGAATCAGTTTGTGACGTGCATCAGTCAGCCGCGCGTGCGGGATGCGGACGCGAGGTTCGATAACGCGGGTGCCGGGTCGGCGGGGCGATACGACCCATCGGGAGCGACGGCGACGGCGACGAGCACAGAAGTGAACGTGGCGTGGTTCACCGTTCCGCCTGTGAATCAAGGCTCACCGAGTGTGGATGGGTACATTGCGCGAGTGGTGATCATGATTCCGTCGGGGATCGATGCGTCAACGATCGTGGTGGCGACGAGCCAACCGGCGGACCGGGTGGCGCTGTTTGAATCGAGGCCGTCGTCGGGAGTTGCGTTGACGGGAACGGTGTCGGCGACGCTCGATGTATCGACTGTGGTTGGGCTGAACTGGGGGATATATGGACGAGAAGACTTCGGGGCGTGCTGCACGGACGGCGGGTGCCTGATGCTGACACGATCCGAGTGCACTGCGGCGTCGGGGGTGTTTCTTGGGAATCGAAGTGAATGCGCACCGGGGAACTACGAGGTTTCGGCGTGTAGAGGGCGGTTCGAGAATATCGCGGCGACGGGGATGCCCGGGTGCGTTGGTGACGACTGCGCGGTGGTGGTGCCGCTGGGGTTCGATTTCGAGTTTTTCGGGAACGTGCGTACAAGCGTGCGGGTGAGTTCGAATGGGTATCTGACATTCGGGCAGAGCGGGAGCGCGTTCGACAATGTACCGATCCCGAATCTTGGGATTCCGAACGAGATTATCTGTCCGCTGTGGGACGACTGGAGTTCCGGCCCCGGGTGCCCGGCACCGGCACCCCAGATCGATACGCAGACGCTAGGGACTGCGCCGTACCGACGGTTCATTGCGCAGTGGACGAGTTTGTGCGCGGTTGGAAGCTCGACCCAGCGAGCGACGTTCCAGGTGGTGCTGTACGAGACGACGAACCGGGTTGTGTTCCGGTACGGCGCGTGGGCGCGGGTGTCGCCGACGATCGGGATCGAGAATATTTCAGGAACAGTGGGCGTGAACATCGACCCCGGAACGGTGGGTCAGGGAGCGTGTATTTCGTTTACGTATGACCCAAGCCCGCTGGGGGCGTGCGGATGCGACTGCGATTACAACCGGGATACGTACTTGAACTCGCAGGACTTCTTTGATTTCCTAACGTGCTTTTTTGCGGGATGCCCGTAGGGGAGTGAGCGGGGAGGTCAGCGACCGCAACCGCATCCGGGTTTATTGCAACCACCGCCGGCGGTGGCTGCTGCGGCGAGTGGAACGCCGGCGGTGAGGAGAGCGGCTTTGACTTTCTCGATTGTGTCCGTGGTGGCTGGGGTCATGGGGAGGCGCATGGAGCCGGAGTCGAGGCCGATGAGTTTCATGGCGGCCTTGACAGGGATGGGGTTGGTTTCGAGGAACATGGCGCGGCAGACGTCGAAGAGTTCGCGGTGGAGCCGTTGGGCGTCGGAGATTTTCCCGCCGAGGAAGGTTTCGCAGAGCGAGACGACTTTGCGAGGCAGGACGTTGGAGACGACAGAGACGACGCCGACGGCACCGACGGCCATGAAGGGGAGCGTCATGGTGTCGTCGCCGGAGAGGAGAGCGACGTTGGGGCAGCGCATGGCGATTTCAGAGGCGGAGTCTGTGGAGCCGGTGGCCTCTTTGACCGCGCGGATGTTGGGGTGGCCGCTCGGGCCTGCGAGGCGTTCGATGGTGGCTGGGGTGAGTGCGACACCGGTGCGGCCGGGGATGTTGTAGAGCATGATGGGGATGTCGGCGGCGTCGGCGACGGTCATGAAGTGGCGGTAGAGGCCTTCCTGCGTGGGCTTGTTGTAGTAAGGGTTGACGCTGAGAGTGGCGTCGGCGCCGGCTTCCTTGGCGAACTTCTGCATCGAAACGGCGTGGGCGGTGGAGTTGGAGCCGGTACCGAGGATGGAAAGAAGGCCCGCGGGACGGGCAAGACGGATGCAATGCTCGGCGAGGGCGTGGTATTCTTCGTGTTCAAGGGTGGGTGATTCGCCGGTGGTGCCGCTGATGACGATCCCGGTGATGCCGGCCTGGGCCTGCATCTGGACTTGCGCGGCGAGGCGCGGGAAATCGATGGCGGAAGCGTCGGGGGTGAAAGGTGTGGTGATGGCAGTGAAGACGCCGCGGAGGGAGAGGGGAGCGGTGGGCATGATGTGGTGAATTCCTTTGCTTGGATCGGACTTGATGTGATTGTAGAGGGATCAGGCGTAACGGTCGGGGGAGAGGAGGGCGAGGTCGATATCGGGTGTGGCGGCGGAGAGGAGTTGGGACATGAGTTTGCCGGTGATGGGGCCGAGGCTGAGGCCGAGCATGGCGTGACCTGCGGCGACGGAGAGGTTGGAGTACTTGCGGCAGCGACCGACATAGGGAAGGCCGTCCGGAGACACGGGGCGGAGGCCGCGCCAGGGGGTAATGCCAGCGAAGTCGGCGGGAGCGAAGTCGGGGAGATAGTTGGGGACTGCGTCGATGATGCCCTGGACTCGCTGGGGGTTGATGGATTCGTCCATGCCGGCGATTTCCATGGTACCGCCGAAGCGGAGGGAAGTGCCCATGGGAGTGATGGCGACGCGGGCCTCGGTAAGGATTGCGGAGACCGAAGGGAGGTGCTTGGGGCTGGGCATGGTGAGGCTGTAGCCTTTGCCGGCTTGCATGGGGAGGCGGACGCCGAGGGTACTGCCGATGGCAGGCGACCAACTGCCGCCGGCGATGACGTACTCGTCGGCTTCGATGGTGCCGGTGGGAGTGCGGACGGCGGCGACACGGCGCGGGCCGGAGCGGCTGTGAGAAGCGAGTTGCCAGTCGATGGCGGGGGTGTTCCAGCGAAGATCAACGCCGTCGTGTTGGATGGAGGCGGCGAGTGCGGGGACGAACTTCATGGGGGACAGGTGGGCGTCGTCGGGGAAGAAGACGCTGCCGAGAATGCTGGTGCGGAGGGCGGGTTCGAGTTTGGCGGTGTCGGCGGGGGAGAGGTATTCGCCGGGGACACCGAGGGATTTGCCATGGGCACCGAGTTGGATTTCGTGGTCGAGGGTGTTCTGAGACTTGCAGAGCATGAGCAGGCCTCGGCGGACGAAGCCGAAGTCGTTGTTGCGTTCGCGTGCGAGTTCTTCATAACAGGCACGGCTGGCGAGGTTGAGGTCGCGGAGCAGCGGCGCGGAGCGTTCGACGTGTTCGGGAGTGCAGGCACGCATGAAGTGGATACCCCAGCGGAAGAGGTCGAGGCTCAGGCGGGGTTTGATGTAAAAGGGGCTGCGCGGGTTCCGCATCATGCGCAGGCCGGTGGCGACCATGCCCGGAGCGGCGAGTGGGATGAAATGGCTCGGGGAGACATAGCCGGCGTTGCCGAGAGAGCAGCAGTCGCGGGTGGGAGAGTCGAGGTAGCGTTCGATCAGGGTGACGCGGTGGCCGGCGCGGCGGCAGAAATGGGCGATGGAGAGACCGACGATGCCGCCGCCGATGATGAGGATGTGTTTTGAAGCGGTGCCCATTCCAAGCGGATCGTTGACGCGCGAACGCCGCGGTGCAAGTGGCGGTTGGAAACTCGCACGGCGGCGTCAGTTGACGCGAGATGGATCGTGCCGGTGCTCGTGCGTTGAAACGGGGGATACCGAGTTGATGAGAAGGTGAGGGCGATGACGTGGTGCGAGTCCTGGATGTTGAGCAGGCTGTGGGTATGCGGCGGTGGCCGGCCCCCAAGTTCTGTGCCAGGTGCTATGAGGGTCGGTTGATGGTATCGGTCCCGCGGCTGGGCGGGGGGGTGTTTGGTTCCTGCGCCATTGAGGGCATGCGGCCCAGTGCTCGGCGGGCCCTCGGGGGTGG
>JBGSIF010000211.1:0-6910 GCA_041742635.1 Phycisphaerales bacterium
CGGCGGCCGCGGCGGCTGGTAAGCCGTTCGCGCTGTCCTAACTTCTCAATAGCCTTTACTCCGGCGTCGCCCCTCGCGGGTGACGCCGGTTTTTTTTCGATGCCTCACGCCGCCTGTCAATCAGGTCCGGTGCGCCGCGTAGCCGCCTTACAATCCGCCGATGCCCGATCCGATCGCCCATGCCGCTGCTTCGTCGCCCGCCGAAACGCGGGTGACAATTGGCATTGAACCGTCTGGAGCGAACCCGGCCGAGCGGCGCATCCGCGCCCTCCCCCCACTGCTGGTGAACCAGATCGCGGCTGGCGAAGTCGTGGACCGGCCGGCGTCGATCGTCAAGGAACTGATCGACAACGCGATCGACGCCGGGGCGAGCCGGATCCACCTCGAACTGGAACGAGGGGGGATCGAACTGATCCGCGTCACGGACGACGGGGGCGGGATCCACCCCGACGACCTGCCGCTCGCGCTGGCGGCGCACGCGACGAGCAAGATCACGGTCGCGCAAGACCTGGACCGGATCGCAACGATGGGGTTCCGCGGCGAAGCGCTCGCGTCGATTGCATCGGTTTCGCGGATGACAATTCGGTCGCGGCACTCGTCGGAAGCGCGGAGCGGCGGGGGTGCGATGGAGATCGACGCCGAGGGAGACAGCGTTTCTCCGGCGCGTCCCGCGTCGGGGCCGGTGGGAACGTGCGTGACGGTGCGGAATCTGTTCTTCAACACGCCGGCGCGCCGGAAGTTTTTGCGGACACCCGCGACCGAGCAGGGGCACGCGCTGGACATCGCACTGGAACTGGCGTTGTCGCATTCACACATCGCGTTCACGATCTCGTGCGACGGGAAAGCGGCGACGGAACTGGCGGGAAACCAGACGCCGACGCAGCGCGCGCTGGCGGTGCTGGGGGAAGAACTCGCAGAGCAGTTCGTCGTCGCCAGCGCGGACGAGTTCGACGACGCGCGTGGGGTGGCACTGTGGGGGCTGGTGGGGCTGCCGGTACTGGCACGAGCGACGGCCAAGAGCCAGCATGTGTTCTTGAACGGTCGCCCGATCCGGGACAAGACGATCCAGCACGCGATCCGCGAGGCGTACCGGGGGCTGATCGAACCTGGGAAGTACCCGACGGCGGTCGTGATGATCGAGATGGACCCGGGCGCGGTGGATGTGAACGTGCACCCGGCCAAGACGGAAGTGCGGTTCCGAGACAGTTCGCTGGTGCATGGAGTGGTGCTGCGTGCGATACGCGATGCGCTGCGTGGCGCGGACCTCACACCCAAAGCGACGGTGCCGTATCGGGCGATGCCGGCCACGGGAGACATGGCGGGAGGTGGTAGAGGAGGGTGGAGCGGGGGTGAGCGTGAGGTGAGCGGGCGAGAGCGCGTCGGTCCGCCGCGAGGATTGGGCCCGATGGGGTTTGCGGACTACTTCCGACGGTCGATCCCTGAACAGGCGGGAGGGCGACTATCATACGACGCGATCCGCGAGGCGATGCAATCCGAGCAACGGGTATCCCAACCGCTCAAAGGTACTGAGTTGCGTGCAGAGGCGGAGATGCAAGGGAGCGAGTTGGAAACTCGCACGGCGAGTGATGGAAATCGGAATGAAAGCGGTGATCGGGGGTTGCCCGCCGCGTTTCCAACGGATCGAATATTACAAATTCATAATAGTTATGTTGTGACGCAAGACGAGCAAGGGATACTTATTATCGATCAGCACGCGCTGCACGAGCGGGTGATGTTCGAGCACCTACTGGGGCGTGTGCGGGCGGCGGACCTGGAGAGCCAGCGGATGCTGGTGCCGAGCGTGGTGCGGCCGCCGCGGCGGATCATGGAGCGGCTGGAGGAAATCGGGCCGATGCTGTCGCGGATCGGGATTCACCTCGAGCCGATCGGGCCGGGGGAGGTCGGGGTGCAGGCGTTCCCGACGTTTTTGTTCGATCGAGGTGTCGATCCCGGCGAGTTCGTCGCCGAGTTGCTTGAGCGGTTCGACGACGAGGGGCTGGGGTTGTCGGCGGGGTCGAACGCGGGGCATGGAAACGCGGCGACGTTGCCCGTGCCGGGGGACGAAGCGGTGCTGCACGAAGTGCTGGACATGATGGCGTGCAAGGCGGCGATCAAAGCCGGAGACCACATGAGCGAGGTGGAACTGCGCGACCTGCTACGCCTGCGGGAGAGCGTGGAACGCTCGAGCAACTGCCCGCACGGGAGGCCGACGTCGATCCGGCTCACGATCAAGGAGTTGGAGAAGCGGTTTGGGCGGGCGTGAGGCACGCAAGGGTTCGTGGCTAGAAATGATGGGGCGGATCTCGGTATGACTCACCCGGCGAGTAGCAATGCAGCCAAGAGTAGAAGAAAGAGCGAACCGGCGATCCATGTGGCGAACAGCACGACCTTCTCCGGCCAAAGTCTGCCTTTGCGTCGCATCGGGCGAGCGTAGATTCGCCAACATATCAGCAAGCCCACCCAGCAAAGCGTCATCACGTAGGGCACCCACAAGGCGAGAATGTTGAGCGCGTCGAAACGTACCTGACTCAGAATTCCAACTACCCAGACGGCGATGCTCAAAAGGCAATACGAGAACGCGGCGATCAAGGGGCGGTCGAGCGCAGTGGGTGGCGCGAGCGTTGCTGGGTCGAACGGCTTGCCACACTCCGGGCATTGATGGAGCGGCAGTCCTGTAATGTTGTACCCGCAGGTAGGACACGCGAGATTGGAGTGGTCGTACTCGGACATGTCAAGGGCTTACAATCGGCCAGTGGGCCCGTTTCATCCGAAACGAGTGGGAACCTCGCACTCCGAGGGGCGTGCTATTTCATCTCGCTGCGGACAATCTTTTCGATGGTCTTTCCACCGGCGCGCTCGATGTGGAGTTCGTCGCACTCGTTGAGGAAGAGGCCGTGGTCGACGACGCCGGGGACGGAGTCCAGGAGGCGTGCGAGTTCTTCGACGTTCTGGTCGTCGATGGTGACATCGACGACGAGGTTGCCGTTGTCGGTGAGGAAGAGTTGGCCGTCGCTGGTACGGCGGACGACGCCGGAGAAGCCGAGGGAACGGAGGTGTTCACGGATGGAAGCCAGGCCGAAGGCGATGACGCAGATGGGGAGGGTGGTTTTGCTGCCGAGCCGATCGACGAGTTTGTTCTCGCTGACCATGTAGACGCGTTTGTCGGCGGCGTGGGCGACGATGCGTTCGCGCGTCATCGCGCCGCCGGCACCCTTGAGCATCCGGAGTTTGCCGTCCACCTCGTCGGCGCCGTCAAAGAGGATGTCGATACGCTCGATCATGGCGAAGTCGGCGAGGCGAAGGCGCTGGCTGCGGGCGAGGGTTTCGGTGGCGTGGCTGGTGGGAACACACTGGATCTCCAGCCCCTCTTCCTGCACCCGGTGGGCGAGGGCGAGTACGCCGCGCGAGGCGGTACGGCCCGTTCCCAGCCCGACAATCATGCCGGACTGGACCTGTGCGACAACGGCTTCGGCAAGGGGGTCGGCGACTCTCACATCAGACCTCGTTTCGGTTCTAGGCTCATTCAAAGCGGATCCCCTGTGCAAGTTCGAACTTCCCGCCGTAGTTGATGGTGCATGTCTGACGGCGCATGTAGGCCTTCCATGAATCGGATCCGGACTCACGTCCGCCACCGGTGTCCTTTTCGCCGCCGAACGCACCGCCGATCTCGGCCCCGCTGGTTGCGAGGTTGATATATGCCAGCCCGCAATCAGTGCCCGACGGGGAGAGGAACCGCTCGGCGGATCGTAGCCCTTCAGTAAAGAGAGCGGAACTCAGGCCTTGATCCACGGCGTTGTGCATCGAGAGCGCTTCGTCGAGGGTGGTGTACGTAAACACATAGAGAATCGGGGCGAAGGTCTCATCCTTGGCGATGGGCAGGTGGTTGTTGGAGGGGGCACGGATGATGGTCGGTTCGACGAACCCGCCGGGGAGAGGCTGGCCGGATTTGGAAAGCACGTTCGCGCGCTTGCCGCCGACGACGAGGGTACCGCCCTGCGATTTCGCTTCGGCGACCGCGTGGAGATACCCCTCGACGGCGCGTTCGTTGACGAGTGGGCCGACGAGTGTTCCGTCTTCCATGGGATCGCCGAGGCGGACGGATTTGTACGCGGTAGCGAGCCGGGCGATGAACGAATCGGCAATCTTCTGGTGGATGATCAGACGGCGGGTCGATGTGCAGCGCTGGCCGCAGGTACCGACGGCGGCGAAGAGGATCCCACGTAGGGCGAGTTCCTGATCGGCGTCTTCGTGGACGATCACGGCGTTGTTGCCACCGAGTTCGAGTAGTGCGCGGCCGAGCCGGCCCGCGACAACCTGCCCGACGCGCCGGCCCATGCGGCACGAACCTGTAGCGGAGATCAGAGGGATCCGCCGATCTGCGATGAAGCGTTCACCGATCACATCGTCGGTACCCATGATAAGGCGGAAGACGCCGGGGTGCCCCATCGCGGTAGCGACGGCATCGGCGATGCGATTGGTGGCGAGGGAAGTGAGGGGCGTGAGGAGGCTGGGTTTCCAGATGGTGATGTCGCCGCAGATGGCGGCGAGCATCGCGTTCCACGCCCAGACGGCGTTGGGAAAGTTGAACGCGCTGATGACGCCGACGATCCCGAGCGGATGCCACTGTTCCATCATGCGGTGGTCGGCGCGTTCGCTGGGGATGGTAAGCCCGGGCAACTGGCGAGAAAGCCCGACGGCGAAATCGGCGATGTCGATGGTTTCTTGGACTTCGCCAAGCCCTTCGGCACGGATTTTGCCCATTTCGAGCGCGATGAGTTCGCCCAAGGCTTGCTTGTGCTTTCGGAACTGTTCGCCGATCGCCCGCACAACCTGCCCGCGGACGGGCGCGGGAACGGATCGCCAGTCTTTGAAAGACTCGACGGCGCCCGCGATGGTGTGGTCATACGACGCGGTGTCGTCAAGCCGTACACCACCGAGGACCTGGTGAGTCGCCGGGTTGCGGCTGACAATCACGCCGGTGCCCGCGGAGGCGGCCTGCGAAGCGGGCACAAAGCGAGGATCGAGGGTGACGCCGAGCGATTGCAACTGTGTGATTCCCATATCGCGCTAGTGTATGCCGGGAGTAGATCATCTTGCGCCCGTCTGGTGCCGCGTGAGGGCAACCGGATTCTCCACGAGAAAAACTGAACGCGGAGTACGCCGAGATCGCGGAGTGAGAAACGAGTTTGAAACCAGAACTGGATTCGGCGTGTTTCGTTCTCGGCGCTCTCCGCGGCCTCCGCGTTCACATGCTCGCGCTTGATAATAATGCGGTCGCCCTGGGTGCCGCGTGCCAAGTTTGGCTAGACTCTGCCCGGCGAGGCTCGACCTTTCTGGCTCGATGGAGTTGCCCCGATGCACCGCGCTGGCGACCGCACCGAAGACCGCGACGCACCTGCACACGTCGCTGAAACTATCACACCCTTTCGCGCGCGGGGAGTCGTGTTGTACCTCGTCATTCTCGCCCTGTTGACACTCGGGTACATTGGCCTGGGGCGAGTGTGCCTGCTTGTCTCGGCTCACTTCGAGGGGATCGGTTCGCCTGTGTGGCTCCCGACCGGGTTCGCGCTGGCATCGCTGCTGCTGTGGGGCGTGCGGTATTGGCCGATGATCCTCGTTGGCAATGTGATCGTCATCGCGGTGCTCCCGGGCGACGCGGAGGCCGGTCGCGCGACCACTGGACTGATCGTCGGGGCCGGCAACTCGCTCGAAGCGGTCGCCGCGGCGGCATGGCTTCGGCACGGATTGAAGTTCGACGTGGGTCTGCGCCGGGTGCGCGACGCGGTGATGCTCATCGTCGTCGGGGGGGCGATCTGCCCGCTGATCAGCCTGGCGTTCTGGCTGCTTTCCTTGAAAATCACCGGCGGGCTGGAATCGATCGTGCTGGATCGTGCGAGTTTCGTGTGGTGGTCTGGAAATCTAACGGGGTGCGTGCTGATCGCGCCGCTGATGCTCGCGTGGGTGAAGCCGGGAGTATTGAGCATCAAGGTTCTGGCCGTGGTCGAGGTCATCGGCTTCGGCGCGGTGATGCTGCTGATCGATCATTGCTGTTTCCGAGCGGTGGCGGAAACGGAGCAAGTGGACTTCCCGTTTGCGTTCCTGATGTTCCCGCCGATGGTGTGGGCGGCGATGCGGTTCGGGGTGCGAGGGACGGCGACGGCGGTCGCCGGGTTTGCGTTCATCACGATCCGGGGCACGCTCCACGGGGCCGGTCCGTTCGCCGACGATCTCGGATCGTCGAGCGAGGTGCTGGCGAACGTGTCGATCTTCCTGGTATCGCTGGCGAGCACGGGGCTGTTGATCGGCGCCGCCGTGCGAGAGCGGCAACTCGTCGCCGAGGCCCATATCAAGACCGAGGCCAAGTACCACCAACTGGTGGAGCAGGCGTCGGACGGGATCTTCGTGACCGACCTGGGGGGGCGGTACCTGGAGGCCAACCGGCGGGGGCTGGACATGCTGGGGTACACCGTCGATGAACTGCGGGCCAAGCAGGTCTCCGACCTGATCGTGCTGGATGAGATCGATACACGCCCGCTGCGCACCGCCGACCTGCACACCGGGATGCACATTCTGTCGGAGCGGCGGCTGCGACGCAAAGACGGCTCGACGCTCCCGGTGGAGATCAGCGCGAAGAAACTCGGGGACGGGCGGTTCCTGGGGATCGTGCGCGACATCAGTCAGCGCCGGCGTGATGAAACCCAGCGGTCGATGATGATGCGCGAACTCGATCATCGAGTGAAGAACAACCTGGCGATCGTGCTGTCGATCGCAGATCA
This sequence comes from Phycisphaerales bacterium, assembly GCA_041742635.1. GTDB lineage: Bacteria > Planctomycetota > Phycisphaerae > Phycisphaerales > UBA1924 > JTS-AC122. Next base: position 6,777 of record JBGSIF010000211.1, read on the forward strand.
AACGGCGCGGAGCGTGGATTCGATCGCCGAGTTCTCGGAGCGGTTCATCGGGCGGATCATGGCGCGGGCGCGGGTGCATGGATTGCTGGCGCGGTCGCGTTGGTCGGGGGCGGACCTGGAAACGATCGTGACCC
>JBGSIF010000212.1:0-1654 GCA_041742635.1 Phycisphaerales bacterium
CGCCGTTCACGCCTGCCCCACCTCCAGCCCCAGCATCTCGACCCCCTTCGATGAGATCGCCGCCGCCAGCCGCCCCAGACGCCCCTTCGCCGTGTCCGTCTGATCGGCGGTCCCGACGCGCACCGCCATCACGTCCGGCGCGCGGTGGCTCGGGGCGATCCGAAGAACGATCTGCTCAGGTTGCCCAGGCTCAGCACTCATGCACGCTCAATCAAGAAGAAGTCTCTGATCCCAGCCCCCGTCCATCCATCGACGCTCCGGTGATCATTCCAGCGAGTCCAGTAGCACCCGCAGTTCCCCCAGCGCCTTGGCATCACCCGCCGCCGTCGCCCGGTCGATCCCGGCTTTCAGCGTCGCCGCCGCCCCCACCGCGTCCCCCGCCTCGCTTTGCGACACCGCTTTGTGGTAGTACGCGTAGAGATACGCCGGGTCCGCCGCGAGGCACCGCGTGTAAAACCCGCACGCCGCGTCGTGGTCCCCGAGTGTGGCGTGTTCCTGCGCGATCCCGTACAACAAGAACGCATCCGCCGGGTCTGCGTCCAGTAGTTTCGTCAGTTTGTCCAGACGCGACATGCGGCATTGTTCCAGCCGTTCACCGCCGGGTCCATGATTCCATGCCGATTCGGGGTGCTTATCCCTGCCATTCGTTCGATTGGTGAGCGTTTACTCGGGCCTGTGCCTGCCGCGGCGCTCACGACACGCCGAATGACGTGCCGTGTTCCGGGTGTTTCGGACCGTCGATTGAATAGATGGCGAACTCTCACCATGATCGAGTGGCGAGTATTGGCCACCTTGTGTGGTGATTTGCATTTTATAAGGTGTGGAATGCAGGTTGTGGACAAAGAATATCCCCCGAACTGGGCACTGCAATCGCGGGCACGGCGTTTGCACGACTGATTGATGACCGTCGTCGGGCCGTCGCCGATCCGGGCGACCTCGACCGCAGACAACCTCCTCTTGCGGTTCGCCTCAGTGCGTCGGGGCGAGGCCGTACAACAGCGCCTGGCACGCCACAGCCGGGCGCTGTCTTTTTTGCGCCGCCCCCCGTACCCCCCCCGACACCGCCCCCGACACCGCCACCCCGCGGCATCCAATCTTCCCCAGTTCTCCCACGTTCTGCGGTGTGATCCCCCCGATCGCCAGGTGCGGCACCCGCCGTGTCACCGGGTCCGCGAGCACTTCCTCCAAATACGATGGACCCGCGATCACCGGCTTGTGCTTCGTCGTCGTCGGGAACATGGGGCCGACCCCGATGTAATCCGCCCCCTCGTGGGCCGCTCGCCGCGCCTGATCCATATCACCCGTCGATACGCCGATCAGCATCGTCCCCCCGACAAGTTTGCGCACTTCCTGAATCGGCAGGTCCGCCTGCCCGAGATGGACCCCGTCCGCGCGCGCCAGCACGGCGATGTCCGGGCGGTCGTTGACGATCACATTCGCCCGCGGTGAGTGCCCGTTCTCGTGGGCGATCGCGACCAGCGCGCGCGCCCGGCGCAGCAACTCGCGGTCGTCTAGTTCCTTCTCTCGGAGTTGGAGGCAATCGGCCCCGGCGAGTACGCATTCTCGCGCCACCTCTTCCCACGGCGTGTGCTCGCACATCGACGCGGTGATCAGCACGCACAGCCGCCACTGGCGCGCGGGGGCCGTGACGCCC
>JBGSIF010000213.1:0-7657 GCA_041742635.1 Phycisphaerales bacterium
TGTCATCCTGACGCTCGCCATCCCGCTTGCCCAACGCCATCGCACGATCTCCGCCACCGCCCCCGCCGCCTCTGCCCGCCGCCATGTTGTACCATCATGGCGGCCCGGCGGTTGCGCGGGTTCTTCAACGGGCTGCTAGGACTTCACCGATGGAACCCCGCATATTCGTGATCGCCTTGCTCATGTCCTCGGCAGGCGGGTTCATCCCCTTCATCATCTCCGCCGATGAGTTGAGCATGCTTCGTTGGGCGTCGGTGGGGGTGCCACCAGCGTCGAGGATCCGCTGGGCTTCGATGGCTTGGGTGCGTACATATTCCATGGCTCCGCCGAAGCCCAAGCCGATCACCACCGCAACCATCGCCACGATCGATCCGATCACGATCAACCACACCGGCTTCATCCGGCGCAAGGGGTACAGCAGCAAGCCGCACAAGGCATACGCGACGAGGATGTCGCCCCACCAGATCAGGTACGCGTGGATCATGCCGATCAGGAACAGCCACATGAGTCGGCGGTAATACACCCCCGAGAAGCTCGTTCGGTCGCCCCCCGCGACGCCGCTGTATTTGCTCGTGCTGCGCTCGTTCATCAGGACCAGCCCCGCGCCGAACAGCATCGAGAAGATGGACATCATCTTCATATCGAAGAACGTGTGAGCCATCCACCATACGGCTTTGTTCGCGCCCGCGAACTCGCCGGCGTAGGGCCGAAGGGACTCCAGGTCCGGGTTCATATACGCCATGCTCGGGTACGCGAACGCGATGATGTTCATCACTAAAATGCCCAGCAGCGCAAACCCCCGGAGCGTGTCCACGGATGTGACCCGCTGCGAGAGGGCGACAGGCTCGAAACTCGCCCGGGGTGGCGGAGGGGGCGGTTGGTTGAGCATCGTGTTATCGGGGTCTAGTTCGGCGTTCATCGTGGTCCCTCTGTCGGAAACCACCCCCCACGGTTTCGCGGGATGAGTGCGGGGTGGATCAACCGGTTCCACGATATCACGGATTCCGGCACGCAACTTTCAAGAACCCCCGGCGTATCGCTCTGTGAGCACCAAGCAGGCTCCATTCCTTTTCTACATCCAACCCACTACCGCGCCGCACACGTTGACCCATCACCCCCATCCGCCCCGGCATCCATACACTCTCATTCCTCCAATGCGCAAAGGATCCGACTCGATGGCGAGCCTCCACTCGACACCACTTGCTTCGCCGCCCACGCCTTCTTTGTCCTCACCGCCCGCTTCGACCACGAACCTCGCCATGCCAAGCCCACTCGAACGACTCCGCGCCGCCATCGCCAGTGTGTACCTCGGGAACGCCGAGGCCATCGACCGAATCATGTGCTGCCTGATCGCACGCGGGCACGTCCTGATCGAAGACGTCCCCGGAGTGGGCAAAACGGTGCTGGCCAGCGCGGTGGCTCGGAGCATCAACTGCTCCTTCTCTCGTATCCAACTCACCCCCGATATGCTCCCCGGCGACATCCTGGGCGTGAGCATCTACCGGCCCGGGCCTCCCGTGAATGCACCGGCTGAAGCCGCGGGGCTAAACGGCGCGTCGCCCCGCGGCGCAACTGGCACCGCGGGGCACTTCGAGTTCAATAAAGGCCCCATCTTCGCCAGCATCGTGCTGGCCGACGAGATCAACCGCACCCCGCCCCGCACCCAGACCGCGCTGCTCGAAGCGATGAACGAAGCCACCGTCACCGTGGACGGCTTCACGTACCGGCTCGACCAGCCATTCATGATCGTCGCTACACAGAACCCCGACGACTTTGAAGGCACCTACTTGCTCCCGGAAAACCAACTCGACCGCTTCCTCATGCGGATCAGCCTTGGATACCCAAGCCCGGCGGACGAGGCACGAGTGCTCAGCCTCCGCCCGGCCGACAACGCTTTGCAGCACCTCCGCCCGGTGATGGACGGCGCCGAGGTCATCGCACTCCAAAAACAGGCCGACGCGGTTCGCATGGAGCAGTCGCTGATCGATTACATCATCGCGCTCGCAGGGGCAACGCGCCGGACCGACGAACTGCGGCTGGGGCTTTCCCCACGCGGCGCGCTCGCGCTCGCTCAGGCCGCCCGCGCCACAGCCGTACTCTCCGCACGCGATTATGTCATCCCCGAGGACATCACCAGCAACCTGATCCCGGTCTGCGCGCACCGGATCATCACCAAGTCCTACAGCGGTAGCAATAGCGGACGGCGTGCCGGAGATATCGCCGCCGAGATCCTGCGGCGCATCATGGAAACCGTCGAGAGTCCGGCGTGAAGTAGAATCGGTATACGACACTCGCTCCGTCTGTTTCCAGTCCATCGAAGCATCGACGCACACGAAAAAGCCCCCGTCCAGTTGGACGGGGGCTGAGTGTCAATCACAATCGACTAGAACTATGCATTCATCCGGCGAACGCGACCCGATTACGGGCATCCGGCCGGCGGAGCGAACAAGCAGGTCAGGAAGTCGAAGAAGTCCTGAGAGTTGGTGAAGCCGTCCATGTTGATATCCGCGTTGCTCGCGAAGAAGGCGGTGAGGAAGTCGAAGAAGTCCTGGGAGTTAAGCGCGCCATCCATGTTCCAGTTGCAGGGGCAGGGATTGCCGACGGGGCAGTCCCCACCAACACGGCTCATGGAGAAGCGGGCGCTCTCGCCCGCACCGCCGCCGAAACTGGCGATACGCAGCGTGTACACCGTCCCGTTGGTCGCGCTGAAGGTCACGCGAGAGGGGCCGCCGGCGACGCAGCCGTCGTCGTCGCACCCGACCTGCGTGCCGCCGCAGGCATCGAACACCGAGAAGACCAGGTCGGCAGTCGCGGTGGCGCCATTGTCACAACCGGCGAAGACGAAGTCGCCGTCGCACGGCGCCCTCCAGCGGAACCACACGTCACGCCCGCTTGTCGCGTCGCACGTATCTGTACCGTCGGAGGTCGCGTTGCAGTTATCGAAGGGGAACGCGCCGGTGCCTGTGATCGTCACCGCGTTGGCGCAGTTGTCGTTGCCCGGGATGGGCTGGCAGACGCAAGCGTTGCACGTAGTGCCCAGACCCTGGAACACGCCGCCCTGCGCGGTGCAGGACGCTTGGCTGGTGACCACGGAGCAAACGCCGTTGATACAGCACGCGCCGGTCTGGAGCGGGCAGTTGGTCGGGATCGAAGGCCCGTCATTGAAAAGGTAATAGATGTTGGCAATGGCCGCGTTGCCGAAGTTCTGGTCGGCCCACGCGCCCGGTGCCGCACCGCCGGCGACGCGAGACTGCACACGCCCGTTTCCGTTCGGACCGGCGCTCGTCAAGCCCCACACCCAACGCAGGTTGAAGTTCGGGTCAGCAAACTCGGTACGGATGGAGACGGAGAAGAAGTAACACGTCCCCGCCGCGAGGATCGTGTCGGGGAACTCGAGCCGGTAGTTGGTGCCCTGACGGAAGACGGCCGTCCCGCCGGTACCGACCTGGTACTGCGCGATGATGGTGCCGGGCTGGTTGTTGTTATTGGCAAAGAACGTGAGATCAAAGATCGGCTGGGCCGGCCCAGTGGGCTGGGTGTTGTCCTGCGCAACCCAGAAGCCCCAGAAGCACACGCTGTTCAGCGTGACGGTGTTGGCGAACTGGATGCCCTCGGCGAGTTGGAGGCCAACCGCGTTAGCGCTGGGAGAAGCGGAGAACCCGCCGTTGTTTACGCCCGGGTCACGAGCCTGGCCGTTGGCCGTGTCGTTCTCGCAAATCGGGGGGGGTGGGGGGCCAAGGCAGGCCTGCGTGCCGAAGACATCGAGGGTGATGCCGACGCAGAAGGCGCGATCGGAGTTGGCCGAGACGATGTCCTGAACCGGGTCGTACCCGTTGGAACCGATGTCGTTGAAGCACGAGCCGTCGGTCGCCGGAGCCGTGTGCGACCAGAACCAACTGGCCGTGCCGGGGTTGGTGATCGCGTTGACGGGGTTGCGGATTTCGATGAAGTAGCAGGTGTCGGGATCGACCGTGACGCCGCCGGTGAGGGTGGCGGAGTATTCGGTGGTCGAGCGGCTGAGCGCGCCGCAGATATCACGGCGGCTGACGTTCATGCTCACGCCTTGCTCGAAGGTGGCGATCACGGCCGCGGGAGCACCATCGACTCCCCGCGCGTAGATCGTGACGAAAAAGTGATCGTTGGCAGGCAACGGCTCGGCACCGCAAGCCGTTCCGTATGTCCCCCACCAGCAGACCGACGTGACCGTGCCACCGGCACCGCCGGTGCGGAAGTGATCCGCGACTCGGTTCAGACTCACGGCGCTCCCGACGCCCATCGAACCCAGCGAAGTCCCCGTAACACGATCGCCATCGACCCATTCCATCACCTGGCAGTTGTCGTTCTCACTGAGCGTGCAGAGAGTCTGCGGCTCGCCACGCGGAGCCAGCGGCGTACCCGGCAGCAGATACTGGACCGTCGGGTCGTTCGCTTGTTTCACATGCGTCATGTGCTTGCTCTCGGATTGCCCGTTCGCGCTACCCGCGAAGACTGCGCAGCCGACAAGCGTCAAGAAACTCAAACACCGTTTCATAAGGCCTCCTTGGTTCTGGCGACCGTTCCGACCTTCGCCTACGAATGCGGGCGAAGCCGCACCCATCGCCACTCAGGGTGCAGTCGTACCTACAACATACAAGAAAATTGTGCGAATTACAAGCCGAATTGTTTCTCGGCTCGTTACGACCCCCCCTTTTTCGCTCACCGACCCAGTTTGCCACTACCCGCTTTGACGCTCGCAACTCCATCAAAGGATCCGCCATGCCCCGTCTTGCCCATCACGCCGCCACCGACCCGATCAAAATTGACCCCAAGACGCTGGATCCGGACAAACCGATCTTCATCTGTGCCTGTGGGCTATCGAAAAAATTCCCGTTCTGCGACGGCGCGCACAAACCGTGCCGTACGAGCGAGCAGCCCGGCACGCTCTATATCTACGACCCAACAAACTCGCACGTCATCGAAACCCGACCGACGGCGTAGCCACGCTCGATCGCGCCCTCACTACCCCCCCCTACCCCCGACCGCCACCACCCATTTCGGGCACCCGGTCTAGCCCTTGCCATCACGCGCCCTCGCACCTTTCATTCACCATGAAGTTCATCAAGCGGCTCATCGGCGTCGTCCTGCTCCTGCTACTCCTGGTTATCGGAGGTCTGGTCTTCGCCGCCTTCCGGATCGACGCTCTTGCTCGCACGGGTATCGAAAAAGGTGCGACCTACGCCTTGGGCGTTCCGACAACACTCGCCGCCGCCGACGTGGGACTCCTCGGGGGCACTTTTTCGATGTCGGACCTCCATGTCGGCAACCCGCCCGGGTTCACGTCGCCGCACTTCCTCTCCCTGGGCACAGGGGGTGTGGCGGTGTCGCTGAGCACGCTGAGCCAGCAGACCGTGGAACTCCCTTCGTTTTCACTCGACCGCCTGAGCGTCAATCTCGAAAAACGCGGCGACGCCGGCACCAACTACAAAGTCATCCTCGCCAACCTCGACAAACTCAAAGGCTCGTCCCCCACCACCAAACCCGCGTCTACCGACGAACGCCGCTTCATCATCCGTGATCTGTCCATCAAGAACGTCAACGTGCAAGTAGACCTCTTCGGCGGCCCCGGCGCGATCGGCGAACTCACCAAGGTCAACATCCCCATCGACGAGATCAAACTCGCCGATGTCGGCAAGACCGGCACCGGCGTCGCCGGCTCGGGTGTGACCATGAGCGAACTGGTCAGTATCATCGTGCAGGCCGTCCTCGGCGCCGCCGCCGACAAAGGCGGCGGGCTTCTCCCCGCCGACTTCCTAGGCGACCTCAAAGGCTCCCTCGCCAACCTCGACGGGGTGAAAGACCTGGGCATGAAAGTCCTCGGCGACGCCAAGGGCACGATCGAAGAAGCCGGCAAAAAAGCCCTCCAAGACACCGCCAAAAAAGCCGAAGACGCCGTCAAGGACGTACTCGATAAAGGTCTCAAAGACCTGTTCCCGGGCGACAAGAAGAAGTAAGCAGAACATCGGAGCCTGCTGCGATAAGTGGACAGGGCGTCACGCCCGGAAGTGAACGTCCAGCACCCGGGCGAGACGCCCGGTCCACTCTCTACGTCGTACCCTTTGCTCGTGCCCCCGCTCCCCCGGCTGCAACTCCACGCGATTCAGGACTTGGAACGCCAACTCCGCTTCGTTCCCCCGGCCACGCTCCGCCGCCAGATCGAACGCATCGAGGCTCTCTGCGCCGAACTCGCCGTGCCGGCTTCGCTCGATCAGGCCTACCCCGAAGATTGGCTCATCTTTCGTATCACCGGGTACCGAACCGACAACCCCCGTGCGCCCACATCGCCCGAATCTTCTGGACGCAAGCTGCCCGCGTCCGGCAAAGATCCCTCAAAGAACTCCCCGCGCCGTCCCGCCTCACTCGTCGCCGTCGCCGCGCCCAGCCCCGCGGCGAACCTTTCTCGGGGGCTGCTGCCGGGACGCTCGCTCGTTGCGGACCTTTCGATTCTCGTCGAACGGCTCTGTGAAGTAGCGGGGATACAGGAAGACGAACTGCCAAGGATCGAACCCGCCGAGTGGCTCGACGCACCCTCGCTGTGCGCCCGCTGGGGCATCAGCCGCAAATCGCTGGACCGCTATCGACGCGAAGGCCTTTCCGCTCGCCGGGTTCAGACCCCCACGCGCAAAGCCCGGCTGTACTTCCGGCTCGCGGCGGTCCAGCAGTTCGAGGCGCACCACGCGGCTCGCCTCGCCGCCGCTCGCGGCTTCTCTCGCATCGATCAAGACTTGGAAGCCAAACTCGTCCGACAAGCAAGCAGGTACCGATCGCGGCTGGGCTGGTCGCTCAGCCGCGTCGCGCAGCGCCTCGCCCAGCGGCACGGACGCTCGCACGAAGCCGTCCGACTCCTGCTGCGCCGATGCTTCATCCCACCGCCAACGCATCCGCTTCGCCCGGTCGCTTCAGCATCAGAACACGCAATCACCGCTCCTTCGCCATTCACCGATCCAGGCCCGCTCACCGCCAAACATCTCCGGCTGATCGCCCGCGCGTTTGCATGGGGAATCGAAGCCGATCGGCTCGCGGCACGGTTCGGCAAAACCAAGCCCGCGGTCTACCGCGCCATCCTCCTCGGGCGCGCCCGAGGCCTGCAATCGATCGACTACACTGCGTTCGGCGAACTCGCCGCTTCATCCACCCCGCCCGGCACACCCGACGACCGCACGCTCGATCACCCCGCCGCTCGGTTCATGCTGGGACCGACCGTGCCTGACCAACCGCCGCGAACACTTGCGGACCTGATGGCACACGCCGCGGCGTACACGACCTCGGACCCCGCCAGCGAACGAGCCATCGCCGGGGCGTACTTGCTGCTGGTTCACCGCGCTCGCGCCGCAACCGGTGCCCTTTCCCGGCATCATCCCACCGCCGCCGCGCTGGACCGCATAGAGACCGACCTGCGCTGGGCCGCGGGACTCAAACGACGGCTTGTGTTCATGCACATCCCGTTGCTGCTCAAAAGCCTGCGCGTCCACGTCGGCTCGGACCTGGTCGAAATCCCGCGCCCGCTCGCCCAGCGACTGCTCAACATCTCGATCCGGGCCATCATCGACGCAATCGACCGGCACGACCCAGCACGGGGCGGGCGGCTCGCCGCTCCTGTCGGGCTTGCCATCGCCCGCGC
>JBGSIF010000214.1:0-20696 GCA_041742635.1 Phycisphaerales bacterium
GTGGCAGCGCGTGGGGTCGGTGCGGAGGCGGTACGCCGCTTCGGCGCGCTTGCCGACGATGAGGCAGACGCCAACGTAAAACATGCCGGAGAAGACCATGCACATGACAGGGCCGCCGAGGTGTCGCGTCGCCATGCCGATGATAAACGACGCCGCGCCCGTGGGGAAGACGATGAGGGCTAGGTCGCGCGGCGTTCCTCTTCTGGCAAAGGCCAATGCCGGGGTTGTCAGAAGCCCGACGATCGCGCCTACTACGGGTGCGTGGAGTGTGAACAGGCTGAACAAGAACGCCTTGAACACGCCCGCCAATCCGTCTCGGTCGTAATCAAAGAAGTTACCCGTCGCCCCGAGCACACCGAAGCACGCGCCGAAGAACATCGAGTAGCGGGCGAACTCTGCGATGGGCTTCGAGAGTGCCATGGGTGCCTGCCTTGTCGGCTAGGAGATGGGAGGGCCGGTGCGGCGGCTGCCTGTGGGCCGCTTTGCACGGTGTTGTACGTTACACGATGTCGCGTCGGTCACGGTACTCGTGGTGTAACGCGGCGGTGGCGATGGACCGAGGCCGGTGTTTCTTTCCGTGCGTGGTCATGCTGTGGGGGTCACTCGGGCGGGTGGTAGTTGCTTCGTCCGCCGCGCGAACAAGCCCAACAGGATGCACAGCGCGATGTACACGGCAACCGAGAAGCCGATGCACCGGCCCACAAGATCAACCGCGACCGGCACGAAGGGCGAGGCGATGCTCGCGCTCGTGGTGAGGATCACGAGCCAAAGGTGTTGCCTCCGGCTGATCCCACGGATGAACGCAAACGCCAAGGCGGGGCTGGCCGCGAGTCCGGCGGCGCACCCGATCCAAGCACCGAGGATCACACCGAAGAGAGCGTTGTACACGGCCTCGGGGATCGGGTTCGGCGAGCCTACAGAGCGAGTGCCCAGCCCCACCACGAATCCGCACGAAGCGCCGAACCAGCATCCCATCGCGGTTGATAACGCGATCGCCGGCACGATGTGTTCCGATTTCGGGATTGGCTGATCCCAGCGCACGCGACGATTCCTCTTATACGATTACGCTCCACTTCTTTCCTTCCCGCTTCACCCGTCGATACACCGTGTCGCGTTCGATCGGCTCGAAGCCCGCGTCGCGGATCGCCTTGTGGAGGGTGCGGACGGTGACTTCCTGGTGGGTGCCCCCCCCTCCCCCTGTTGCGTTTGCGTTTCCGCCGCTGGATCCCTGCGGTACTTTGGTGATGTCGTACCAGACGACGGTGCCGTCGATGTCGTCGGCGCCGTTCTGGAGCATCAACTGCGCCATCGGCAGCGTCTGCATGATCCAGAAGGCCTTGACGTGCGGGAGGTTGTCGAGCATCAGCCGCGCCACGGCGAGGGTCCGCAGGTTTTCCAAGCCGGTGGGGCCGGGGAGGGCTTCGAGGTCGGAGCCGTCGGGGAAAAAGGGGAGGGGGATGATGGTTTGGTAGTAGCCGTGAAGGGATCGAGGGATCGAGGGATCGAGAAGAAGAATAAGAAGAAGGCGCGAAGGCGATGTGTTCGGGGAGGGGCGTGCCGGGGCGGGTGAGGGTGATGATGGGGGCGTGGAAGGTATCTTCGAGGTAGCCCAGGTGCCCGGAAGGGTCCGAAGCGTCCGTAGAACCCGACGATTCGCTCGCCCCCCCAGACTCGCTCATCGTCGGCGTGGAAAGTCCTTGGCTCGCGTACCCAAGTCGTGCCAGCGCTTCGTCCTGCGCCCGCCTGAGCATGTCCATGTGGACGAGGCGGTCGTGGCGGGACTCGATGTGGCCGTAGAGGATCGTGGCGTTGGTGTTGAGGCCGAGTTCGTGCGCCACGCGGTGGACATCGAGCCAGACGTCGGAGCGGATCTTGCCCTTGTAGGCCTCGTCGTGGACGCGGTCGTCGAAGACTTCGGCCCCGCCGCCGGGGAGCGAGCCAAGCCCGGCCTCCTTGAGCCGCGACAGCACCCAGCGGATCCCCTCGCGCCGGGCGGCGCGGCCCTCGTCGCCGGGGGCACTGGCGCCCTTGTACTGCTTGGCGATGCGCGCGAGGTGGACGACCTCGACCGCAGTGAAAGCCTTGACGTGCAACTCTGAACCGAGGGAGCGGGCGGTGTCGCGCATCGCGCCGATCATGTCGGTGTAGTAGGAAAATGGGAGCGTGGGGTGCAGCCCGCCGACGGAGTGGATCTCCGTCGCGCCGGAGTCCACGGCTTTGCGGGTTTCTTCCTTGATGTAATCCAGATCGCGGGTGTACGCGCCGTCGTCCCCCTGCTTGCGGTAGAACTCGCAGAACTTGCAGGAGAGGGCGCATACGTTGGAGTAGTTGAGGTGGCGGTTGATGTTGTAGTAGGCGGCCCCGCCGTGGAGCCGACGGCGGACCGCGTCGGCGAGTTCGCAGACGCCCCAAATGTCGGGCGTGGTAAAGAGGAGGTCGCCGTCGGCGAGAGAGAGGCGATCGCCGCGGGCAACCTTGGCGCGGATGGGGTCCAGACGCGGGTCGGGCCGCGTGGGCGCGGCGGCTGCGGAGAAGGGACGGGGCGGTTTGAGTGCAAGCGTGGGCATTGTGGTATTTTCAAGAAAGATTGAAAATACAATAGGCCGGACGAGTGAAGCGGGCGCGGTATCCCTCCCGATTACCTTCTCCGATCACCCCCCCAGCAGCCCCTCCAGCCCCGGCATGGCGGGGAGGCCGAGTGCTTCGGCTTCTTTGGAGAGTTCGCGCTGGGCGAGGGCCTGCGCTTTGGAAATGGCGTCGTTGGTGGCCTCGGCGATGAGGGACTCGGCCATGCGCTTGCCGGCGGGGTCACTGGTGAGATGCGCCGCGAGTGATGGGATCAGTTCGACCGCGTGGACGTGCATCTTGCCGTCAACGGTGACACGGACCGCGCCCGCGCCCGCCTCACCGGTGATGCGAGCCTCGGCGAGGCGCTGCTTGACTCGCTCGATGGTGTCGCGGAGTTTGTCTTTGTTCTTCATCAGCCCGGCGAGGGCACCGGCCATTTTGAAAGAGTCGAGCATGTTGCTTTCGTATACAGAGGTTTCGAACGCGCCGTTGACTGAGTGTTGTCTCGCGGTTGATTGAATAGTACCGCGATGCTGACCGCGGTGACTCACGCACGCGATGAGCGCGGCTTGAGTGGTCGGGTGATATAAGGGAGGAGTTCTGCGGGAATGTGTTTGAGGCCGCGCCGACGGGCCTTATCGACGGCGTACCAGAGAGAAGACGACATGCGGTAACGGACGGCGTCCGTGATGTTGAGGCCCATCGCTTCCATCTGCGTGATAGCCCAAGCCCAGGCGTGGTACTCCTCGAGGCAGCGGGGTTTGAATCGGTTGAATCCAATAGCGTGGTGGCCGACTTCGTGAAGGAAGATGGCCATGGACATGGGGCCTTTGGGGCGCGGGGTTTCAATAAGCCGGGAGACGGAGCCGTCGCGGTATGTGACGTACCACGCGATGCCTGACATGTTCTTTCGCCACTTGCGGACGCGGATGTGGTGCTCACGGAGGAGGGTCTGGACGATTCGGTCGTAGCGCTCCTGCGCTGTTTCGTGGAGCGGAGTGGATCGGATGACTGGGGCAGAAGGTTCGAGGGGGGTGGGGGGGGCAGGTGTGTCGGAGTGCGGGAGTTGAGGCGATAGAGCCGGTTGCGGGCGAGGCGGCACCTTCCGCTTCTTTGGTCGCAGATTAAGCACCGGCTCGATGAGGTCCCAGAGTGTGAGCATGGAGGTAGTGGTCGATTATTCGGTTGCTCCGACGGGCGGTTTCAACATCGTGCCCCGTTCGATGGTTCGGCCGCGCGCGAAAGCCTCCCATTTCATAGGCCGCTTCCCGGCGGGCTGGACGTCGAGCAGCCGAAGCGCGGTTCCCGAACCACAGGCGACGAGGCCGGAATCCACGTTGATGAGAGTGCCTTGGTGGTGGGCGTTAAGCATGGCGTTGGTGGGTGGTTCAACGCTCACACGGAGCAACTTCAAAGAGAGGTCCGCGAGGAGTACCGTCACGCCGGGCCACGGAGTGAGGCCATGAACACGGCGCTGGCACTCGTGGGCGGAGCGAGAGAAATCCAGGACGCCATCCGCCTTAGAAAGCTTGGCGGCTTTGGTGACGAGCGATTCGTCTTGGGTGATCGGGAAAAGGGTACCGCGTGTGTGCGAAAGAAGAACATCATCGACCAAGTCTGGTCCGTCGGCGGCGAGCAGGTCGTGCAGTTCGCCCGCCGTCATCATTGGGTCGATAGGGCGCTGGCTTTGCGCGAGGGTCAGCCCGGCGTCCATGCGGTCAGCGAGGGTAATAACCGAGTTGCCGGTGGCGGTATCGCCGGCGAGGATGGCGGCGTTAATAGGAGCGGCACCGCGCCAGCGAGGGAGGAGCGAAGCATGGAGGTTGATGGCGAATACGCCGTCCAAGAGGGCTCGGGGCATTTTCTGTCCGAACGCGATGACGACGAAGCAGGCGGGGTGGTGGGGTGGGGGTTGGAGGATGGGTGGTGCGGCGGAGAGAGCGGGCGTGTAATCGACGCCGGCGAATTGGCGGAGGTGACAGATGATTGCCGGATCGCTCACTTTTTCAGGCTTGAGGATGGGTGTGTCAGGGAGGTTTGCCGCGGCCCAGAGGGCGATCGGAGTCGGCGTGAGTTTGCCGCCTCGACCGGCGGGGCGGTCGGGTTGAGTAACGACCGCGCGGATGTGGTGTGGACTGTCGGGCGCAGCGAGCCGAGCGAGGGTGGGGATGCCGAACTCGCCGGAGCCGAAGAAGACGATGTTCATCGAAGAAGTCTATGTAAGGAGGTGGGCGACAAGAGATTGTGCGACGCGATGGACTCATCGGTGCGCAGTACGCACGACGCGTGGATTGCACGGATGTACGCAGGGACACTGCTAAAAACACGGGACGCGCCGGCAGATCCGGCGCGTCCCGGGGATGGTGTGCGGGATTGTGAGGAGGCGGTGCGGTGTCAGCAGCGGGAGAAGAAGGCGGTGAGGTAGTCGAAAAAGTCCGCCGAGTTGACGAGGCCATCGCGGTTGACATCCGCACTGAAGCGGCCCTCGAAGAACGCGGCGAGGAAGGCGAAGAAGTCCGCGCTGGTGGTTGCGCCCGAGCCGTCGAAGTCGCCGGGGCAGTCGGCCACGGATCCTTCATCGAACTCACCGGGGATCAGCACGTCGCGCCAGCCGGGGAGTTCGGCCTCGGGAAAGAGGGCGTTGCTGCGCGAGGTGGTGACCTCGAACTTGCGGTGCGGGCGCGGGCCGGAGTAGATGGCTGGGACCGGCTCGACGATACCGTCGCCGTTGGTATCGGCGTATTCAAAGAGACCCCCGTCGCTGGCGACGAGCAGGCGGCCGCGACCGTCGAGCTGCACGTCCGTCGGGATGAGCGATGGACCGGAGAGGATCTGCGTCGGGGCGTAGACGCCGGCGTCCAACGTGGGGGTGTAGCGGGCGATCTTCCCCGAGCGGTCATTGGCGATCCACACCTCGCCGTGGCGGCGCCCGATGGACATCGAGACGGTCGCGTCCGAAGCGGGGACGAGCGGGTCGCCGTTCACGAGCGGGGTGAGTTCGAGCGGGCGGCGCGGCGCCGCGAGGCGGTGATCGAAGCGGTGGATTCGGTGGGCCGAAGCGTCGAGTACCCAGACCTCGTCGGCGACGTCGTGGTACTCGATCGCGACGGGCTCGGCGCCGGAGGGAAGGGCGATGCGGCCAAGTTCGCTGATCTGCCCCGCGTCGGTCGAGTACATGATGACGTGCGTGGGCGTCAGGACGCACAGTTCCATGAAGCGGTTGTAGACGACCCCGACCGCCCGGTCGAAGGTGACGCGCATCGTCACCAGACTGTGCTGCGTCGGCGTGGCTTCCAGCACGCTGACCGTGGGAGAGAGGCGAAAGAGCGAGGCGATGACCTGGCGGTCGGGGCGGATGGCAAAGTCGATCGGCTCGCCGGGTATGGAAGGCACGTTCGGGCGCTGCACGGGCACGAGGTCCGTGGCGGGGTTAAAGTCGATGGGGTTGGTCTCGATGACCAGTTGTCCGCCGCTGGGGGGCGGGTCGATCAGAAGCCACGTGGGCCAGATGACCAGCGCGCTGTCGATGAGCGCGACCGATTCATCCTGCGATGTATGCCCGTCGGCCGGGACGAGGTTGGTCATCCAAACGTCCGTGCCCATGCGGTTGACCAGCACGTCCACGGCACCGCGCGTCGAGGTGGCGAAGGCGGACTGCGTCCACGAGTTGTCGGGCGCGCCGGTGCTGGAGTTGCGGAACTGGATCTCGTTGCCGCCAGGCGTGATGGTACCGCGGGTGAGGGTGAGGCAGTGCCCGCCGGTGCGGGCCTCGGCGACCACGCCCCCGTCCCAGTGCCAGTCGTAGCGGCCGAACACAAAGTCAACGATCCCGCCGGAGAGGCCGTAGTTGGTCAGGTCGTAGAGCATCGGGGACCAGGCCCAGTTTCCTGAGCCGTTGACCTTGAAGTAGCCGACGTCGTAGGGGATGCCCCCGAAGAGTTCGAGAGCACCGTTGTACGAGCCGGGGTAGCCGGTGCCTTCGGTCGCGCTGGTGCTCATCCATGCGCCGATCTGGGCGATGTGGGCGGTGGCGGTGTTGTAGACCGCCGGCGCGTTGCTGGTCCAGTTCATTGACGCCGGCCACGGGCCGATGCCGCGCCAAGTGAGGTACGCGGCCATGTTCGCCGCGCATGTGGGGAGGCAGTACATGGTGCCGTCTCCGGGCAGCCCGTCGAGCCCCGCGATCGGGAAGTCGGAGCGGACTTGGTCGAAGTCGGGCATGAAGTGGACCCCCCACATGCGGTCGGTCGCGCCGTTGTTGTAGCCGTAGATGTCGGCGTGGGTCGGTTCTGCAGCGGCGAAGAGAGCGGCGGCCACGGCGAGCGCGGCGGGGGTCGACGCCGCGGACATTCGCAGCAGGCGAGCGAACGATCGAGTCCGATGAAGAGTGCGCATGATGACGGTCCTATGAGTGGGCGGGCGTCGCGCGGCCGATACATCGGTCACGCAAACCCGCGGGGTGTTGACTCACAAGGACGCGGAATCGTGGCTCGGATCGCGCCGCGCAGAGCGCGGATTGGGCGAGGAATCACGCGGCACGGTCGTGGGCGTCGGCTTTGCCACCCAAGGAGGGGTTCGAGTAAGCGGAGTATGTGAATGCCCGGTCCACACAGGCATGCGGTGTTAGCACCCGGCGAAGAGGACAGTGAGGAAGTCGAAGAAGTCCTGGGAGTTGACAAAACCGTCGGCGTTGAAGTCCGCGCCGGGGCCGGGGGGTGTGGAGAGGAAGTTGGTGATGAAGTCGAAGAAGTCCTGGGAGTTGACGAAGCCGTCGGTGTTGAAATCGGCCTGGCAGTACACGAGTTCGACGCGAGTCGGTGTATAGCGGACGCGCAGGCCGCGGGCGTCTGGAGGAAGGTTGACGCTGAAGAACTGACCGAAGCGGCCGCCGCTGCCAGCGTCGCCGGCGACGAGGATAGGGTAGACGAACGAGCCGGCGGGGCTGAAGCCATCGGTGAAGGTGACGGTCAGGTCGCCGTCGATCTCGGCGTCGTTACCCACGATGAGTTGGTCGGAGACTGCGGGGTTGACGGGGCCGCCCGAAGCGGGACCGCCGAGTTCGATGTGAGTGGTGGCGAAAAGGCCAAACACCAGGTTGCCGCCGAACTCGACGACGGCGGGGCTATTGCCTGGGCGCAGGTCGCCCTCGAGGAAGACGGTGCCGGCGCCGGGGAACGAGCCGGCGCCGGAAACCCCGCCGAAGAATACGGAAGCGGCTCCCGCGCTGGTGCGGATGGAGCCGTTGTTGACGACATCGCCGGCGAAGGTGACATTCGAGAAACCGGAGAGGACGATGGAGCCGGAAGCGGCGTTGGAGATGTCGCCGAAGACGTCGGAAGTGCCGAATGAGAAAGCCATCGCGCCGGCGTTGCTGAGGCCCGAGTCAAAGCGCAGGGTGGCGCTGCGTGCGAAGATGAGTCCCGTGGAGACGGCGTTGAGAACAGGATCCTCGAACTCGGCGGAGCCGCCGATGACTTCGACGAGGCCGTTATTGGTGAAGTTGCCTGCGGAAGCGACGTGGAGCGAATCGCCCGAGCCGATGCGGACCTCGCCGGACGGTGTATTGAGCACGGGGGCGGCGATGCGGCCCGTGCCGGTCACGAGGCCGAAGTTGCTCACCTGAAAGGCCGAGACGCGAGCATCGTTATCGAGTCGGAGCGTGCCGGAGTTGGAGAAGATGTCGCTGAGTGTGGTGACCGAGCCGTCGGCGTGGTAGACGCCGTTGCCGGAAGTCCCTGTGCCAGTTCCTTGGTGAAGGATGCCGGAGCCGACGTAGAAGTCGCCAGCGAGCACATTGAGCGTGGTGAGACTGAAGTCGGGGGACGTGGTTGAAAGCCTCCCCGGACCGGTCTTGACCAACTGCCCGGTGCTGCCCGGAGAGAAGTTGGTGATGACGATGTCGCCGAGGCACTCGAGGAACGAGCCGGAGTCCGTGACCTCGAAGCGCTGGGTGAGGACCATGGGGGCATTCAGGCGGAGGGTGCCGCCGCTGAGTCGGAGCCTGGTGTCTGTGTTGCCCAGCGCGGCGGGAGAGGATGCAGAGAGGATGCCGTCGTCGATCTGGATCACTGCGGGCGAGTTGATGCCGGCGAGCGTGACGGTGCCGGTGGACTCTTTGCGGACAATGCCGGAGCCGATAAGAGAAGCGTCAACGAAGCCGTTGTTAAGGATGGCCAGGTTCGCACGGAGCAAGCCGGGATCGAATACGTCTGCTCGGAGTTCGCCGTTGTTGAGCGTGCAGCGGTCGATCGTCTCGTTGTTGATGTATAATGCCCCAGCATTGACAACGACATCGCTTGAATCGGCGAGGCGCTCGGCACCATTGAGAACAAGGATACCGGCGTCTATGTTCGTGGTGCCCGAATAGGTGTTAGCACCACCCAGGAGAAGGAACCCGGTGCCGGACTTGGTGAGGTTGCCCGTCGCCCCGGTATCGCCGATGACGCCGTCGAAGGAATGTAGCATGCCCGCATCGTTGATGGTGAGGGTGGTGTTGAGGATGTTGATCGTGCCGTTGCCGGCGATGCCGCGGACGGTATCGGGAAAGTTGGTGACTTGGAGTACGCCGGGTGATGTGACGTTGACTACGGTCGTGTCTGGAAGAACGTTTTGGGCGTTGGTGATGAGTGTGCCGGCAGTAACGTTGGTGTTGCCGGCGTAGGTGCTGTTGGTGCCGTTGAAGATCGTGTTGGTAGCGGCGTTGGACTTGGTGAGCGAGCCTGGACCGCCGAGGCGTGCGCTGATGATGCCGCCTTGGAGATCGAAGTTGTTCGCGTTGAGAGTGCCGGTGCCGCTGAGGTTGCCGCCCGTGATCTGGAACTGGTCGATCGTTTCGGTCGAGGCCAGCAGGTTTACGGTAGCGGTTGCGGAAGTGATGGCGAGGTCCGAGGAATCGTGCAGGCGCTCGCTCGCGCTGAGTACGAGGGTGCCACCGAGCACGGTGGTGGTGCCGATGTAGGTGGACACTCCGGAGAAGTTCTGGGAGTAGCTGCCGTTTTTGATGATGTTGCCGGCGCCGGTGATGGTGCCGGCGAAAGTGAAGGAAAAACTGCTGCTGTTCAGCGTGAGCGTGGCGGAGCCGAGGGACACCGTCGAGCCTGTGGTGCCGGCGAGGCAGGCGATGGTGTCTGAGTTACCATTCAAGTCGAGGGTGCCGCCAGAAAATACTTCCATGATCCCGTTGTCTGGAAGCACGTTGGGCGCGGCGAGCCGGATAGTGCCGGCGTTGATGTCCGTGCCGCCGAGGTACGAGCACGGCGTGCCGATGACGACCTCTGAGTTGCCAGTTTTGATGACCGAGCCGGCCCCGGTAAGTTGGGTGTTGATAGTGATCGGCAACGGTGTGTGGAGTGTCAACTCGGTCGATGGACCAGATATATTGACGGTGGAACCAGAGAACGTGAGCGGCCCTACGGCAGCGCTCCAAGTCTGTGAAGCCCCGACAACGATCGGGACGCTGATGATTTGCGGATCCCCCTCGTTGTTGACGATCCCGCCCGCGCGAATAGTGAGTGTGCTCGCACCGCTCAGCGTGAATGTCCCGGCGAACAGATTGAACGCGAGCAAGTTGATGTCGTAGGGGGTGTTGAGAACCGGTGTGAGCCGCGTCGTGCCTGCAAAGAAGACGTTGGCGGTCCCGTTGTTGGCTGGGACGAGGTTGAGGTTCCAGTTATTGGCGGTGGTCCAGTTGTTGTCGGCTCCCCCGCCGTCCCAAGTCTGGGCTTGGGCGAGCGGAGCGACGGCGAGACACGCCCCGGCACCGGCCAGCATGCGGGAGATCAAGACGCGGGTGTAGACGTGATGAAACATGAAGAATTCCTCGAAGAAAACAGAGAGAACCCCGCCGCTCAGGGAGGGCACCGACCCAGCATACACCATACCACCCCGCGTTCAACATTGCACGAGTGATGGATCCAGTTTCCGTCTACGAAGGGGTTTAGGTCGGGTGGTAACTCGCCCCATCTTCACAGCGAAGTAGGTCTGATAATGTGAGGGTGTAGCAATGATGGCGGAGACAGAACGAATCGAGCGGCCATGGATGATGTGATGACACCCGACGCGAGGGATCTGGCAATGGCCCGGCGCAGGGGGGACGCCGGAGCGTTGGCGTTCGCTCGGCTGTACGACCGGCACGCCGCGGTTGTGCTCGGGCTGTGTCGTCGTCATGTTCCGCGGGGTCAGGGGGGCGATGCCGAGGCCGACGATGCGCTGCAAGAAACGTTCATCCGCGCGTTCCAGATGCTCGATCGGGTGGACGACCCGGATCGGATCCGGTCGTGGTTGTACGCGATCGCGCGGCGTGTGTGTGCGGAACGCCGACGTGCCGCGGGACGTCGTAGGCATCACGAATCCGAAGGGGCCGGTGTCATGCTGAACATTGCTATGGAATACACCCCGCGTCCCGGTCGGCAGCAAAGCGAGGCCGGCGGCATTCACGCCGAAGGGTCGAGTATCGCGGCAACGAGTGGATTGAATGGAGCACAGCACGCCGAGCAACTCGCAATGCTCGATCAAGCACTCGACAAACTTTCGGACAGTGAACGGCTGGCGATTCATTTGTATTACATGGATAGCGACCCGGTCGCGGCGGCCAAAGAAACCCTCGGTCTCTCGCGCAGTGGCTTTTACAAGTTGCTCGGACGCGCCAAGGAGCGCATCGCGGAACTCATGTTGATGCGTGAGCCAGCACGTCCGCCTGCCGGCGGAGTCGGTTAGCCCGACTACGACCGAGAGTTCACTCGTTACTTGGTACGCGGCGATAGGTGTTTGGCGAACTGCGGGGAGGAGAAACTTATGAACGACGATACCAACGACAACTTGAATCGAATCACGCCCGGGGCTGAGGTGGCACCCCAGAGTTCGCCCGAACTTGAATCGCTCCTGCGCGACTGGCACTCTCAGAACGCCGCGCGTGCGGCGGCGGGGCGTGACCGACTGCTCGCCGCGGTGCGTGCCGATTTCGCCTCCGGCACGGCACCCTCCGCCACCGCGCCTCGATTGAATCTGCCTTCGCTGCTCGATGATATCGAGGGCGAGTCGGCGCCCACGCAACCCAGCAAGCATGCTGAACACCACACAGGGGGCACGCGAAGCGTGCTCGGGAGGATTTTCATGCACCGGTATTCACCGCTCGCCGCGGCGACCCTCGCGGTCGCTTCGGTTATGACCTACTTCGTCTCCACGATGCCCAATCGCGGTGGATCGACCCTCGGCCCATCGGGTGAAGGCGGCGTGGCGATCACGAACTCCGTCGGTACCTCCGACACTCTCGCCCTCATCCGCAAAGCCTGCGATGATCATTATGTCATGGCGCCCGACGGCGGTCGGCTCGACGCGATCGACGGTTTCGGGAACATCATGGGGCCGTGCATCCTCAAACACACCGACGTGAATGTGCAGGTCTCCGGCTTTCTCAGCCGTGTGAACGTCAAGCAGGTCTACGTGAACCCGCACTCGACCAAGGTCGAAACGCTGTACACGTTCCCGCTATCGGAACGAGCGGCGGTGGACCGCATGAAGATGACCATCGGCAGCCGCGAAATCGAAGGCCAGGTCAAAGAGCGAGCCGAGGCCCAGCGGATCTATCAAGCAGCCAAAGCACAGGGTCGCGTTGCGAGTTTGCTGGAGCAGGAACGGCCCAATATCTTCACGCAGTCGATCGCCAACATCGAGCCGCAGGCTCAGGTGACGATCGAGATTTCGTATGTCGAGGTGCTGTCGCCGCGCAATGGGGAATATTCGTTTGCATTCCCCACGACGATCGCGCCGCGCTATATCCCCGGCGAGATGCGGACATGGGAGACTACTTCTCCTTCATTACCGTCCGCTCCCATCCAGCAGCCGCAGGCACCGAACCATCCACCAGAACTCTCGCCTCGGCGGGGCATTGTTCTGATCGGCCCGGCCCAAGTCATTGAGATGCACCCCGGCGATACATCGCGGGGCACCCTGAATGCCGACGACCTTCGGCGAGAACTCGCCCGTGCCGTGCCGATGCGCTTGCGTCGTGCCATGAACGCCGCTGTCTGGTACAACTTTTCCGTGCGCTATGAAGACGGCTCGAAAGAGACCGGCACGCTGTACACGAACGGCGCTGGGCTTGTGAACGGTCGCGTGTTCTACTCTGCCCAACTTGCGAGGTTAGCCGATCCCCGATCGCTCGAACCGGGCGCTCGCCCGGATAACGATCTGACCGATCCGATCGAAATCAAGCGGCGATATCCCGGCACCGGGCTGAACATCCCGCCTTGGGGCGGGGCAGGAACGAACTCCGGCTCGGGGCAGCCCAGGCCTGTTCAGCCCAGCGACCGCTTCGCCGCGCCGACCACGAGCGTGCCCGATGCGGATCGCATCACGCCGATCCCCGTGCGCCCGGATCAGCGTGCCGGGCACGATATCTCCATCACGGTCACGATCGATACCGGCGGGCCGGGCATCTTTGATATCAAGTCACCCCTGCACCAAGTCTTGGTCAGCGACGATCCGTCGGCGGTCCCGCCTCGTCGAGTCCCCGGCGACGGCGCACTCATGGCGCCGACGTTCCCCGGCGTGGCCCGCAAGACCATCACTCTTGCCAATCTCAGCGAAATCCCCAACCGCGACTTCACACTCTCTTGGAAAATCGTGGGTGGGCTGGATTCGCCGATTGTTCTCACGCACACCGCTCCGCAGGGCAACTTCTTCTTCGCAAGCATTCTCCCGCCCGACCGGGCGGACGACACGCTCGCGGTCCCGCGTGAGATCATGTTCGTGCTCGATCGATCTGGCTCGATGAAGGGGTTCAAGATCGAGCAGGCCAAGGCCTTGATCGACGCGACGCTGGCGACGCTCCGTCCCAGCGACACCTTCAATGTGTTGTGTTTTTCTGATACATCCGAGACGCTCTGGCCCGGGCCGCGTCGCGCCACGTCGGAGAATCTCGCCGAGGCACGCACGTTCTATGGGCGCAGCGAAGGCAGCGGCGCGACGCGGATGCTCGATGTCATCTCGACCGCGCTCTCGGCACCGGCGTCGCACATCCAACCAGTATCGCCGGTACCGACGATTCGCGCGATCACGCCGGAGGATCTTGCGAACCTTCCCGCCGACGGGCGAGGCGTCGTCGTTGATGTTCCCTTTGAGCGGCTTGTGAACCTGAATGACTTTGGCAACCCGCGTGTGCCGAACCGCTCCATCAAGATGACCGCTGGTGCGCCGGACCTCAAAGTCCGCGTGCGCCTGAGTCTGCCGGTTGCACACGCGGTGTCCATCCGCATGGTCGGTGCGTGGGGCACGGAAAACGGCGAACGTATCTTCAGCGTCACGCAGGTGGACGCCGGCGCGGCGGACGAGCACGCTGCTGCTAACGAACTTCTCAACAGCAAGCGGCTACCCATCAAGCCGCTCCGCCTGGTCGCCTTCATCACCGACGGCGAGGTCGGCAACGATATGGAAGTCCTCGACGCCATCCGGCATCACCGCGGCGACGCCCGTGTCTTCTCCTTCGCCATCGGCAACTCCCCCAACCGCTACCTGCTCGATGGCATGGCCCGGCTCGGACGCGGCGAGGTGGACTATGTTCCGCTCAACTCCGACCCCGCCCAGGTCATCTCGCGGTTCACGCAGCGTGTCACGACGCCGGTGCTCACGGACATCAAGGCCGAGTTCTCACCGAATCTCCAAGCAAGCATCGTGACCGCGGATGTGTACACAGCCCTCGGCGGCGGCGGCGGGGCCGGCGAGCGCGTGAGTGATTTCGAGTTCATCCCCGATCTCTACGACCAGAAGCCCGTCATCATCGTCGGGCGATACAACGGGCAAGGCACGGGCACGCTGACGCTCAGCGGCAACGCCGCGGGCGGGGCGTGGAGCAAGACGGTCGATGTGAAACTCGCCGCGAACGAGCCGGCGAACAGCGCGATCGCCACACTGTGGGCTCGCACCAAGATCGAATCGATCATCGACGCGAACCTGACCAGCGCGCAGCGTGGCACACTCGCGGCGGACCAACGAACCCAGATCGTCACCCTCGGCGAATCATTCAGCCTCGTCACCCCGTTCACGAGTTTCGTCGCCGTCGATCGGCTGCGCGTCACCGTTGGCGGTGTGTCTCGTCTTGTACAGATCCCCATCGAGTTCGAGCACGGCGCGGAGTGGAGCGGCTACTTCGGCGGCTCACCTGCACGCCACGACCGCGCCGATGCGATGCACGATCTCGACACGTCCCGCGACGATGAAAACATCCGACAGAAACTCAGGGAACTGAGCGGTGGGTACCACTTTGACAAAGGCACCGGATCGACCCTGGGCCTTCAGCCTGTCACCGGCGATTCCGCCGTCGGCTTCGATCCGACTCTCGCTTTCGATCTCGTGCCGCAGGTGGATATACAACTCCTCCTGTCGCAGAACCCGAGCGGCGGTGCTGCTGGCGGCATCAGTGCCTTCGCCCTGGATGAAGCGATTGCCCGTCGTGGGAATAGTGCTGGACACATCGCACCGACCGCCGTGATGGGTGGGCAACTGGTAAATAGTGCGGACGCACAGACACTTCTCAATTACCCACGGGACTGGCCGGCCAACGCGATGCCGTCGGCACCGTCCGTTGGTCTCCCGATCGCGGTCAAGCCGGGCAACGCGAATCCACGACTCCGCGTCACCTCCGATGCCGACCAACTCGGGACCGCGGTGCTTGCCGATGCGATTGTGACGGAAAAAGAGGCGCAGCCGCAAGGCGAGACCAGTACGGGATCCAACGAGCGCGGCGCGACGCCGGCATTGCTACCCGCCGCCCCCGCGCGCAGGTCGACCGGCGTCGAGGGCAAGAAAAACGACGCGGCGGGATCGTCCGATCCCAAGAGCACCGGTACTGACCAGACTTCTTCTCAACCGCCACCCTCGCCCGCACCTTCTCCCGCCGAATCAAAGTCGCCCGGTGCTCCCTCTTCTGCTTCACCCGCAGCGGGGAATGACGATAGTGCTCCCCAAGCGAAACGAACGAACGTCCAAGAAATCACAGATCCTGCCATACTGGCAAAACAAGCAGCGAGGGACGAACCTGCATCGGCCACCCCAACACCAAGCATGGCCGTCGATGGTGCGGAAGCCGCGCCCGACGCGGTGGCGAAAGACGCCACGACCGTTGCGAAGACTCCCGTGGAGAGGCTGCGGGCGTTGCTCGAAGCCGCGCAGCGTGCCGATCGCCCCGCCGACCGGTTGAGTCGAGTCAAACCGATCGATCCTGCGACACAGTCACTGATTGATTTGTACATCAACGAAGTGCAGGCCGCCGCGATCGAACTGGATCGTGTCCGGCGGACGCTCGCCGCGCAGCAATCCGGCACACCCCAAGGCGGCGCGGCCCGTCCTGATGCGCCGGATAGCAGTGGGGGGGCCAAGGGCGAATCCACCGTACTCCGTCCGGTGCGCCGAGAAGAGGTCGTGATGCACATCGGTTCGCTTGCGCAGCGGAACAAACTCGACGAAGCCGCGCGGTGGGTTGAGCCGTTCGCTGAAGTATTCAAAGACTACGACGCCGCCGAACAGATGCGTGCGGCGATCGGAGACGTCACGATCAAGGACTCCGCGAAGATCGTCGTTCTGACCGAACTCGCGGAGCGCGCGGCGGCGGACCTCGCGGGCATCATCAAAGAAACCAAAGTTCGTCGTCGAGTGCAGGCCGAACTCGTCTCCTTCGCCCTGGGTTCGGGATATCCCGAAAAACTCGGCGTTGTATACGACGGCCCATTTCCCGAAGGCGGCACGCCAATCGACGGCGGGCTGCTTGTCAGCATCGTGGTCGAAGCGCTGAACGATGAAGTGCTCAAGGGGGTCCAAGCCGCCGGGCTTCGGATCGAGATGAGCGACAACGACAGTCGCGTTGTTGTCGGCGTTATCCCGCTCGGTCGGCTCGATGATCTTGCTCTCCTCGGGAGCGTTCGACGCGTCGAAATGACACGGGAGTGACCGAACCCGACCTTCAGCGAGCCGGTCGCGCGATCGGGCACGAGTTCAAAGTGCCCGTTCGCTTGTGCGATCGGCTCTTTAGTGGGCCCCAGGAACGCGGATCCGATGCACCAGCGTCTGCGCCTTGACTTCCAATCCCTTGAGTTCCGAATCCAGTGCGTCGCGATTGGGCGCGAAACTCATCGCCACACGTTTGCTGACCCAGTCTTTCTTGACAAGGTCCGAGAGCGAGCGCGTGAAACTGGTCATCCCCTCCGCGAGCGAGCCGTTGATGATCGCCGGGATATCGCTCTCTTCCCCTTCCCGAATCTTTTGCTGCACGATAGGCGTGTTGACCAGAACTTCCACGGCGGGCACCACCCTCACCTCGAAGTTGTCCACCGCCGGCAACAACTTCTGCGCCAGAATCGCCCGCAGTGTGTTCGACAGCGACGATCGAATAAACCCGTGTTCTTCCCGCGGGAAGAACTCGAGTATCCGGTTGAACGACTGCATCGTGTCGGCGGTGTGCAGCGTGGCGAAGACCAGGTGCCCCGTTTCCGCCGCTTGTATCGCCGCAAGAACCGTGTCGTGGTCGCGCATCTCGCCGATGAACACAATATCCGGATCCTGCCGCACGACATACCGCAGCGCGGTCTTGTAATCCGGCACATCGATCCCGATCTCGCGTTGCGAGATGATCGACTTCTTCGGCACAAACCGGTACTCCACCGGGTCTGCGATCGGGATGATGTTGCACGCCTCGGTGCGGTTGATCTGTTCGATCATCGCGGCGAGCGTCGACGACTTGCCCGACCCGGTGATGCCTACGACTAGCACCAGCCCCTCGTTCACTTTCGAGATGATGTCGCCGTAGATCGGCGGGAGGTGGAGTTCGTCGTAACTCGGGATCTCGGCCTTGACGCGCCGGATGGCACAGTTCACATGGTTGCCCGACCGGAACATATTCACTCGGAACCGGTCCCCTTCTTCGTTGTGCGATGCGAAGTCCAGGTCGCCGCGCTCCTCGAACAATCCGCGCTTTTTCTCCGGGATGATCGGGTCCAGTAAGTGATCCGCTTCGTCCGCGGTGAGTGCTTCGGTCCCGAGCGAGCGCAGTATCCCACCGATACGGTACACCGGCGGGATGCCCACCTTGATGTGAAGGTCCGACGCCCCGTGCTTCTTCATCCCCGCCAGCATCTTATGAATCGTGAGGCCGCCGCTGATCATGTGTACCCCTTTCGAGTGTGGTCGCAAGGTGATCGGCCGAACCTGACACAATCAGTGTACCAATATCCGCTCACACGGCGTACAAACAGACAGCGAAAAGGATAAACAAATCTGCGAACTCTTACCCCACGCTTGAATCCGACGAATCTTCGAAGCAATCGAAGGCGGTCTGTTCTGGTCTTCTTAGTTCTGGCGTTCTTACTTTTTTCCCACCACGTTGGGCGAACCCGGGTGCAGCGACCCGGCACGCTGCGACACGATCTGTGCCGATAGCCCGGCGGCTTGATCTCGCTGCGACTCGGTCAGTGACCCGCCGCTCGGCCGATTGGCAAGATGCCACCCCAGCATCGGGCCGCCGACGATCACGCCAATAAGCGACACCGCCGCTACGACTCGACCGACCCGTTCTACCGGAGCGTGAACTCCGTACCGGCTCAGCCAGCGCTCGATCTGCTCGGCGGTATCGCGCCACCACCCCTCGCTCCCGAACGATCGCCCACCCCCGACGCTTCGCGCCGGGCGATACCGACCCTCACGCCGGAATCGAGCCGCGCCGTGGACTCGATCCGCAATCCATTCAGCGCACGCGTCGAGGGTTTGCCCCACTGCCCGAAGATGGTCCTCAAAGAAGGTCATCGTGCGTGGTGAAGTCTATCGCGGGAGGTCGCGCCCCGAGACGCCGAACTTCGTCGCCCAAAAGAACGCCGGCGGCGGCGGAGATGGCGGTGGCCAAGCGATCCGCGGCAGGTCGGACACGTCCCCCGGTGCCAGCGGCCCCGCGCCCCCCGGAGCGATCACCTCTGCCGGCAGCAGTTCGCTGTCCCCCGTCGTGATCCGCCCCATGATCGTCGCAATCTTGATCTCCGACAAACTCCCGTCGGCCGCAAACACGCTGATCGTCGCGCGCGGGTCGTTCCATGCTGGCGAACCGGGGGCTCCCCCGCTCCCCACTCCTTGCACCTGCCGGCGGAAATCACTCCGTTCCCACAGCATCACTTTGTCCGATGGGAACGCGACCTGCCCAACCGTCTGTATCGACAGGTCGCCCGGCACCATCTCGCCGTGCGGGCCGTACCGTGTTGACTTGCACCAGAACGTGGGCGAGTACAAGAACGATGATGGCCACAACACCTGCTCGTTCATCGCGCCGGGGCTGGACTTGGCCGTCGTCCACGCACTGAACATCTCGCTGTCATTGGGGGAGTACAACTCGTCGCCCCCCCGGTTGCCCCCGCGCCAGTCCGAGAGGTAACTGTACCAGTAATACGCGAACGGCTCGGTCTTGAACTCGTGGATGACCGAGTCCATATCCCACCACACGCCCTCTTCGTTGCGGATGCTGGTCCACGGGCGCGTTAGTTCGCCGGGTAAGAATGGGTTGAGGTACCGCTCACCCGAATCGCTCAGGTACGACATCATGATCTGCCCGGCGGAGCGCAGGTTTGCCAGCCCCGCCGTGTTCCGCGCCGCGTGCCGTGCTTTCCCAAGCGCTGGCAGCAGGATCGACATCAGCACCGCGATGATTGCTATCACGACCAGCAGTTCGATCAGCGTGAATCCTCGGTGTTGTTTCATGGTTTCCCCAGTGAGTCTGCCCGCGCCACGGCGGGCGATGGTTTCGGTCCTCGACGTCACGGGCATTCACCCGCCGCCCCACCGCCCCGGCTTGACACACCTAGTACGAAACCCCACGATCGATCTGGCCGGCGCGACGGGCACTATTTTCATTGTACCGACGCTTTGTTGTCCCCGGACTCCCCGCTCCAGTGGCTACCTTTTGGTTATGGACCACTTCACCTACACCGATGGGCGTCTGCGAGCCGAGGGGATCGACGCCGCCGACCTCGCCGCTCGTTTCGGCACACCCACTTATGTCTATTCCAAAGCCACCCTTACGATGCACTACGACCGCGTCGCTCGGGCCTTTGCTGAACTCTCACCCCTCATCTGCTATTCCGTCAAGTCCTGCTCGAATCTTCATGTCCTGCACGCCCTGGCCGAGCGGGGGTGCGGGATGGATGTCGTTTCCGGCGGGGAACTCTACCGCACACGCCTCATCGGCGTTCCCGGCGAGCGAGTCCTCTACGCCGGTGTCGGCAAAACCGAGGAAGAGATCCGCGAAGCCCTCGGCGAATCCCTCGGTGGCCCGGCCCTCCTTGCCGGATCTTCAACTTCTTCTTACCCCGCCGCGAGCCAAGGCGACTCGCGCTCCGAGTTCGAGCACCGCCTCAGCCCCTCGGCGTGCCCTTTCCCGCTGGCCGCGTCCGCAGATGCTCCCGACCCCATCGGCATGTTCAACATCGAGTCCGAACCTGAGTTCCACACCATCGCAGGGATCGCCCGCTCGATGGGCGTTCAGGCCCGCGCCGCCCTCCGTGTCAACCCCGACGTCGACGCCAAGACGCACGAGTACACCACCACCGGCAAGGCCGAGAACAAGTTCGGCGTGGACCTCCGCCGCGCCCGCGAGTTTTTCATTCACTTCGGCAAGCACCCGAACCTGCATCTCACCGGCCTGCACATCCACCTCGGCTCCCCGATCAACTCGACGAAGCCCTACGTCGAAGCGATCACAAAGGTGCTCGCCCTCGTGGACGATCTGGAGACCCTGGGGCACCGCATCGACACGCTGGACCTCGGCGGCGGGTTCGCCGCCGACTACCAGTCCGGCGCGTCGCTCACCGCTTCGGATTACGCCGCCGCCATTGTCCCGATGCTCCGCGAGCGGGCGCGCAAAGGGATGAAGTTCATCATCGAGCCGGGACGCACGATCTCGGCCAACGCGGGTATCCTGCTCACGCGGGTGCAGTACGTGAAGCAGTCCGGGGTGAAGAAGTTCATCGTGTGCGACGCAGGGATGCACACGCTGATCCGCCCGTCGCTCTACGGCGCGTTCCATTTCATGTGGCCGGCGAGCGTCGCCGACCAGCACGAGCCGCCGCGCCGCGCCGAGGTGCTCGACCTGCCGGGGCTGG
>JBGSIF010000215.1:0-33375 GCA_041742635.1 Phycisphaerales bacterium
GCAGACGGCGGCGGCGTTCGGGGCGGAGGCGGGCACCGCAGTCGCCGGGGGCCGTTTCCAGCATCGCCGCGGTCTGGCGCGCGAGCAACCAGCGTGGGTCGTGATCCCCAAAGCGTGCGGCGGTGATATTCTCGCCGGCGATCCGATCATGTGGATCAGACGCAGACGATGTGGGGCACTGCGCTCGGTACGCCCCCGAGCGCGGATCCTGCGCGTTGCGGCGGGGCAACGGGTGTGGCAAAGACTCAACGCTCGCGCCGACCAAACGCAACGTGCAACCCTTGGCCATTGGTGTCATCTCTTGCTCCTGCGGGAATAACGGGCATCGTTGCGGACCAGACACACTCCATGCACGCGGCGTGCCGTGGTCGAGGGCGGCATGTTCGAAGGCGGTTCGCTGCGAGGGCGGTCCCTATTATGTAGGCATGACCACGCCGTCTGCGTTGCCCCGCTCGCGTTTGCGTCCCCCCGAACCGCCGAAGGTGGGAGTGCGCCTGGCCGGTACCGGCTCGTGCCTCCCGGCGGACCGGCTGACGAACCACGAACTGGCACTGGTGATGGAAACGTCTGATGAGTGGATCCGGCAACGCACCGGCGTGGCGGAGCGGCGCGTCGTGAACCACGAGCGGCACGAATCGACTACCACCCTCAGCGCCGAGGCGTTGCGACGCGCGCTCGTCGATGCCAACATGGACCCGGCCGAACTGGACATGCTCATCCTGGCGACCGTGACCGGGGAGATGACCTGCCCCTCGACCGCGTGCCGGGTCGCAGCGATGGTCGGGGCGAAGAACGCCGGGGCCTACGACGTGGCCGCGGCGTGCAGCGGGTTCGTATTCAGCATGAACACGGCGCACGACCTGATCCGCGGCGGGTCGTACCGCGCGATCGGCATCATCGGGTGCGATGTGCTCTCGCCCTACATGAACTATTCCGACGCGGGACGCGGAACCGCGATCCTCTTCGGTGACGCCGCAGGAGCGGCGGTGCTCCGAGCCACCGACGACGCATCGATGGGGATCATCGCGCAGGTGATGAAAGCAAACGGGACGCGGTGGCATGACTTATACATGCCGATGACGCAGCGAGACATACCAGCGGGCGCGGACATGGCGCATGTCCGAACGCGGTGCTTGCAGATGAACGGGCGCGAGGTGTACAAGTTCGCCGTCACGACCTTCTGCGACCTGATCGAAGAGACGCTCGGGAAGGCGGGCATCGCGGCGGATCGGGTGGACCAGTTCGTCTGCCATCAGTCCAATGCGCGCATCCTGGATTCGGCGCGGGAGCGATTTGGTATCCCCGCCGAGAAGATGTATGTGAACATCGATCGGATCGGGAACACGTCGGCGGGGTCGGTGCCGCTGTGCCTGGACGAACTACGTCAGATGGGACGGGTGAAGGAGGGGCAGGTAGTGCTGTTCGTGGCGTTCGGGGGAGGGCTGACGTGGGGGTCGAGTTTGTGGCAACTGTGAACGCTGCGCGCGGAGATACAGCGTGCGGCGGGCCGCCCAATGGGGCACGGTCGATACCCTAGCAGATGCAACCGGCTTCCAACGCGCCCGAGTCGATGCTCCCGATCCTCGCCCGTCGGCGCGAGATCGAGGACGCACTGCGCTCGCACCCGGTGATCGTGGTGTGCGGGGAGACGGGATCGGGGAAGACGACGCAGTTGCCGCGGATAGCGCTTGAGAGCATGGGCGCCTGGGTAGGGAGTTCGGCGCGAGCGGGCGAGCGTGGTACGGCGACAGGTGGCTTGATCGGGCACACGCAGCCCCGGCGGCTCGCGGCGCGGTCGGTCGCGGCACGGATCGCCCAAGAGATGGGCCAGCGACTGGGCGAAGCCGACGTCGGGGTGAAGGTGCGATTCAACGATCAGACCTCGGCGCGGACTCGCATTAAGGTAATGACAGACGGGATCCTGCTGGCGGAACTGGCAACGGACCCGGAGTTGCGTGCGTACGGCGCGATCATCATCGATGAGGCCCACGAACGCTCGCTGAATATCGATTTTCTCCTCGGATATCTCCGTGAGTTGGTCCCGCGCCGGTTGGACCTGCGGGTGATCGTGACGTCGGCAACGATCGAACCCAAGCGGCTCAGCGACTATTTCGCGGCGGGTATCGGCGACAAGGTGCCGATCATCGAAGTTTCGGGGCGGACGTTTCCGATCCAAGTGCGGTACCGGGGCGAGGCCAGTAACGACGACGCCGCTGCCGGCGTGGGCGAACTGGATTACGACGCCATCGCGGACGCGGCGGAGGAACTGATCTCGCCGCGCACCGGCGCGCCGGGGGACATCCTGGTGTTTTTGCCGGGAGAGCGGGAGATCCGCCTGGCGCGGGACGCGATCGCGCGTCGCCGGCTGGATGTGACGACGCTCCCGCTCTTCTCGCGGCTCACGGACCAGGAACAGGATGTGATTTTTGATCCATCGGCGGCGAGCGGACGGCGCCGGATCATCCTAGCGACCAACATCGCCGAGACTTCTCTGACAGTGCCGGGGATTCGGCATGTCATCGACACCGGTGTTGCACGGCTGA
The DNA here is from genome assembly GCA_041742635.1 of Phycisphaerales bacterium. Lineage (GTDB taxonomy): Bacteria > Planctomycetota > Phycisphaerae > Phycisphaerales > UBA1924 > JTS-AC122. The sequence goes on from JBGSIF010000215.1 coordinate 2,544, forward strand.
GCCGGTACGACGCCGCCAAAAAGGTGCAGCGGCTTCCAGTCGAGGCCGTCTCACGTGCGTCGGCGGATCAGCGATCCGGACGGTGCGGGCGGCTGGGGCCGGGGGTCTGCATCCGGCTGTACAGCGAAACTTCGTACCGCTCGCGCCCTGCGTTCACGGAGCCGGAGATCCGCCGAACGAGTCTGGCGAGCGTGATCCTGCACATGAAGTCGCTCGGAACACGGCTCAGGCCGATCGAGCGGTTCGAGTTTCTGGATGCACCGGACGCGGGCGCGATTCAGGATGGATACGAGACGCTGTTTGAACTCGGGGCGATCGAAGCGGGTACCGGCACCGGAATGGGAGCAAGCGCTGCAGCGAAGATTGATTGGAGCCGCGCCGAGGTCACGCCCATCGGGTGCCGGCTGGCGAGGTTGCCGGTGGATCCGCGGATCGGCAGGATGCTCGTCGCGGCACAATCGGAAGGAACGCTTGAAGAGACGCTGGTGCTGGCGGGGGTGCTCTCGATTCAGGATCCTCGTGAACGTCCGATGGGGAAGCAGGAGGACGCGGATCGGGCGCACGCCGTGTTCCGGCATCCGGACAGCGATTTTCTCGTGCTGCTGAATATCTGGGATCAATACGCACACGAAGCAGCGTCGGGACGCGGCGGGCTTGGCGCGTGGTGCCGCGACCGCTTTGTCTCGCCCGCACGGATGCGAGAGTGGACCGAAACGGTTCGGCAACTGCGCTCGATGACCCGCGACCTGCAACATTTACCGGGTGCCGATGACGACGCGGAGATAGAAACTGACGAGGATGAGGACGTTATCAGTGGGCCAGACTCGATCGGTAAGCTCAAATCGCCCTCGCAGCGTCGTGAAGACGCGATCCATCGCACACTGTTGACGGGCCTGATCAGCAACGTGGCCTGCCGAGAAGGGGCGAGCGGCTCCTTCGAGTACCGGGGGGTTCGCGGGAACGTGGTGCATCTGTTCCCCGGATCGGTGCTGTTCAAGCGCGGGCCGAAGTGGATCATGGCCGCCGAGGTAGTGCAGACGACCCGCCTCTTCGCGCGCACAGCGGGACGGATCGAGCCGGAATGGATCGAAGAACTCGCCGGGCACATGTTCCGCGTCGTGCGCACGGACCCGCACCTGGATGTGGCAACGGGGCATGTGTGCGCTTGGGAACGGGTGACGATGAGCACGATCGTCGTGGTGCCGCGGCGCGAGGTACGGATCGGGGCGATTCAGCCAGATGTGGCTCGGGAAGTATTCGTGCGCGATGCGCTGGGCAAGGCTCGGTGGGAACTGGACTCCGCGTTCATGCACCACAACCGTGAAGTGCTCCGCGGCGTCGAGCGGGTGGAAGCCAAACTCCGCCGGCATGGGGCACTGGTGGGTGATGATGTCATCGCGGCATGGTTTGAAGCGAGAGTGCCAGCCGGGATCAACACGCCCGAAGCGTTCGAGGCGTGGCGCGCACGCGCCGAGCGGGAGCCGCCGGGCTTGCTGATGATCTCGCTTGCCGATGTCGTGAACGACGCGTTTCGTGCGGCCCTCGATCCGATCGCGTACCCGGACACAATCACAGTTGATGCCGGGGGCGAGGCCGTGGAATGTGCAGTCGACTATTCGCTCTCCCCGGGAAAGGACGCAGACGGGATCACGTTCACGCTCCCGCTCATGGCGATCCCCGATGTGTCCGAAGACACACTGGCATGGCTGGTACCGGGGTGGCTCCCGGCGCTGGTGCAAGCGATGCTCAAGACGCTTGCGAAGCCGGTTCGGGCGGCGGTCGAGCACGTCGCGCCGCTATCGGAAGTCGCCGAAGCGTGCGCGGTTGCGATGGCCTTTCGGCGCGGATCGATCGAGCATTCCCTGAGCGAAGCGGTGCAGGTGCTGTTTGAAGTCGAGGTTCCGCCGACGGGCTTCCAGCGCCGCGCGTTGCCGACGTATTTGCACCCGCGCGTGCGCGTCGTGGACGCACAGGGAGTATCGATGGGGGTGGACCGTGACCTGTCGGCGCTCCAACAAAGGTTCGCGGCCCGGGCACAGAAAGAACGGGCCTCGCGCGAGCCGGGCCTCGTCGAACAGCATGGACTGACAGACTGGACGTTCGGTGCGTTGCAGGGGGCTACGCCCGAGGCAGGCGGAGAGACAGCCGAGTTGCACGCGGCTGGGTTCCCCGCGCTGATCGACGCGGGCGAGTCCGTCTCGCTTGTTCGGCTTGCATCATTCGACGAGGCTGCGGCGCGCACGATCCTGGGCGTGCGCCGATTGTTCGCGCTGCGTTGCCGAGAAGAGGTTTCGTTTTCGATCGAGGCGATGCCGCGCTGGCACGAGATGTGTTCGCAGTACGGGCAACTTGGTACTTCGAGCGAACTGCGCGACGCGCTGACCGTGCTGGTCGCCGGGCGCGCGTACTTGGATGGGCAGTCGCTGCCCAGGACGAAGGACGAGTTCGAGGACCGGGCCGCGGCGGGGTCGGCGAGGCTGCACATGCTCGCACGCGAGGTGAGCGAAGTCCTCGGCACGATGCTTGAGCACCGTCACAAGGTCGCGCATCGGCTCTCGGGCGGAACGTCGCGGCTGTGGGCCGAGAGTGTCGCGGATATGCGCGAGCAGGCGGCGTATCTCATGCCCCGGCGATTCTTGTTCCTCGTGTCCTGGGAACGGCTCCGACGCTACCCGGTGTACGCGCAGTCGATGCGGGAACGCCTGTTCTCGCTCCGCGACGAGGGGATTAAAGTGAGCACCGAACTGCTGCGCATCTTCCATCCGCACTGGAAGCGATTCACAGGTTATGTAGCGGCGAGGATGAGCCAAGAGCGGGCGGCGCAGTTAGAGCGGGAATCGCAGGCGTCGGAATCGGCACCGGGAACGGGTGCTAGCGCGAGCCGGGCGAAGACACCGTTGCCGCAATCACGGCGTGCGGCGCCGACGGTGAATGTGGACGCGGGTGAGTGGGCGATGCAGCCCGGGCGGCTGGGCGGCGCGATCGATGCGTATCGATGGGCACTGGAAGAACTCCGGGTAGGGTTGTTTACACCGGGGCTAACGGGGAGCAACGCCGTTGTGCCGCCGACAAGCAAGCAGGTGGAGGCGATGTGGGAGATGGCCATCGCCGCGCGTGCCGATCAAGCGAAGTCGAAGCCCAAGCCTGGTCGAAGGTAGTTCGGCGACGGATCCGATCGCCTATTCGCACTTCGGCAATCGAGCCGGGCGAACTCGTGCGGACTACAGAGGTGGCAAGAACTACCCGATCCGTCCGCACGCACGTTTGCACGCCGCCACCAGCCGGTTCAAGATCGGCGCCGATTCTTCGAGGCTCGTGGATGCGACGAGCGAGATATGCGCCTTCTCGGCCATATCGCCGATGAGCGCAAAGCCCATGGAACTTGCGCTCCCCTTGATCTTGGCGAGTTTCGTGAGGCACGCCTCGATCTCGTTGCGTTCCATGCTGTTCTTGATCGATTCGCCGAAGGCGTGCAGGTCCACCACGAACGACTCGGCAAGCGAAGCGTTCGGATCATCCGCGGGCAACGTGCAGGCGAATGTCAGTTGCGATCGTGACCCATCCACAATCAGGAACTCCGCGAGCGCTCTGAGCAGCAGCCCCTTCTGAACCGGTTTGGCGAGGTACGCCTGCGCCTTCGCTTTGGCGATCCGCTGCGCTGTGATCGCCGACACGTCTCCGGTAATCAGGATCACCGGTGTCTGCACGCCTGCTTCCCGCAGGCTGTCGGTGATGGGTTTTCCGTCGATCTGTTCCAGGTGATAATCCGCGACGATCAGGTCGTACCCTTCCGATGCGCGATCGATGCCTTCGGTCGCGGTTCCCGCTGTCGCCACGCTCATCGAGGTGTCCACCAGGTGGTTGCGGATCAGTCGGCGGTCGGCCTCGGACTCGTCGATATAGAGCAGCGACCCCTTGAGGTCGACCGGGTTCACCTGCTCCAGGCTGTACCAATCTGAAAAGATCCCTGCGGCGATAATCCGCTTCGTGTCGATCGGTTTGTCGAACAGGATCCCAAGTTCGTGGATGTTCCCCCGTCGATGGCTGCACCGGATGATCGCGCCCTTGATGTTCACGGGCTTGCCGTCGATTCCCGGGAGCGCGAAGATCACCCGCGTTCCCTGGTGCTGGTATGAACAGTGCAGCACACTGATCCCCGTGCTGGACAAGTTGCGCGTACACACCTGGATCCGGCTCGTGCTCCCGCCGGGACGGATGATCTGAAGATCCAGCGACAGTTGGCGGTACTGACGGCGTGTGTGCTTGCGTTTGGTCGACGTGGGGCGCTCAGTGTCGAGCGCATCGAGTTCTTCGAGCAACTCTTCCAGGTCTCGCTTGGTCAACCCGAGCGAGTTGGCGCGCCCGCCGAACGCGGTGTTGATAGTGGCCAAGCGGTCAGAATGAGGACGTGTGCCGTGTAGCGGCATGGGCTTCTCTCCCGCGACCAGACTCGAACGGTCGGGTGCTTGACAAGCAATACAAAGCGTGGATACGTGGTTTCAGACCTGTATGACTCCTTATCGACCGACGCGGGGGGTGCCTTGGGTTTGAGCCGGCCTTGTGGATCGCACACCCGGCGCTCTGTAGCATGTGGAACGAATGGCACAGTGCTTCCAAGTCATCATCATCGGCGGCGGGCACGCGGGTGCCGAGGCCGCTTGGGCCGCCGCCAATCTTCTGCCGGTCGATACCCATACTGCCCACGCAGTTTCCACCGTTGCGCTGATCACGCTCGACCCGGCCAAAATCGGTGTGATGTCCTGCAACCCGGCGATCGGGGGGCTTGCCAAGGGCCAGATCGTCCGCGAAGTCGACGCCCTCGGCGGGCTTATGGGACTCGCCACCGATGCCACCGGGATTCAGTTCAAAGTCCTGAACCAGTCCAAAGGTGCCGCCGTCCACGGCCCCCGCGCTCAGTGCGACAAGCACGCCTACGCCGATGCGGTTCAGCAACTCATTGCTACACGCCCCGAGATCGCCGTGGTTTCGGGGGCCGTGGATGAACTGATCGTCACCCGCTCCGGCGTCCAGGGTGTCATCATCCGTTCAAGCGACCCACGCACCCTTGACCAGCGCATCGAACTTCGTGCCGCCGCCGTTGTCCTCACCACCGGCACCTTCATGCGCGGCTTGATGCACACCGGTGAATCCAAGACCCCCGGCGGGCGCTTCGGCGAGGTCGCCGCCGTGGGCATCTCCGGCGCGCTCGCCCAATTGGGCTTTGAACTCGGCCGGCTGAAAACCGGCACCCCGCCCCGACTCAAGCGCGCCACCATCGACTGGGACGCCCTCGAACAACAACACGGCGACGCGACCCCCGCGCCATTCTCGGACCTCTCCGGGATCGGGGCCACGTTCCCATCACACTTCCCACCTTCTGTCTCTCGTTTCCCGGTCCTGGAACAAACTTCCTGCCGGCTCTCCGCCACGACACCCGCGGCCCACGAGCACATCCGCGCCAACATCCACCGTGCGCCCATGTACTCCGGGCAGATCGAGTCCATCGGCCCGCGCTATTGCCCCAGTATCGAAGACAAGGTCGTTCGCTTTGCGGAGCGAGAGTCTCATCAGGTCTTCCTCGAGCCTGAAAGCCTCCGCGACGACTGGATCTATTGCAACGGGATCTCCACCAGCCTCCCGGCGGATGTCCAGGACATCATCGTCCGGTCGATGCCCGGGTGCGAGCGTGCCCACATTTATCGGTATGGGTACGCCGTCGAGTACGACATGGTCCGCCCGCATCAGATCGCGGCCAGCGGGATGACCAAACTGGTGGATGGGTTGTTTTTGGCGGGCCAGATCAACGGCACGAGCGGGTACGAAGAAGCCGCCGCCCAGGGGATCGTCGCGGGCATCAACGCCGCACGCTTTGCTCAGCGTAAAGAGCCGATTACCTTCGGACGCGATCAGGCGTACATCGGAGTCTTGATGGACGACCTGGTGACGAAGACTCCGGTCGAGCCATACCGCATGTTCACCAGCCGTGCGGAGCATCGCTTGCTGCTGCGCGCCGACAACGCCCCCGATCGGCTCACGCCCACAGCGATCGAACTCGGGCTGCTCGATTCCACCCCGCTCGGCGTCTTGCGACGCGAACGCTTCGGAGTACGCCAATCCCGCATCGCGGAACTCAACCGTGCCATCTCGGGGGTGCGGATCGATCGCGTACCGCTCGCTGACCTGATCCGCCGCCCGGAGTTTACAGTCGATCATCTCCGCGGTGTGCTGCGCGAACACGCATCAACCTCGCTCGGCGACCCCCCCGGCTCGCCCACCGATCGGGCCGCGTTGTTCACTGTCTACACCGACCGTGTCTACGAAGCGTACATCGCGCGCCAGCACGCGGAGATCAAACGCCAGAGCGAGATGGAGCGCAAGCGCCTGCCGCTGAGCATCGATTACCGTGCGATGCCGGACCTGCGAGCCGAGGCGCGCGACGCGCTGGCCCGGTTTCGCCCGGGAACGTTCGGGCAAGCGGCGCGGCTCGAAGGGATCACCCCCGCCGACCTAACCCTGCTGGCCGTGCTGCTGCGCAAACACGCACCCGCGTAATCACTCGATCCCTTGATCCCTCGATCCCTTCTCGTTTCAAATGGCCCCGCTCGGATTCGAACCGAGGACCAAGCGATTATGAGTCGCCTGCTCTAACCGCTGAGCTACAGGGCCGCCTCGCGCATCTGCTCAGTATCGTAGCAAACCCGTCCTCCCTCGCCCCGTCACACTTCCGCCCCACCTCCCCTACCATCGACCCAAACGGAGGTTCCTCATGGCTTGGCTTCGTGTTGTTGAAGCGTTCAAAGCGCCGGTCGGTTCGCACGTCACCGTCAAAGGCTGGGTCCGCACGCGCCGCGACTCCAAAGCCGACGGCGGGCTTTCCTTCATCGCCCTCCACGACGGCACCTGTTTCGACCCCATCCAAGCCGTCTGCAAAAACGACCTCCCCAACTACGCGACCGAAGTGGCGAAGTTGACCACGCACTGCGCCGTCGAGATCGACGGTACCATCGTTCAGAACCCCAAGGGGGGCAACGAGATCGCCGCGTCGGCCCTCCGCGTCATCGGCTGGGTCGAAGACCCGGACCACTACCCGATCCAGCCCAAGCCGCACTCCTTCGAGTACCTGCGCGAGGTCGCCCACCTGCGCGTTCGCACGAACACCTTCGGCGCTGTCGCCCGCGTCCGGCACTGCCTGGCGATGGCGATTCACCGCTTCTACCACGAGCGCGGGTTCTTCTATGTCCACACCCCGATCGTCACGGCCAGCGACTGCGAGGGCGCGGGGCAGATGTTCCGCGTGAGCACGCTGGACCTGATGCGACCTCTACCGCGGGTTGCAAAGGACTCACAGAACGAAGAAGCGAAAAAACACTGCGAAGACCTCGCGGCCAAGGCAAACATGCCGCCGTGGACCTATGGGCAGGTCGATCACGCCGACGACTTTTTCGGCAAAGAAGCCCACCTCACCGTCTCCGGGCAACTCAACGTCGAAACCTACTGCATGGCGATGTCGCGCGTCTACACCTTCGGGCCGACCTTCCGCGCCGAAAACAGCAACACGAGCCGCCACCTCGCTGAGTTCTGGATGATCGAACCGGAGATCGCGTTTGCCAACCTCCACGACGACTCGGTGCTCGCCGAGGAGTTCATCAAGTATCTCATCAGCGCCTCGCTCACCGAGCGGGCCGACGACATGAAGTTCTTTGATGAGCGCATCGAGAAGGGATTGCTGGCACGCTTGCAGCACGTACTGGACACGCCGTTCAAGCGCCTGCCCTACACCGAAGCGATTTCCATTCTGGAGAAAGCCATCGCCGCCGGGAAGAAGTTCGAATACCCCGTCAAGTGGGGCATCGACCTGCAATCCGAACACGAACGCTTCCTCACCGAAGAGCATTTCAAAGGCCCCGTCATCCTGATGAACTACCCGAAGCAGATCAAGGCGTTTTATATGCGGGAGAACGACCCGGGCACCGACGGCGCGCCCGGCCCGACCGTCGCCGCGATGGACGTGCTGGTGCCGGGTGTCGGCGAGATCATCGGCGGTTCGCAGCGCGAAGAACGACTCGACAAACTCGATCAGCGCATCGAAGAGATGAAACTCCCCGCCAAGGAATACTGGTGGTACCGCGACCTGCGCCGCTTCGGCACCGTCCCGCACGCCGGGTTCGGGCTGGGGTTCGAGCGGGCGATGCTCTTCCTCACCGGGATGCAGAATATCCGTGACGTCATCCCCTTCCCCCGCGCGCCGAAACAGGCCGAGTTCTAGCACCACAGCCCATCGAACCAGGGTGTATTTGACGATCTCCACCGGATCGGGCGAGCGGGTCTGCCGCCGCGCAACGCTCGTGTAACGGCCCCACACGCCCGTTGCTTGGCATTATCCTCATCGCATGTGGCGACTCCTTCGCCGGTTCATCCTCCCGATCCTGCTCGGTGCGTGTACAACCACGCTTCTCGCCGGCGTCCTGAGCGTGCGCGATCGTGACGCGGGTATGCGCGGCTCCACCACTCCCGAGCGTAAAGGCGAACGCCTCGCCGACGCATCGCGTGCCGGCTTGCTTGTGCCCATGCCACTTTCTCTTGCCTCAGCCGCCTGGGCACGCACTCTTAGTCCCGAAGAACTCGCTCCCAACCCCGCCGAACTCCCCGCCCGCACGCTTGTCATTCGGATCTCGATCCACGAACGCACCGGCGTGAGCATTCTTCACTCCGAAGTATTCCCCTTCTCGCTCGGTACATACTGGGCACCGACCCGTCCGCCCGCGACACCCGAAGACACGACCCGTGGCTGGCTCAACTACTGGCAAGCCGCACACGCCTTGCCCTGGCTCGTCGGCACTCGGGCCTGGCCCGACGTGGCCTCGAACCCGGATCCCCCCTTTCCCCCGCACGCGCGGGATGCGCTGCTGATCAAGGCCGCCGGTTGGCCCTTGCGTTCCAACGCCGCGCTGCTCAGCAGAAGCCCCGTAGCCCCGAACAGTTCCACGACTACCTGGCGCGCGCAGGGCGGGTTCATCCCCGCCCGATGGAATCAGCAGGTTGGATCGTGGGTCGATTGGCGTGCCATGCTGCCCGGCGTGATCCCGCTTCGTCCGCTTTGGCCGGGGTTCTTTTTGAACACCGCTGTGTATTCGGGTCTTTGGTGGCTTGTGCTCGCGCTGCCGGGTGGGGCGTGTCGGTACTTCCGCCGCCGACGCGGCGCGTGCGCTCATTGTGGGTACAGCCGGGTTGGATTGCCCAGCAGTTCAACCCCCTGCCCCGAATGCGGCGGCATCGCCGGTCTTCACAAACCGGGCGCGTGTGTACCCCGGACCTTCCCCATCTCCCCCCATACGCCGGATGGGGGGGCATCCTGCCGGGGATCGGCACAAAAGTGATAACTTTCCGAAAGCCCTGCATGAGTGTTCTCGCCCCGGTACTCTATGAGCATGACCCGCTTTTTCAGCCCGAACTACGTTCCGTGTCTGCTCTTCACTCTGGGGTGCCTGCTCTGTTTGGGCGGGTGCGCTCGCAACCAGGCGACATTGAATGTTCAGTCCCTCGTCGCGGACGCGGCGATGCAGCCGAGCCTCCCATTCCGGGCGTATGTGCCCATCGACCGAAATACCGCCGATATCTACCTCTCCGACATCCCCGCGGCTCGGCTAGCGGATCTATCGGACCCTCTCAACGATGTGTCGGGTCATGTTCTCCATATTCACATTTTCTTGATGCCGCAGGCGGGCCAAACCCCCATCGATCCTTCAGCGTGCAATATCACGGTTCAACACCTGATTGTGACCTCGAATGACTCGGGAAGTCCTGTGGCGACGGGTTTATACGCGGGCGGCGGGTTCTGTCTTCCCAAAGCCTCACCGGGCGATTCGGTCTTCGGGGGGTCGTTGTTGGACGCAACGCTGCGGCTGGCGCGCGCGACCCCCGGCTTTGCCGATCGGCTCGGCCCGGCTCGGATGGCCGGCTCGTTCGATGCACCTCGCAATGACGACCTGGCCCGGGCGATTTCGGCGCGAATGGAGGCCGTCTCCAGAACCATGTTGGAAGTTCAGAAGTAGAAGAAAGCACCGGAATCGTTATAGGTGGTGAACCCAAAATCGAACTCGGAAGAAGATCACGTGTTCGGATCGGAGTCGTGAGAGTTGGATGTAATTTGATCGTTTTTCCCGCGTGACTCGACGTGGGCGAGCCGATAATGTGTGAGCGAGTAAAGCCATGCGAGATACCTCCACGCGAGTCTTCAGTTTGATGTGCGCTTTGATCGGCGTGTGGGTGGTTGTGTACTGGTTTTACGAACCGGCCAAGCCGCCGGTGACGTTCGATGCGAATGTGCCCGGGGCTGGGGAGGTGGCGATTCGTCCGGATCCGCTGGCGCAACTCGATCAACGGGCTGGTGAATCCGCGATACCCGAGCGGCCGATTGCAAAGCCAGTTGTGAAACCGCCCGTGAAGCGGGTTGTGAACAGCGAGCCGGAGCGAGCGACGGAAGGTTCGCGGGCTGTGGCGCCGAAGTTCACGGAGTATGTGGTGGAACGCGGCGACACCTTTGAGGTGATCGCTCGCAAACAACTCGGTGACGCGCGATACTGGAAAGCAATCGCGGCGGCGAACACGTTTGTCGATCCCACGAAGTTGGTCCCCGGGCGGACCGTGCTGCGGATCCCGGTTGATCCGGGGAACGTCGAAGGGAAAGTCGTAACCGGGGGCGAGAACCGCTCGACCGGAACCAGAGAAACGGCTCCCGAAGTGACCCCTTCCCAGGCCCCGACGGGCGGCAGTTCATTCACCGAGTACGTGGTGAAGAGTACCGACACACTGTCGGGGATCGCCAAGGCGTTCTATGGCAAATCGTCGGCTTGGCGCGTGATTTACGAAGCGAACACGGGCGTGATCGACGATCCGGATCGGCTCAAGCCGGGGGTCACGATCCGGATTCCGAAGAATCCGTAACGAGCGATAAACGACGAGGTTGTGCCGCCGGGCGTGACGCACGATCCACTGCTTGGGGCGATACGAAGCGGCCCAGGCCGGGACGTAGCGTCGAACCCTGGCGGCGTTCGTGGAAGTTGGAAACAAGCACGCCGAGTCATCGGCGATATCAAGCGTTACTCGGCGGGCACGGGTTCGGTGGGCATCTCGCTGTCGGGCATGAGCAGGTCGTCGGATGGTTCGGCGACGCTGTCGCGGGTGACTTCACCGACGGCGGGGAGGTAGATCGCTTCGGGGGGGTTGACAGTGGCGACGTCCCACACACGGTGTGAGACGACCGTCCAGCGTCGAAGCCCACCACGGAGTTTGATGGTGATGGCCTGGTAGATCGGTTCGCCGCTAGCGAGGGTGCCGATGGGGCGGTGGACGGTGACGCGGGCGGCGTCGCCGTTGACATCGACGGTGGAGACACGGTAGATGGGGAGGTGCTCGTTCTCGGGGGTGAGGGGGAGGGCGATGGGGCCGATGAGTTCGATCATGCGGAGGCAGGAGTCACGTCGCATGGCGGGCAAGAAACCGACGGCGACGGGGTCGCCGGGTTCGTAGCGCTGGGCCTTGGAAAGTGTGTGGTAGGTTTCGGTCATGGGCGCGATGGCGTGTCCCGGCGGGTAGTGCTGGATGGCCCACTTGATGGCGAAAGCGGCGTTCTCATACATGTCGGGGATATTGGTGTTGGAGCCGCCGCCCGCGCCTTGCATGGCGGGGTAGTTGCTGTACCCGACGCAGCCGGTGGTGGCGAGGGTGGCGATGAGCAGGAGGGTGCTGGGGGCACGGAAGATCAGCCTTGATCGTGTGGTCATGTTCATCGTCCTTGGGCATGAATCAAAGGAAACGTGTACCTCCGACATTATCGGATGTGGTGTGTGAATGACTGTATGCTTGGACCAGCCGCACCACGCGCCGCTCGAAAGCAGCGGCGGGTGGTGGTAACGGGCACCCGGGGCGGGTCACGGCTCAGGACTCTCCGGAAGTCGGCTCGTTCAACACGTCTGGTTGCGTGGCAGGGGCGAGGTCCGGGCGCTGCAAACGCAGGCGGCTGAGCGCGCGGCGCAGGTCGCTGGGCCACGGGGCGTGGAAGTTCATGGCTTCGCCGGATGTGGGGTGCGTGAATGCGAGGCGATGCGCGTGGAGTGCGAGCCTGGGCGCGGCGGAGCGAGTGGAAGCAGGGGCGTAGAACTCGTCGCCGAGAATGGGGCAGCCGATCGCTTCGAGGTGGACGCGGACCTGATGGAGGCGTCCGGTGGCGGCGCGGGCTTCGATGAGGGAGCCGAGGGTGGAGGAATCCAAGACACGGTAGGCGGTGATGGCGGGCTTGCCGGAACGGGAGATTCTGGAAGTTTTGGGGGTTGTAGCCGTACCGCCGGTTTCGCCGATGGAGAGTCGGATGACGCCTTTGGGTTCTTTGGGGGTGCGTGAGCAGATAGCCCAATAGAACTTTTTCATGTCGCGGTTCTGGAAGGCGTCGCGGAGGCGGTCATAGGCACGGTTGCGGAGGGCGACGACGAGGAGGCCGCTGGCGTCTTTGTCGAGGCGATGGAGCAGCCCGAAGTCGCGCGCTGCGCCGAGGTTTTGCAGGAGTTTGGAGTGGGTGGCGAAGAGGCCGTTGAGCAGGGTGTCGTTTTCGTGACCTTTGCCGGGCTGGGTGGGCAGCCGCGGGGGCTTGAGGACAACGAGCAGGTCGTCGTCTTCATGGACGATCTTGAACGTGATGCGGGGGTTGGGTTCGACCGAATATTGGGCCATGCCAGCAAGGGTAGCGCGGCCAACAATCCTCCATGCTGACACGCAGACCATCGGGAGAACGCGGACGCAACCGGATCGGGTGGCTCGATAGTTTCCATACGTTCTCGTTCGGGGAGTACCACGACCCGCGGCACCACAAGTTCGGTTCATTGCGAGTGATGAACGAGGACTTCGTCGCGCCGGGGATGGGATTCGGGATGCACCCGCACCGGGATATGGAGATCGTGACGTATGTGCTGGAGGGGGAACTGGAGCACAAGGACAGCCTGGGGAACGGAGAGGTGCTTCGGCCCGGGGAGTTCCAGCGGATGTCGGCGGGGACGGGGATCATGCACAGCGAGTTCAATCCGTCGAAGACTAAGCCGGTGCATTTGTATCAGATCTGGTTGTTTCCGTCGCGGCGCGGGATGGAGCCTTCGTATGAGCAGCGCGTGATACCCAAGGGGACGCCGGGGGTGGCGCGCCTGGTTGCGTCGCCGGACGCGCGGGAGGGGTCGCTGACGATCCATCAAGACGCGCGGATCTATCTGTTGGACCTGACGGGGGGAGGAACGAGCGTGATGCGGATCGAGCCGGGGCGAGTCGCGTGGGTTCAAGTGCTGCGGGGCGAAGCGTCGGTGAACGGCGTGGACATGCAGACCGGCGACGGTCTGGCGGTGGAAGACGAAACGGTGCTGGAGTTCCGCTCGAACGGGGGTGCCGAGATGATGATCTTTGATATGGTTGAAGCGGGCGGCGGCTGATACGGGTTTGATCTGACTTCAGCGCTCCTTGTAGGGCAGGCGTCCCGCCTGCCTTGTCTCAATCTCCACTTTCTCCGCGCGGAAGTCAGATCAAACCCGAATGAGGGGGGCGTTAACTCGGGCGAAACGCCAAAGGTGGGCAAGGCGCGGCAGCGCGCATCCTGATTGTTTTCAGCCATTTGCAGTCAATGCGCGCGAGTCGCTTGCGAAGGCGTGAGCATGTGGTAATGTGTCTCTGGAGAAAACGGGGACGGTTCGCGGTTCGAGCGCGTGTTGTAGTACCTCACGGATAACGACGAAGGTCGTTGACGCGGCTGTTTGGTGCTGCGCCGACATCGTGAGGGCATGACGGTGTGCGGATAAATGGTGCGATTGCCGACGAGTGTGTGTTATGCAAGAAAACGAGGCGAGCCGTGTGTGTTTGGATTCGGCGAGAGGTGGTCTGGGGAAGAACCCGGCGCGAGGGGCCGCGCTCGTGTGGTGCGTGCTGAGCGGTGGGGTGCTCTGGAGTTCGGCGGCGTGTGGGCAACTGTCGATCGTGGCGAGTACGGCGGGGTTTACGGATATTCGCACGACTGGGACGCCGATTGTGCCGATCAGCGACGATAGCGAGACGGTGCTGTCGTTTGACGTGCTTGGGCCGGCGGGCTGGGGCGGGAACCGCGTATTCGCGGGGGGCGTCGGGGTGCTGGTGGGGAACAACGGCGGGATCATCTGGAATCCTGTGGCGGGGCAGGCCGATCAGGTCGGGTTTACGAATACGGCTCTTCCGGGCACGCCGAGCAACTCGACGTCTGGCGGGAACGGGAACGGGCAGAGGCAGTTTGTGGCGGTGATGTGGGATGACATGCTGCCTTCGAGTACCGCGCCGGCAACGGAACTGGATTGGCAAGTGATCGACGGCGACCTTCTGGTACAGTGGAGTCTGGAAGACAACTTCGACGCGACCGGGCCGGGGCGGATCACGTTTCAGGCGCGTTTTTACTCGCAAGAGCATGTGTCGAAGACCGGCGTGGCGGCGAGCCTGTTGTATCTGGACACTTTGTACGCGCCGGGTCAGGGGGGGTTCAATGACGGAGCGTCGGCGACGATCGGGTACAACGGGAATGGGATTGGAGACGCGCCGGGCGCGGTGTTGCATTCGTTCAATACGGCGTCGGTCGCGGGGTCTGGGGAGAGTGGCAACCCGAACTTGCCGAGCGGGTTGGACTTGGTGATTCCTTCGCCGGGCGGGGCGGGATTCGTGCTGCTGGGGTGCGTGCTGGTGCGGCGACGGCGCCGGTAAGTCAGCGGGCCGCGGTTGCCGTATCTTTCGGGCATGTCAAGTGTGCTGATTGTCAACGGGCGTGTGATCGATCCGGCGTCAAAGTTCGACGGGGTCGCCGACGTGGCGATCGCGGACGGGATCATCGCGGCGATGGGGAAAAACCTGGCGCGATCGCACGCGGGAGAAGTGATCGAGGCCCAGGGGTGCATCGTAACGCCGGGGCTGATCGATCCGCATATTCACCTGCGCGAGCCGGGGATGGAGGAAGCCGAGACGATCGCCAGCGGGACGGCGGCGGCGGTGTCGGGGGGGTTTACGACGGTGTGTTGTATGCCGAACACCACGCCGGCGATCGATGATGATTCGGTCGTCGAGTTCATCTTCAAGCAGGCGGAGATGACGGGGAAGTGCCGGGTGTTCCCGGTCGGGGCGGCGTCGAAGGGGCGCCGGGGTGAAGAACTCGCGGAAATCGGGATGATGGCGCGGGCCGGGGCGGTGGGGTTCAGCGATGATGGTGATGGGATCGCGTCGGCGAGGCTGATGCAACGGGCGCTGGCGTATATCAAGCCGACGGGACGGGCGTTTATGCAGCATTGTCAGGAAGCGACGCTGACGCGCGGCGCGAGTATGCACGCGGGCGAGGTGGCGACGCGGCTGGGGCTGGGCGGGTGGCCGCGGGTCGCCGAAGAAGTGATGATCGAGCGTGACGTGCGGCTGAACCGCGGGGTCGGGTGCCGCTATCACGTACAACATTTGTCCAGCGGCGGGTCGGTGGAGATCGTGCGGCGGGCGCGGGCGGAAGGGCAGCCAGTGACGGCGGAGGCCTCGCCGCATCACTTGCTCTTGACGCACGAAGAAGTGTTGCGTGAGGGCGGGTACTGGACGATGGCGAAGATGAACCCGCCGCTGCGGGAGAAGAGTGATATCAACGCGATGCTGGAAGGGATCGCCGACGGGACGATCACGGTGCTGGCGACGGACCACGCGCCGCACACGGCGGATCGCAAGGCGATGGAGTTCGAGGTCGCGCCGTTCGGGATCATCGGGCTGGAGACCGCGCTGGCGCTGTACATCGAGGCCTTGGTGACGCCGGGGGTGATCGATTGGCCACGTCTCGTGGCGATGATGACGATCGAGCCGGCGCGCCTGTGCGGACTGGACAAGATGGGCGGGGGCGTGGGACTCGGGTCGCTGCACGTCGGCGCGCCCGGCGATGTGACAATCATCGACCCGGCACTGGAGTGGACGATCGGGTTGGGTGATCTGGCGGGGTTGTCGCGCAATACGCCGGTCTTGGGGCGAAAGGTCAAGGGGCGGGCGGTGGCGACGATCGTGGGTGGTGAGGTGCGGATGCGCCGGGGGTGAGCGGGAAGGAGTTTGTGATGAGGCGTTCGGCACTCAGCGTGAGGCGTTCGTGTTGTGAAGAGGAAGGCATCGAGGGATGAGGCACCGAGGTATCAAGTTAAAGTGGGCGGCACCCCGATATCTTCGTTCCATAGTTCCGGCTTGTCCGCGATGAACTGCTGCATGAGAGCGACGCAGCGGGCGTCGTCGAGGACGCGGACATCCGCACCCGCGGCGCGGAGCCAATCCTCGCGCCCTTGAAAAGTCTGATTCTCGCCGATGATGATCCGCGGAATGCGGTGGAGCACGGCAGTGCCGGAACACATAGCACACGGACTGAGGGTGCTGGCGAGGGTGAGCGTGTGCCAATCGCGCCGCCGGCCGGCGCTGCGGATACAAACCGTCTCGGCGTGCGCGGTCGGATCGCCGGTTTGCACGCGGAGGTTGTGCCCAAGCGCGACGACGACGCCTTGCGGGTTCACCAGCGCGGACCCGATGGGGATGCCCCCTTCGCGCTGGGACTTGCGGGCTTGCTCAATCGCGGCTTCGAGGGCGAGTTGGTCGATTTCCTGTTGGTTCATCGTGTGATTCGTGTTATTATTTTGTTATGCCGACCCTGGACCCCGAAACGTACGCGCTGCTGCGGCTCACGTTGGTGAACGGTATCGGCCCGATCCTGATCGGGCGGCTGATTCAGTTGTGCGGGTCGGCGACGAGCGCGCTGCAAGCGCCCGCCGGGGTGCTGCAGAATGTGAAAGGGATCGGGAAAGAACGTGCGGCGAAGATCCGCGCGGACGTGGATCGGTCGGAATCACTCGCGGCGAGCGAACTCGCCGAGGCGCAGCGGATCGGTGCCAGGGTGATCGGGATCCACGAGGCGGAGTACCCGCCGCTGCTGCGACAGATCCCGGACCCGCCGCCGGTGTTGTATGTGCGTGGGAAGATCGAGCCTGGGACGAAGGACCGCTACCCGATCGGGATCGTGGGGTCGCGGACGTGTTCGCACTACGGTCGAGAGCAGGCCGAGCGGTTCGCGATGCACTTGGCGCAGAGCGGGCTGGTCGTGGTGTCGGGCGGGGCGCGGGGGATCGATACGTGTGCGCATCGGGCCGCGCTGCGGGTGAAGGGACGGACGCTGGTGGTGATGGGGTGCGGGCTGTCGAACGTGTACCCGCCGGAGAACGCGGAGTTGTTCGAGCAGATCGCGGGTGACGAAGGGACGGGCGAGAACGGGAGTGGGTCGGTGATTTCCGAACTGCCGATGCGGGCCGCACCGACGCCGGACAACTTCCCGGCGCGGAACCGGATTATATCGGGGATCTCGCTGGGCGTGATCGTGGTCGAAGCGGGGCGGCGGTCGGGCGCGCTCATCACGGCGAAGCAAGCGGTGGAGGAACACGGACGCGAGGTGTTCGGTATCCCCGGGCGCGTGGATAGCACCGCGAGCGAAGGGGTGCTGGACCTGCTCAAACAAGGCGGCGCGGCGATGGTGACGCACCCGCAGGATGTGATCGATGCGATCGAGTCGACGGCGCGGCATCATTTCGTGGGCACGCACGACGCCGTGACCCGCGACCCGTCGCGCGAGGATCAGGGAGAGTTTGATTGGCAGACGATGGCACCGGAAACGGGCAAAGCGGGTGTGATGGTGGGAGCGGACGGAGGTGCAAGCGGTGACGTAACAGGGCTGAGCGATCGGCAGCGGGCCGTACTCGACGCGCTGGCCGAGCCGCGGACGATCGACGAGTTGGCGGCGGTGGTCGGTGGCGATCCCGCGTCGCTGCGAGCGGAGATCACGATGCTGGAGATCAAGCGGCGTGTGGTGCGAGCGGGAAGTCGGCTGGTGCGCTCGACCGGCCGGGCGTGAACCATCCGGGCGTGGTTATTAGCCACGGAAGCGGTGCCGACGGTATGGATTGCCACGCTTGTAATCAGAATATAAGAGTGTGCTGAAAGTGAGGATCGGGGGTGGCTATCGCTTGCGCGGGCGGCGGCCGATGTTGAGACGCACGTTGTGAGGAGGTTGGACGAACGCGGGTATTACCGCGCGAGTTGGTGTTCGGTTCGGCGTGCGGTGGCGTCGTTTGGGTGATAGCCGAGTGTGAATGAAACGGAGGAGCGACCGGAGATGAAAAGCACGCCGCACGTTTCGCCCGCCCTAAGTCGATTGCGCGGGTGGGTGACATTTATGGGAGCGGTGGTGGCGCTGTGCGCGACAACGAAACTGATGGTGTTCGGGTTCGTGCATTTCACGGAAGTGCGGCACACAACGGTAGAAGCCGGTCCGCGGCCGAAGTCGCAACTGACGGTGGTACATGCGCCGGCGTCCCCGCCCGCCGTGCCAAAGACGCGGATCGAAAACGGACGAGTGATCCCGGAGCCTGTTGCCGCGACGACGGATACGAGTGTGGATCCCAATCGAGTATTAAGCCGGGCGGATATCAATATGCGACACGCATCGGCGTTCGCGTCGGGTGCGGGGCTGGTGGCGGCGATCTTGCTGGCGTTTCTGGCGACACTGGGGACGATGGTTGCCGCGGGCGGGGCGGTGCCGGGGATCGAGCGGACCGTGGCGTCGTGTGTGTGGAGCGTGGTGATGTTGCTGTTCTGCATCCCGTGGCAGGATGTTGCGGGGGCGATCGAGATACCGGGGGTGTTTACGTCGTACAACGCCGTGGTGTCAGCGAGCGAGCGAGTGACGGCGGAAGAAAGCGGCGGGTTGGCACTGATGGCTGGGTTTGTGTTGCTTCCAGCACTAGCGCTTGGTTGTTCGGTGGGTATTGTGCTGACGTTCCGGGCTGGGGTGCTTGCGGGCGTGATCGTGACCGCGGTGAGCGAACTGGATGCGGCGATCGACAAGGAACTGAGCCTGATCAACGAACGGGGCGTGGCACAGCGACAGCCCAAAGCCGTGGGCGCCCTGTTCCGAGCGATCGGCGATGAAGTGGATACCCCGCGAGACGACGCACCGATCCCGGGCCTGAGCGGGGGTATGCGCATGAGGAATGAAGAACGGGGTCGATTAATGGCCGAAGCAGACGCGGGGCGTCCGCTGCCACGGCCGATCTAAATTACTGTGCCGTGAAGTACGTGGAGTAGGCTGATTGAATAGGCCGAGAAGGAGTGAGCGGGAAGCATGTATCAGGTATAAAGGGCGCGAGAGTGAGCGTGCAGGTGAAGTGGAGGGCGGATTCGGCGCGGGAACGCAATCGGCGTGCGCGTACCACCGGGCGGGACGCCCGGTCCACTGCGAGAGACGTGCGAAGCAACAAAGGCCGCTTTAGTATTTTCGCAGCACGCTTCGGACGATCCCCTGGATCTTGCATTCTTTGACGTAGATGGGTTTGAACTCGGGGTTGGCGGGCTGGAGGCGGATGCGGTCGGGCTCGCGGAAGAAGGTTTTGAGGGTGGTTTCGCCGTTGGGGAGGAGCGCGACGACACGGTCGCCGTTGATGGCGGAATCAGTGCGTTCGACGAGGATGTAGTCACCGTCGAGGATGCCCTCGTCGCGCATGGAGTCGCCGGTGACGCGGAGGGCGAAGATGGCACCGTTGCGGCCGGGGCGAGGGCCGACGATGTCCATGACGTCGAGTTCGTCGCGGTCCTCGACTTTTTCGATGGGGTAGCCGGCAGCGATTTTGCCGACGAGGGGGAAGTGCAGCGGGCGGGCTTCGTCGGGAACGGCGATGCCGTCAGCGATTGACAAAGAGCGAGCCTTGTTGGCTTCCCGGATAAGCGCGCCCTTTTTGATCAGGGCTTCGACGTGCTCGAAGACGGTCACTTTGCTCACGCCGATCTCGTCGGCGAGTTCCTGCATCGTCGGGGAATAGCCATGACGGACGCGGCAATCCCGAATGAGTTGAAGGATCTTGAGTTGTTTGGGGGTCAGGTTCATGATGAAAAGCCTCCACAGGTGGTTGCGCGCGGCGGGCAACGACGCCCGGGCCATGCGGCTGGGTTACGGAACAACGATGCGGTGGTCGGGATGGAGCGACAGCGGCAACGGTAACGGTGGCGGGGATGCTGGACCGCAGTGCCTTGACGACCCGCCCGAGTGAACTGAGAACGCAGGCCTGGTCGATCAGCAGGCGTTGGGCTGCGGAGAGGGCACCAAGCCGGACGAGCCGCTGTAAGGCGAGATCCGAACCGGGGTCTGCAAAGTCTGAATCAGGGGTGGCAGCGAGGGTGGCAGCGGGGGTGGCAGCGAGGGTGGCAGCGGGGGTGACAGCGGGGGTGACAGCGGGGGTAACAGCGGGGGTAACAGCGGGGATCGCTTCGACGAGTTCGCCGTTGGGGTCTGAGTGGAACTGGCGGACGTAGTCACCGCCGGGGCCGATCGCTAGAAGGATGTCGGATGTGGTGAGCATGTGCTGGCTCCAACTACCGAAGGCGAGACCCGGACACTTCCCCCCCCCTTCTTATCGCCCACTCCCACTGCGGCTCACGCTTCCCCGAGCATCTCGTTCCAACCATTCCTCTCGGGCTTCAAAGGGTCCATCGTTCACGGGCACCAATCGAGCAGTCCGCTGGGTCGGCGGGAATGAGCGCAGAGCGGTCTGTCGCCGAGTGTCGCATTACGGGATTAGTTGTATCGAGGTTCCATACGAGGTTGTACTGAGAAAGTTCGGATCGTTTGGGTAAAGATAGCCAATCATCGGCCACACGGCCACCTTTCTGCACATTTTTTGTGGTGGTTGTTTGGGTAAATGTGCGAGATCATCCCAATCTTGACCCAAACGTGGATTCGGAGCACGGCCGAGGTCAATAGCGCAACCCCTCAAACGCGAACACCCCCGCACGGGCGGGGGTGTCGGGGGAGGGCGGGGGAGGGCGGGGGGTTCGCGTTTGTAAAGCGGAGGTCATCCGCATGGGTTGTAGTGAAGCAGTCTGTTAGTTGGCGAAGAAGCAGGCGAGGAAGTCGAAGAAGTCCTGCGAGTTGGTGATGCGGTCGTTGTTGAAGTCGGCGTCGCCGGAGAAGAAGTCGCCGAGGAAGTCGAAGTAGTCTTGCGAGTTGAGGGAGCCGTCGAAGTTCCAATCGCACCCGCAGGAGTCCCAAGTCGCCATGGCGGCCCGAACGCGGTCGCGGACGAGTTCGTTGAAGGCATCGCCGGCGGCGGCGCTGGCGTTCGCGTCGTTTGTCGCTTCGTTGACCCATGTACCGACGAAGAACTGGCGGGCGATGCCGCGGCAACCGACCCGGAAGGGGAGGGTGACCATGCCGCCGCGGGTCTGGATTTCCTCGCACCCGCCGCCGGCGGGGCAGAGGGTGTAACTGCCGTGCTTGCGGACGTAGAGGGTTTGGTCGCGGAAGGCTTGTCGCTGGGCGGGGGAGAAGCCGAAGCCGGGTGCTTCTTCGTCGATGACGGTGCCGACGCCCCCGAGTCCTTCTTCGGCTTCATCGAGCATGAGGGAGTAAAGGGATTGGCGGTTGGCGTTGGTGAAGAGGTTGGTAGCGATCTGCTCGTAGAGGACACCGGCGTCGCGGAGGGTGAACTCGTTGCCGTCGGCGATCGCGCCGTCGGCACCGCCGGCGCATCCGATGCGGTGGTTGAGCATGGTTCGGGTCATGCCGAGGCCTGCAACGAAGGCGTTGAGGTTGCCCTCGCCCCAGCGAGCGCGCATGGCCTGGGTGCGGGCGTTGTCGGAGTTCTCCATCATGGCGCGGAGGGTGCTAGAGAGGGCTTCTTGGAAGGGGCCGTTGTCCTGCGGGCACGAGCCGCTGTAGCCGGAGAAGACGTTGATGGGAGTGCCAAGGTCGATGATGGGGCTGTTCTGGACCTGGGTCATGGCGTATGCGTGGTGGACGATCTTGATCATGCTGGCCGGTTCGAAGACCATATTTTCGTTGAGTCCGGCGAACTCGGGGCCGTTGATCTGCTTGAGGTACGCGCCGGAGCACCCGTCGGTGGTGGAACGGAGGATGTCGCCGACGCGGGTGGTGAGTTCGTTGGAGTTGTTGACCATGATAACGTCGTAGCGGTACTCGGTGCCGACGAGGGTTCGTTTGAGGTCGATGAGGCGAGCGCCGTTCTGGCCGAGGGCTTTGACGACGAAGGCGTTATCGACGTTGTAGTACCACCACCAGTGCGGGTTCCCGCTGGGGCGGCGCTGCATGATGACGTTGTAGGTGCCGGCGTTGGTGCCTCGCTCGATCTCGGTGAGCATGGCGTTGTTGGTATCAATGTGCGCGGCAATCTGCGCGG
The DNA here is from genome assembly GCA_041742635.1 of Phycisphaerales bacterium. Lineage (GTDB taxonomy): Bacteria > Planctomycetota > Phycisphaerae > Phycisphaerales > UBA1924 > JTS-AC122. Next base: position 24,827 of record JBGSIF010000215.1, read on the forward strand.
GGGTCTGGTTGTAATACCACCACCAGGAGCGGGCGTGGTCGGCGGTGTTGCGGATATAGATCGCGGCGTACTCGGGCGAGCCGGCGATGGTGTAGCGGTCCAGATCGAGCAGGCGCATGTCCGAGTTGTTGGCGAGGTAGGTTTCGATGGTGGCAAGGGGGACGTTGAAGTGCCGGCCCCATGCGGCGGCGTCGTCGCCGGTGTTGCGGATCATCACGCAGGCGAAGAGGGTGTTGCCGTTGCCGTCGTCGTAGGGCTGCTGATCGATGAGCCGGGCGTTATTGGTGTTGAGGAAGCCGGTCATCTGGGCGGAGGTGATGCCGTAGTACCACCACCAGGTCTTGGCGTATTCACCGCTGTTGGCGACGAGGCAGGCGTTGAAGCGCAGGGGGCTTTCGGACGCGATCTCGATGTCCGTGATGCGGTACCCGTCGGCGACGGCGTCGTCGAGCGTCTGGGCGGTCACGCCGTAGTACCAGCCCCACCCGGTGACGGTTGATCGCTCGTCGTCGTCGAGTTGCTGGGCGTGTACGGCGGGTGCGGCGACGCCGAGCGCGGCGGCGGCGAGGAGTGCCAGGACGGAACGATTCGTGAACGTGTTTGACATGATGCGAAACATGTGTGTGACCCTTCTCGAACAAGAGGAACTGGATACAACAGGCCCGCGACACGTGCGGGCTTGCGTTCAGCAAGCAGGGAAATGAAGTGAGGATGGCTCGGCGATGCGGGTATTCAGAAGGACGGCTGTGTGTGCTTTGTCCGGTCTGAATGTGATGAGTCACTTGTTTTCGTGGCTCATTTCCGCAACGTCCGCAATCTAATGTGCGAAAATGAAGGTGTCTGAGGCTAACGGTGGGGCTACAAATTCACCTCCCCCCCACTTCCCTGCCTCCCCACGCTTACTGTTCATTTTTCGAGGTTCGTCGGGTGACGAGAACACATGACGACGCATGAGACACCAACCAATGCCGGCGGCACTACGCCGCCCCCCACGCCGCCCCCCGCGCCGCCCCTCCCGCCAGACGGCAACCCGCCGCAGCAGGTGACGCTGCTGCTGGATGCGATTGTGTCGGGGGATTCGCGGGCGTCGCGGGACTTGCTGCCGATCGTGTACGAGCAGTTGCGGGCGCTGGCGCGGGCGCAGATGTCGCGTGAGAAGGTGGGGATGACGCTGCAGCCGACGGCGCTGGTACACGAGGCGTATCTGCGGCTGGTGGGCACGACGGACGTGCGGTGGAACAGCCGGGCGCATTTCTTTGGAGCGGCGGCGCAGGCGATGCGCCGGATTTTGGTCGAAGCCGCGCGGATGCGCAAGCAGGCCAAGCGCGGCGGCGGGTGCGACCGCGTCGAACTCAGCGAAGAGGTCGCGTCCACGCCCGAGCCGAACAACGTCGATCACATCGCGCTCGATGATGCGCTCACCAAACTCGAAGGGATCGACAAGCGCAAGGCCGATGTGGTGATGATGCGGTACTTCGCGGGGCTGAGCGTGGAAGAGACCGCCGCGGCGCTGAATGTGTCGCCCGCGACGGTGAAGAACGATTGGGCGTACGCCAAGGCGTGGTTGTATAAAGAGATGAATCAGGGGTGTGAGGAGCCGGGCGCGAGTGAGAGTGACGGCCGGTAGAACCGCGGCGCGTCGCCCGGCGTCTGCCCGGCGAGCTTGTACATGAGCCTCGCGTTCTGTTGCCCCACGACACGGGCCCTGTCGGGGCACTTCGTGGCATGTGCTGGCACTCAACGCATCGCGGCGTCCTCGCCCAAAGCATCGAGCGTAACTCCCGACGTTGTCGCCACTTGGCAACGACGGGCAACGTGGTACTATTGGGTTCACTGCCCCGGCCGGAGTGGCGGAACTGGCAGACGCGACGGACTCAAAATCCGTTGGGGCTGATACCCCCGTGCAGGTTCGATTCCTGTCTCCGGCATTTCACGCTCGGGCTCCGCCACCACCCGTGCCGATCCAACCGGGTTTCCACACCGGAGCCTTGTCCCGCCGTGACTATACAGTGCGAGATTGGGCCCGCGCCAGTACCCCCAACAATCGACGCACTTCGGCTACTGACCACGCCTGCGCCGGGCAACCGCCCGCACGCGCCGGTTCATTCGCCGTCGCTTCCGCGTCGAACACTTCCGCGATCGACCCCACACATTCAGCATCCAGTTTACGAAGCAAGCCGGAGATTGCCTCGCGTGCCTCTCGCACAGACTCAGGCGAGAACCCTCCGACGCGCGCCACACCCTCGGCATATGCCCCGATCAACCACGGCCAAACCGTGCCATTGTGGTACGCCGCGTCCAGTTCAAACATCGTTCCTCGGAACCTCGCCGAGTATCCCCGCGAACCCGGCGCGAGCGTTCGAAGCCCCAGCGGCGTCAGCAACCGCTCCCGCACCGCGCGCAGCACGTGACGCTGCTGATCGTCCGACAGCGGCGAGTGCGGCAGACTCACCGCGAACACCTGATTCGGCCGCACTTCGTCCGATGCCTGCCAACGCCCCGCGCTGTCTGGAGTAATGACATCGTGGCAATAGCCCAATGCATCGCTGAAGAATGTCCCGCGAAACGACCGCGAGACCGAGTCCGCAAGTGCCCGCAGGTCCGCCGCCGAGGCCATCGTGTGCGGCGCACCATTGCTGTTCCATGTGGCCGGTTGTTTCGATGGGTGCGTCATGCCACTGGACATCGGCGTCGATTCGATTGCGTCCGCGAGCACCCGCAGGCACGCGTGCCACAATGCATTCACCTCCACCGCCTTCCCGTGCCGAGGCGTAAAACTCACCCCGTCGCGTCGTGCGTCCATCCATGTGAGTTGAGTCGATGCCGATCCACCCGTGATCAGAAAGTCCGCCGGGTCCATGGCGATCCCGAACTCCGTCCCGACGCTGTAGGCGTGAACCACGTCCATGCACGCGGCAAGCAAGTGCTGATCGAACCCGACGCGATCTCCCGATGATTCCAGATATCGGCACGCCGCGATGATGAACCAGAGCGACGCATCGATCGTGTTGTACTCCGGTTCGCCCGCGCGCCCGTCCACCACATCCATAAACCGGTTTGGAATAATCCCGCCCCGTCGTGCTTCGGCGAACCGGCGCAGCGCGGCGAGTGCTTCAATCCACCGCCCGGATTCCAGCAACAGCCCCGGCAGCGAGATCATCGTGTCACGCCCCCAATCCGTAAACCATGGGTATCCAGCGATGATTGAGGTCGGCTTCGTCTCCCGCGCCCCTTCGCCTGCCCCTGTGTTGCGCGGATGAACGACAAAGTCGTCCGCGGCCAGCGCCAGCGCCGCAAGCGGCTCGATGTCCGATTCCGTCACATTCACCACGCGCCCGAGCGCGTCACATATCGTCCGCTCCGCGTTCCGGCGAAGCCGGTGCAACTCCGTATCAAACGAATCGAGCCCGGCGAGTTCCCGCTCATCCACACCGAATCGCAGGACCACCGCGTCGATCTTCTTTCGTGCCGCCAAATCCAGCGCGAATACACCGGGGCAGAACAAGTCTTCAACATGATCCTGCCCGCGCTCACGATCGACGCGGTACAGAAAGTTCCGCCACCACCCACTACCGGCAACGTCCGAATGCACCTCGCCGCGATTGGCCGTCATGATCAGCGGGTCACTGCCCGCGATCTGCACTCGGATGGACACGCCCGCCGCATCGTCTGCGCCCGCGGCGGCTCTGGCGTATTCGACTTGAAACGGTTGGTCATCGCTTGCACGTCGCAGCGAGTGGTAATCACGCATCGCCACCAGCGGCAACAACTCCAGCCGCACGTCGGCAACTCCCGATCTCCTCGCCTTCACCTGATACCGCAGCATCCCCGCCCGCGTCCCCTTCGGCAGCATCAGTTCCTTTACAACCTCCACAGGCCCGGCATGAAAGGTCCACCGACACGATACATCCTTTTCAAAACGCACCAGCCTCGCGTGACCGTCCGGGTGCATCACTCCCGCGGGTGATTCGCCCATAAACCGCATCGTCGAGAGCTCGTGGACTTCGTCCACTCCACCCTCCCCAGCAGATCGAACGATCAGGCGTTCCACAACATGATTCAGCGTTGCCCATCGCTGGGCCGACTCCGGCGTATCCGTGATCAGCAGTGAGTGGTACCGTCGCGTTGGCATTCCCAGCGCGGTCCCCATCGCGAAGCCGCCCAGCGCGTTGGTCAGCACCCACTCCGTATGTTCGAGTCCCAATGCCTGGCTACCCCCAATCCGCGTGTACAGCGGGATGGGTGCGACGGGCATCGTTCGTCCCGCGCGCGCGTCCACATCTCCCGCTGGCTCATCCTCAAAGCGAGCGGCTTTGCCCTTCTTCGGTGCGGCGGCCGTCTTCGGCGCGGGCTTGGCACGATCAGTCGAGCGGGCGCGTGCGCCCCGCGGTTTAGGTCGAGTCATTCCTCGATCGTACACCGCTTCCGCTCATCCAGGGCACTACACCACCATCGCATCACCATCATGCCGTTTGCGTCAATAGTGGAAATCTCGGCCATGAATTCCATCGATCGTGTGAAGAGCGGGCGGCCACTGAGTTCGATGGACGGAGCCTGGTGCTTCACCGTCGCCGTCCGAATACTCCGGCAGCAGACGGTTGAGGGGGATGGAGCGTGCGCTGCCGTCGAGGACGCCGAGCGGAACGAGTGACCTGTTAGCGCCCCGATCAACTAAATCGTTCGGAAACTCATACCCCAGTTTGTCGAATGCACTGAAGAGGCTCTTCGCGGCGGGAAAACGCGCGGAACTGATCTGGGTTGGCCGCAGTTGCTGTGTTCCCGCAAGGCGGGATGTTGGATTCCAGTACTCCGGAGTCGCAATGTACGCACATGCGTAGTGCAACTGCGCGGGGCCGGTTCGTGCTCTGGACTGAGGCACGTAGAACGTTGAGTTATTTGGATCGCCTTCATAATACGAATCGGCCAGTGCGTAGTTCCACGTCAGGAATGATTCAAAGTAGCCTATGCGAACAACGTCGCCCCGCGACGTTCTGATAATTGTCTCCGTAGCCGTCGGGCTAGCGAAATACGGGAGCCGGTCGTTCCAGTCGGTTGTGTATTGTTGAAAGATGGCGACATGTGATCGCATACTGGAAAGGACAACCGCGAGTTGTGAGCTGCCCCGGGCTTTCGAAGCGGCGGGGATGATCAGCGAAGCGAGCACACCGACGATGGCGATGACGAGCACGAGTTCGACGATGGTGAATCCCGGCTGCGTAGAACGATGATGTTTCTGAATGGAGTCGGCGGGCCTTGGACTTGGTGTGCCCGCAATAGGTTGACGCGCACACCGCCGAGTCAGTGTCCAGCCGCCTACGAGCACGCATACAAGTATTGTGTTACGAATCATGATATAGCGAGCGGCGTGCTTTGACTGGAAATACTGATCGATCAAATGGATGCAGTTACATTGGGGTGGGGTACCATCGATGGAGAGCCACGAGTAATACGCCGAGTACAACGACAGCATGGACGTGGCGGCAATGACAACGGCACGCCTCTTGATGTTCAAGAACCAGAGACCGGCAAGGAGCAGTTGTGCGTTGATGACGATAAACGCGACAATGATCGTCGGGACGCCATCGGGGAGTCTCCAATCGTGGAGCGATGCCACAAACGAATCGATATCGATTGCTTTTTCGGCAGACGATATCAGTAGCAGCCCCATGACAGAATGTACCGCCAGCCCGCCAACGAGCGCGGGCCAGCGGCGCCTGCCTCGGTTTGTGTGAACGCGGTGATTCACCGATCGGGCTTCTCAGGCACAGAACAGTTGAAGGAGTTGGGGTCCGGGCTTGTGCTTGTACAGGCCGATTGCGTCGTGGAGCCTTCGATACAATCTTGCCATGTCACCCCACAGGTATACACCGTGACGGTGCAGTTGCCGGAATCGGTGTTCTTTGTCTTTGTTTTTCCACTTTCGCCGGGGCCGGCTTCCTCCGCGAACGCAATCGCTATCGCGCCGCTTGATTGGTTCGTGCATTGCCAGACAAAGGGAATCAATGGATCGGTACAGTCGCGTGGTGCCGGAGTCGGGCAGCACACTCTGAATCCTCCATGTTTCCAGCAAGGTTCCGACCCGGCCTGAACCACCCCGAGCGTCGTCACCAACAGAAAGCCTGCCGCGCAGAAGTGCGGAACACATGATCGGGCCGAGGAGGCCGATTGTCCGAGCAGATGAGATAAGCGTGTGTATTTCATGATCACAGAATCCTTCATCAAAAATGGGTGTGTTGGATCAACGCGCCAGCGTGTACCTACGGATCACTACGCCAACGAGGCACAGCACCAGCACGCCGGTTACAGACCGACCGATCCATCGATTCCAAGCAGAAGACGCGGATGCGGGTTTACCTGGGATCGCTGCCTGAGCGACTTCGCGGCGTTGTTCGTCCACGGCGGATTGAGCACCACTGCGATGGTCTGTGACAAAGCGAAACTCTGATTTTCCGCGAATCGCATCTTGACCGTCGATGGGCGGCACGCGTGTGACATCGTCAAACTCACCCGGCGAGCCGGTGTGTACTCGCTCGAAGACCAAGACGCGATCAAGGCTGCCGTCACCCCTGAAACGCTCGACGCGGTGGGAGATCCAACGGTCAACTTCTCCCACTTGGCGCCAATCCGAAAACACGGTACGCTCACCAACCGAATCGGGTTGAAGATCGTTTCGGACGACGCGTATCTGCTCGACAAAGCCACGCTGATGCTCGGGTTCCCATCGTCCCGAGAAACTCACTTCGATCCTCTGCGAGCCAGCCGTCCCGCCCCCACGCGCGGCCGAAACCGACCATCGCATCGATTCAACCAAAGGCCGGCCGAACTCGTACTTTGAACGCGCGACGCTGCACATGCGTCCGCTGAAAAACTCTTCGATGTCCGATCCGAATGATCGCTCGATCATGTGCAGGTTCATGCCGGGACGCGAAGGCTCACGCGGATCGGCGACTTCGAGTTGGCTTTGCAGCAGTGTCCACGCGACCTGATCCGTGAGGGTCTTGTCCCAATATTGTTCTGTATCGCCGAGGCGACCCCAGTTCATGCACAGTCGCCACTTTCCTGGGCCTTTGGACCATAAACGGTATTTTTTTGTCGTGGGCGTCTTTCGCAGAGCGTTGTCGTACTGCTCAAGGTCGGCCTTGCGTGGGTGATCGGGTTTATTCGCGACTTCCGACCGAAGCAAGTTCAACTCTGCCAAAGTAGGCACCCACCACTGCTCCACACGCCACGATATCGAGTGATCACCAAGAACGGGGAGTCCCGCACAGGACGATACTTCGCTTGCGATCCAAGATGATACCTGATCAGAGGTCAGTGCCTGAGACCTCGCGGACGATGCAGGTGCATACGCCAGCAGTAAACCTAGTATCGTGCTCAGGCCGATTGATTTCAGTTTGCTCCCCATATCGTTAAATGCTACTTCCCCCCCCCCCCCCCTGTCAATACCATTTTCTCGATTCGATACAAAATTATCGGCGGGCAGCCCGGGATCTCGGCGTTCCGCCCTGATCTGGGCCTCGTCAAAGTCGCGTGGGTCGGCAGGTGGCCCTGAAGTCAAGCGAGTTGACGTGGCACCGAAGTCGTGACTGCTTTTGAGGCACGACTTCGGTGTCTTCTTGCTCGTCGACAGAACGAAGATACCGAAGTCCGAATCAAAGGCACACGGGCTTCGGCGGCACGACTTCGGGGCGACCCGGCCGTCCTTTTCTTCCGCGTCGTTTGCCGCGTGATAGGGAGTAATAAGAACGCGTTGCGCGCCGCGAAACACATGCGCCGTGCCGTGCAACATACGTTCGGCACAGTGCGCCGCGTGGTCGCTAACAACAACCTCGCGCTCCGCGGAATCCGCCGCGTGGTCTTTGCAAACAACCATACGTTCCGCGCTGAGGAGCACGCCCCGCGCCGCACCCGCGTCGTCTCACTACTCCCGCGCTCCGGTTCGTCGTGCCGCACGCGGGACCGAGAATACCGCCGCCGCGCCGTGAATGTGTGGTGCCTGCGACGCTTCGCCCGGTTGCCCGGCTCGTGGACGCGATCGCCCTCGATATTCCTCGCCCCCACACCGACGGCCACGCGGGATCGCGCCGATCAATCCTCGCATCGTGGCGCTGGTGTTCTCGGCGTCGCCGGGCGGCGGCACGGCACTCCAAGACAAGGAACCCGACTCATGGGCACCAACATCCCCCCGCAGCCGAAGATCGACCAGATCGTCTGGTTCGAGAACCACATCCTTTTGTGGGAGGCCTCGCCGTCGTCCTTTGGTTTGACCGCGCTGCAACTGAATGCGCTACAAATTGCCACCGAGAACGCCCGCGTTGCCTACGACGCGGCGCAGAACGCCAAACTCTCGGCCCGCACCGCCGTCATCGCCCAGGACCAGCAGGTCCGGACCATGCTCGGCCTCGGGCGCGACGCGGTTAATGTTATTAAAGCAACCATCGAACAATCCAACAACCCCGTGCTATGGGGACAGGCCGGGCTGATGCCCCCCGATCCCGCCGGCACCGCCCCCGCGCCCACTGCGCCGTTCGCACTCGCCGCCGCGCTGG
>JBGSIF010000216.1:0-2916 GCA_041742635.1 Phycisphaerales bacterium
CGATGCCGGCGGTCGGGATCCATCTCGCGGGCGGCGAGCAGGTCGGGGAACTTCACGCCGCGGCGCTCGGCGACGGTCACGAGTTCATCCAGCCGACGCAGCACACGGATCAGCCGCGTGAGATCGTCCCCCGATACCCGCCGGCAGGTTGACGATGTGTGCGTCGCGGACGAATACGTCGGGGTACTCCGATCGGACGAACTGTGATCGCTCGGGCCACGAACGACGGATCCGTCGATGCGCTGATGCTGCGGCGGCTCGGCTTCGCGCAGCACGAGTGTCGCGCGCTCCAGCCCGATCTGCGTCAACATGTCGTCCAGTTTGCCTTCATTCAGCACATACTGCACCCGCTTATTCTTCCCGGATCCCCAGGCAAGTTGGTACAGCGGCGGCTGGGCGCAATACACTCGCCCACGCCGGATCAGTTCGGGCATCTGCCGAAAGAAAAACGTCAGCAGCAGCGTGCGGATGTGCGACCCGTCCACATCGGCGTCGGTCATGATGATCACACGCCCGTAGCGGAGTTTGGACATGTCCACTTCGCTGCCGATCCCGATCTTCAGCGCCGAGATCAGCGTACGGATTTCTTCGAACCCGAGTACCTTGTCGATGCGAGCCTTTTCGACGTTGAGGATCTTGCCCTTCAATGGCAAAATCGCCTGCGTCTCGATGTCTCGCCCCTGCGTCGCCGACCCGCCGGCGGAGTCGCCTTCGACCAGGTAAATCTCGGATCGTTCGACATCTTTCGTTTTGCAGTCCCGCAGTTTGTGCGGCATGGACCCCGAATCAAGCGCCGACTTGCGCCGCGTCAGTTCGCGTGCCTTGCGCGCGGCTTCGCGTGCCTGCGCCGCGACGATCCCTTTCAGGCACAGCCGCTTGGCTTCCGAAGGATGCTCTTCGAGCCACGATTCGAGTTGCTCCTGCACCGCCTGCGACACGAACCCTTCGATCTCGGGGTTTAGCAGTTTTTCCTTTGGCTGGTTGTTGAATGCCGGCTGCGGGAGTTTCACGCTGATGATCGCCACAAGCCCTTCACGCAAGTCTTCGCCCGACGGGACCGGATCTTTTTCTTTCAGAATCCCGACCCGCTTCGCATACGCGTTGATCGTGCGGGTGAGCGCGACCTTGAATCCCTGTGCGTGCGTGCCGCCATCCACGTTCTTGATGTTGTTCGTGAACGCCAGCAGGTTCTCGTTGTACCCGTCGTGGTACTGCAGCGAAACCTCGCACATAAGGTAGTTCGGCTTGTCTTCCTTTTTGACATGCACCGGCGCGGAGACCGGGGTTTTGCCCGCCATCAGGTGCTCGATGTACTCCAGCAACCCGTTCTTGGCGTGGAACACTTCCGAACGGATCTTCCCATCGATCCCGACGCGCTCGTCGCGCAGACGGATCGTGATACCGGGGTTCAGGTACGACAGTTCTCGCAGCCGCGTAGAGAGAATCGCGTAATCAAACCGCGTATCCGGAAAAATCTCGGCGTCGGGCATGAACGTGACCTTCGTGCCCGTTTTCAAATCCGACCCCGCTGGGATCGCCCCGACCACCGTCAACTGCTTCGCTGTCTTCCCGCGTGCGAACTCGATCGAGTGGATCTTGCCTTCGCGGTAGACCTCGCACTCCATCCATTCAGATAGCGCGTTCACGCACGACACACCCACGCCGTGCAGCCCACCCGACACTTTGTACGCCGATCCTTCTTCCCCGAACTTCCCACCCGCGTGCAGCACCGTCAGCACGATCTCGATCGCGGGTTTCCCGTCGTACGCCGGGTTCTCGTGTTTCTTCGGCCCGATCGGGATCCCGCGCCCGTTATCAACCACGGTACACGATCCGTCGGCGTTCACCGTCACCGCGACCGTCGTTGCAAACCCCGCCATCGCCTCGTCGATCGAGTTGTCCACCACTTCGTAAATCATGTGGTGGAGCGGCCCGATGCCCGTGCCCCCGATATACATCCCCGGGCGGAGTCTCACCGCTTCCAGACCCTCGAGCACTTTGATCTGGTCCTCCCCGTACGCCGAGTTCGGCGGGGTCGGGGGGGGCGGGGGCACCACGGCATCGGGCGATTCGGACGGCGGAGCAGGGGTCGGAGGGGTGCTCATGGGTATGCTGGCTTGGCCTTTCGGCCCGGAGACAATGTTGAGTTTCGTCGTGCGAAACCGCTCTACGAAGGTCCGGAAAGTATAGGCTTTGGCGGTCTATTCCGCTCGCCGTTTTCTTGCTGCCTCTGACGATTTCGCCAGTATTCAAGCCCGTTTGAGACGTGAATAATCCCCCGATTGGCACCGCGAAGCCGATACACTCCACGCCCCCACGAAGTCCCCCTCCCGGCGTTCCCGCCCGGTTCACCTCCGGATCCTTGCTATGGCCATTATCGATATCGTGATCCCCACCCTCGGCGAGTCGGTTGACAAAGCCGTCGTACTCGAATGGCGCATCCCCGAAGGGGGCTTTGTCAAGCGTGACGAGACCATCGCCGTCCTCGAAACCGACAAGGTCAACGCCGAACTCCCCGCGCCCGCTTCCGGCGCGGTCAAGTACACCGCCAAGGTCGGGCAAGAGGTCAAGATCGGTGACATCATCGGCAAGATTGATGAGTCCGTACCAGCACCGGTCGCGGTCGGTGCGGGTGTACCCGCCAAGGCTTCTGCCAAGACTGAGGCTGAACCGGTCGTCGTCCCGTCGAAATCGACCACGACTCCGGCCCCGGCAGCCAACGGCCACCCCGCCAGCACCCCGTACGACGTCCGCGCCACCCCCCTCGCCAAAAAAGCCGCCGAAGAACTCGGGCTTGATCTCTCCGCCATCCGCGGCACCGGCCACGGCGGGCGCGTCAGCGAGCACGATGTCGAGGCCGCCGCTCGCGCCAAGCAGTCCCAGGCCAGCGGACAAGCCAGTGGACCGGGCGTCCCG
>JBGSIF010000217.1:0-4648 GCA_041742635.1 Phycisphaerales bacterium
GACGTTCTTGCGGACCTTCTTTGCCTTCTTTGCCATGAGTCTGTTGCCTCCGGATCATCCGACCCATGTCCTTCAGAAGGGGGAGGTCGTACCCGTGTGTGTGTCTGAACCCGAACGAACCCACATTATTGGTTAGCACCCCGTGAAGAAGCAAGCCACGAAATCAAAGAAATCCTGGGAGTTCACGAAGTCGTCCTGATTGAAATCCGCCGTGCGTCCCGGCAGACAGGGGGGGATGAAGTATTCTGATCGTTCATCGACGCCTCCTTGATGTGACCAGCACGACGCAAACCAGCATACATGTTCCAGCATGACACGACGGCACCGCCGACGCGACCCGCAGGCCGACCCAGCCAGCCCTTGTTTCTGGAAAGAGCCCCCCTGCGTATCGAATATCATCCGATATCTCGGCCCCAGGCTGCCCCGCGCTCGCGCCATCGTTCCAGCGGTCAATTCCGACATTGCCAGCGAACCAATCCTCCAACTGCTCCGACACTCCACCCGAGGTATCCAGCAATCCCCAAGGGCTGCGTATGTGCGGGTACGCGCCGAGGGGAACAATCCACTCGGAAAACGGGATCACCGGGTCGTACCCCGCCATCGTCTCCCCCTCCCCCGGGAAGCCGGGTATGGGGGCCACATCCGACGAGTTCGGAAAGTTCCAATATCCCCCGCTGCCAGGACCATGCCGATCCGGGTCATAGTATGCGGCCTTCAGCCATTCATCGACCGTCGGAATCCAGAACCGAGCACCGGCCTCGTGCCCCGGCGCATCCGTATACCCCTCGCCGGGCACAAACCCCCATGTACTCGTGTCGTAGGCACCACGATCCAGCGATGAGAAATCGCTCCTCTGTCCATTATGCAGCCAGTTGCAGTACCGGGCGGCCGTGCGCCATGTAATGCCAGCAACCGGGCGGATCTCCGCATCCGGCGCGCCGTCCGGAAGCCGCCATCGAAAGCCGGGGCCTTGATACTCAGGATCCCGGTAAGCTCCCCAGAAGACCGGTAAGAAACCCAGCCCGACAAACGAGTCTTCCCGAGTCGTAAAGGTATTGACGAAATCGAGCCACTGCGAAGTCGTGACTTCCAGACGGCCGATTCGGTACTCGTGGTCAACGCTCCCCCGCCCGGTCGTGTACCCCGTCGGGTCGGGGCCGCTGTACGCCGGGTTCCCCGTCGCCCCGATCGTAACAAAATCAAAGCCATAGTCCTGTGCCGAGGCCCACTCGCCAATACATCCACACAGAATAAACGTGGCAAAAGCCAACTGAAATTTGTAGACCACGCTGTGTCTCCAAATCGCGGCTGGCTGTCGGCAGGGGAACAGGATATTTCCAAACCCAAGCGAATATTACTTCGCCTTGACGCCCTTCTTCCCGGCGACCGTCTTCTTCTTGCCCTTGCGGGTGCGAGCGTTCGACCGCGTGCGTTGCCCGCGTGCGGGCAGCCCCTTGCGGTGACGCTCGCCGCGGTACGAACGGATTTCCTTGAGCCGCTGGATGTTCTGCGAGACCTGACGCCGCAGGGCACCTTCGACGAGGAACCCGCCGTCGATCACGGAGTTGATCTGCGCGAGTTGCTGCTCGGAGACCTCATTGGCGCGCAGGTTCGGGTCCACCTCGGCTTGCGCGAGTACGTCCGCCGCGAACTTCGGGCCGATCCCGTGGATGTACTGCAGCGCGTACAGGATCTTCTTCTTGTCGGGAACGTCGATACCGGCAATACGTGGCACGCTGGAACTCCTGCTAAACCGATCGCCTTATGCGACCGACATGATACTGGATCCTCGCCCCCTGCACCCAATACAACCCGCCGCCCCATCTGCCAAAAACACGACTCAGCCTTGCACTTGCTTGTGCTTCGGGTCTGATTTGCAGATCACACGCACCTTGCCCTTGCGGCGAACCACTTGGCACGAGGCACACAACTTCTTGACGCTTGCTTTGACCTTCACGACTATCTTCCTTTCCAGCGGATGCATCGCACGCCGCCGATCAAACTTCAAAACCTAGTCCTCATACCACCGACACACAAGCGAAGGTGATTCTAGCGCGCTCGCACGCCCGGCGACGCCGAAGCGTGCTAGTGCCGGCGAGTAATCCGTGCCTTTGTCAGGTCATATGGGCTTAGTTCGACCGTCACGCGATCACCCGGCAGAATCCGGATGTAGTTCATCCGCATTTTGCCGGAGACGTACGCCAGCACCGAGTGTTCGTTGGGCAGTTTCACCATGAACATCGCGTTCGGCAACGCTTCAGTTACCACCGCGTCGAGCGTCATTTTATCGTCTTGCTTCGCCATAACCCTTTCTTGGCTTCCGACCCCCCCGAACCACTCCACTACCACATCAACCCCGCATTATCCAAATCCCGAGTCCCAAAATCGATCCCCCTCACGACCTCGGCCCACGGATCCGCGACCCGCCGCCGTCGTCGTTCCCACCCAAGAACCCGGCGTAGTTCCGCATCAAAAGGTTAGCCTCGACGCGCTGAATAAAATCGAGCGCGACCGACACGACAATCAGCAATCCGGTACCGCCAAGGAACTGCGTGACGGCGAAATCGACCCCGAGGCTCTTGTTGATCACCATCGGCAGGATGGCAATGACACCCAGGAAGGCCGCACCGACAAAGGTAATCCGCTCCATCACCGTTTCAAGGTACTCCGCCGTTCGAGGCCCGGGCCGAAGCCCGGGAATGAACGACCCGTGATCCCGCAACTGCTTGCTCATCTCTTCAGGGTTGAACTGGATCGTGATCCACATGTAACTGAAGAAGAAAATCAACACAAACTCGGCCATCACATACGGGTACTCTCCGAACTGGAAGTTCTGCGACAACCACCGCACGGCGTGCCCGTACCACGTGATCGCCGAGCCGCTCGCCCCGTTGAAACTCTGATCCAGCGCGGTGAATATCACCGACGGGAAGATCATCAGCGAGGACGCAAAGATAACAGGCATCACACCGCCGTGATTCACGCGCAGAGGCAGATAACTCTTCTGTCCGCCGAAGACCTTTCGGCCCCGTGTGTGCTTGGCCTGCTGGATCGGGATACGACGCTGCGCCACGGTGAGCAGGATCGCCCCCGCGATCACCATCACAAACCCCAGTGCGAGCATCAGCACGCCCATCCACTGCACCGACGCCGACCAGTCATTGTCCGGCTGGCCAAGGATCTGTCGCGTGATCCACAATGCACGGATCGGCGAACTCTCAACGACCCACATCAGCGCCTGGGGCATCTGTCCAAGGATTCCGGCCATGATGATGAGCGACACACCGTTGCCGATGCCGTATTTGTCAATCTGCTCGCCGAGCCACATCAGGAACAGCGTGCCCGCCGTGAGTGTGGCGATCGCCGTGATCCACCAGATCGGGGTCGACGCCCACTGTGTGTACACAAGCCCCTGAGCGGTGATGTACTTGAGCCACATGAACGACTGGAGCAGGCACAACCCGACCGTGGCGTACCGCGTCCATTCCATGATCTTCTGCCGGCCCGTCGGGCCTTCTTGCTGAAGATCTTTGAGTGTCTTCCAAACCGACGTGAGCAACTGAAAAATAATCGACGCCGAGATATACGGCATGATCCCGAGGCCGAAGATCGTTGATCGCCCGAAGTCGCCACCCGAAAACACCGCTACAAACTGCGCCACGCGAGAAGCGGCGCTTTGTTCTTCCTGCGCTAAGTTGAAGTGTTCAACCAGCAGCGATTGGTCTACGCCGGGGAGCGGGATCCAGTGCCCGATCCGGAAAACGGCGAGCATACCCAAGGTGAAGAGGATCTTCGACCGGAGCTCGGCGATCTTGAATACGTTGATCAGTGCCTGGAGCATTCGTTCTTCCGTGATCGCCCATGATGCCCGATACGCTGCCCGCTGCGCGGTCAACCGAACGTTCTGATCCACGCATGTTCACATGCCTGGGCCGAACAATCGATCAAGCCTCAGCGGCGGGTGCCTCGGCAGCGGACGCAGCCTTTTTCGTCTTCCCTCGCTTGAGTTTCTTCGTTAGGTTCTTGGGGGATCGGTCCTCGCTATTGCGGTCCACGCCGCGAACTCGGTCACGACGCGTCCCGGTTTCATTCACCGATCCGCCCGATTCGGTTACGAGTTGACGCGTCGATGCCGAGACGCGAGACGCGCTGATCTTCAACTTGACCTTGAGTTTCGCGTCTTTGCCGAGATCACCGAGGATCTTCAAGTCGCGGCTCTCGTCACGCACCAATCCCGCTTTGACGAGCGTTTCCGTGGTCACTTCGCCGCCCTTGGCAAAGTCGGGGTGCGAAACGATGTCACGCAGGTTCACAATCCAGAACAGACTCTCCCAACGTGCGTTGGAGAACCCGAACTTGCGGATGCGGCGGAAATACGGCATCTGACCGCCTTCGAACGCCGTCTTGCGTGCCGTGCCGGACCGCGAGCCAGCGCCTTTTTGTCCGCGCGCAGCGCGTTTGCCCGTGCCCGAGCCGGTACCGCGTCCGACGCGTTTACGAGCCTTGTATTTTCCAGCCAGAGCAGTAATATCGTAAATCATCATGATCGGGACACTCCCGAGAAACATCAAAGTAAGAGGAACCGCACACGCGAGGCTTGCTCGCTTTCGCACAATCGAACTTAGCCCTTGGCAGGGGCCGCGCCGCC
>JBGSIF010000218.1:0-8355 GCA_041742635.1 Phycisphaerales bacterium
CCCATGTTGCCCAGGTCGTTGATGTCGTAATCACCGTCGCTGTCCGTATCGCCGGTTGGTAGGGCGGTCGGCGTGCCATAGGCGCTGTACTTAGCCCACTCCACCATCTTGCCCGACGATGTAAGGATCGCGCTGACATCCGCCCGCCAGTTCTGGCAGTAGTAGATGCGTTCTTCGAGCGTGGCGTCGCTGGCCACGTCCCACGCCGTGTTGGCGTCCTTATCTCGCAAGATGCGGTGGTCGATATAACCGCCGATGCCGCCACTCGCACCCCCATACCCACCCAGCCCCGCGGCGTGGTAGAGTAACCGCTCTTTGGGTGAACTGTCTGACTCCCTATACGTCGCCACGACACGCCACTGGTCGTCGTAGGCGAAGTAATACGTCTTATCATTACTATCGCAGTCCCCGTCCGCGTCGGTATCATAATGCCACGACAGCCTTTGATTCAGGCCGTTGTAGCGGTACTCCGCGACCAGGTTGTTGCTCTGGTTCTTGATCATGCGCACCCTGCCCCATACATCATACACGAACTTGTACGATTGGCCATCATCCGTGAGATTTCCCACGGCGTCATGGGTTAGGGTGTAGTTCGCGGTGCCGTTGGTGTCGGTGTCCCTTGTCAGTATTTCGTTCGCAACGTTGTGCGTGCGGGTGTCGTCGGTTTCGCCAGCGTCGGTGAAGTCGCCGTCGCCGTTGAGGTCCACCTTGGCCCGGTCCCAGTTGCCCGTCTGGGTGAGGGTCCACTGCTCGTCGCGTGAGCGGTTGGAGATCGAACCCGAAGCGAACGTCCCCTCGTCCGCGCGGGTCACGCGGTTCAGATTATCGATGCCGTACTGCACGTCGAAGTTGCGGTTGCCTGCGACGCCCGCTTTGAGCACGTTGTCGGTGATGTCGGTGATGTTCGAGTTGCGGTCGTAGTTCAGCGTGAGCGAGTAGAAGTCACGGTCGGTGGACAGGTCCTTCGTCCACGCGCTGCCGATGACGCGGTTGAAGCGGTCCAGGTCGGTGTAGGTGCGTGCGGTCGTGCCGTCCTGATCATAAAACGCGTCGGGCTCTTCAAGGTACGTCCGCACCACCTGCCCGACGCCGTTGTACGAGTACGTCGCGTACGGCGTGCCGGTGCTGTGCTGCACCTGGTACACCCGGCTCGCGTCCGCGTTGATCCCCGTGCCGTAGTAATAGGTGTACGCACCACCCCCCGGCAGCGCGAGCGTGTCACGTCGGATGGTATTTCTACCTCCTACAGCCTTGGCGTACGTCCACGCGACCTCATAATCGTTGGGCGTGCCCCCCCCAACGGCCCCGTCGCGGTCCTGCTCGATCTTTTCTATGTTGCCCCAGTCTTCGTAGGTGTACTTCACCTCATCAAGCACGGACCCCGAGCCTGCCGTGGCGTGGTCGTACTGCGTGACGGTGCTGGTGCGGCCGAGCGTGTCGTACGCGAGCGTGATCCGCTTCACGGCGTCGTCGAACCCCCCCGCCGTGTTGATGGTCGTCGCCCGCTTATGGCTGATCCGCCCGGCGGTGTCGTAATCGGTTTCCAGGATGTTCCCCGCCTGGTCCTTCTTCCACATCTCCTGCCCCAGGGCGTTGATCGTCCGGCCCGCGGCGTCGTACCACATGAGCGTCTGAAGATTGTCGTCATCGGACCCGTCGGCGTCATCGATCTTGTGCCGCTGGCTCTTCCACACCTGCCCACGCTCGTCGTAGAACGTCTGCGAGAGGCCCATGCGGCTGGATGAGACCGTCGTCGGGTCGCTGGTGATCGTGAGGCTCCCGGCGCTGCTGTACAGGCCCGTCGCCACCGTCCGCCCCATCGCGTCGTACTTGCTGAGGACATGCGGAGCCTGCGGGTTCGTGATGACCACCGCGCGGCCGCGGGCGTCGTAGGTGTAACTCGTGACCCGCTGGTCGGTGGTCGTCCCCCAGTTGCCGTCGGCGTCGAGTGTGCGTGATGTGACCAGGCTGTTGCCCCCAGCGCTCCCCCCGTCATTGGTCGTCGTCGCCGTCTTCACCATGTTGTCCGTGCCGCTGGGCTCGCCGCCCGAGAAGGACACGTCGTTGGTCCCCGTCCACGACTCCGTCGCACGCCCCAGTTCATCGAAGACGGTGCGGCTGATCGTCCCGTCCGCCCCCTTCACACGCCACCGCCGTCCCATCGTGTCGTACCCGAACCGCGTTGCATCATAGTTCCCCCCCGTCGCGCAACGCCGCGGGTTACGACGAGGCAGTTGCACGCCTTGCAATCCCACGCCCAGCGCGGTAAGGTCGCACATCGCCTTTGGTCGCATTCTGACCGGGTTCGCAATGATGAGGTCGCGTGTTCGACTCACGTCCGCTCCACTTGAAGGAAAAGCCCTGTTTGACAGGGCTTTTTCGCTGTTTCAGGGGAGGGTCGAAAAAGGCCGGGTGACATTGACATCCAATGTGCCCCTGATCCTCTGCTCTGAGTGGGTCAGTACTCGGTAGGCGGCAACGGCGAATCAGTAAAAACAGGGACCCCGCAAAGAGCCAGGGTTCGTGGCACGCGAGATAACTTCGCGGGTCAATGCTACCCACCCACCCGCTGACACACCGTTAAGTGCCACCGAGTCGTATCCTGCAAACTACGACTTTGTGACCCGCGGCTGACTTTCTCCTTCAACATCCCGCAAAAAACGCCACGATAAAATCGAAGAAATCCTGGGAATCAACCGAACCGTCCCCGTTGAAGTCCGCGCGGCACGCCGGTGCGTCGCACTCGCCTGTCACCACCACGGCGTTCCGCAACAGTTGCGCGCCGTCGGTCGTCAGCACCCAGCCGCCGGGCTGATTCGCCGCAGATACGGGATAGAAACCGAGATCGACACGTTTGCCGACGCGATCGTTCCGCGTGGCGATCAAAATCTGTCCGGTCGACCAGTCGGCGATGCGTGATGCCTGCGGGTGCAGCGTGCCGGGAGTGCGGAAACTCGACGAGCCGCCATCAAAGGTTGCGACGCCGTCCAGTATCGGGCTTGATGGAATGTGAATAGTCCCCAGCGTCGCTTGGCCGGTCGTAGACGAGCCGACCGTGCGCTGGATGCAATAGTAGTTATCAGTCAGGAAGCGGCCTTCGATCGTCCGGTTCGCAATTGAAGCACGCAACGCGAACATCGTGAGCACCACGCCGCCTCCGGCGTCAACGTAGTCCGCAAGCGAGTTCCCAAGCCCCACCGAACTCAGCGGCGCGGAGTTTGTGAACACCAGCACCGAGTCAAATGCTCCAAGTTCCGCCGCGGTCGGGGTAACCGACGTCGTGACGATTGCCGTGACGGTGGCGATCCGCGGATCTTCCGCCAGACTATTGAGAACGTTTTGCACGCTGTCGACCGAGGTGGCTCCCAGCACCGCCACCTCGAGCGCGCAGCCACGTTGCACCGGGCCGGGGTTTGTCACGGTCCATGCGACGAGCGGCGGCTTGGACTCTGGCGTGCCATCCTCAGAGAGGCTATTGGGCGTCTCCGCAGGTGGCGTCGCCCGGGCATTAAACGCCTGGACCACGCGGGCCACGTCTCTCGAGTCGCCCAGTACTTCACTCCCGAACGCACCGACGCACAAAACGCACGCGCCCGCCAGCAATCGCTTGAGCATGGTTCATCCTCTTCATGTACCGCCCGGTCCTAGGAGACAGTATACTTCGGGCATCTTCAAACGCAACAAAAACGTCATTGCCCTCTCTAACGCAAGGGTGGGCGCACCGGGGCAGCACGCATTTATAATGTAACTGCCGCCGACCCGAGCCATGAGCAATGCAGTGTTCGGGTCAGTGTTTGGTGTGTGACAACGGCGAATTGACGGGCGGCTCAGTAGTCTTGACGTCGCACGACTTCGGGGCCACCCTCCCAAGGCAACCGCATGATCGCCAAGAGAAATCCGAACATGCAACATGGGATACATTGATCGAACCGGATGTCGCAGGTTTTTCGTTGAGTCTTCGAAGACCGACGGGGACCGTCGGGCCACCCAAGAGCGATACCGCGGTTGCCTTGCTACCGACCCTAGAAAACAACGGGCACAGTCACCGCTCGCTACAATCGAAACGAATGACACGCTTGTCACCCATCACGTCGGGTTCACTTGGGGCCGAGTCGCGGAACGAGGGCATGACGGCGTGGCCGCACAAGCACCTGCTGGGTTTGCAGGGGCTGAGCGCGGAGGATCTGCGGGTGATACTGCAAACGGTGAGGTCGTTCGCCGATGTGTCGACGCGATCGGTGAAGAAAGTGCCTGCGCTGCGCGGCAAGGTGGTGGCGAACCTGTTCTTCGAGGATTCCACTCGGACCCGGTTATCGTTCACGCTCGCGGCACAGCGGCTCTCAGCGGACGTCATCGATCTGACCGCGTCGGCATCATCGGTCAACAAAGGCGAGACCATCGCAGACACGGCGCTCAATGTCCTGGCGATGGGCGTCGATGTGTTTTGCGTGCGACATAAAGCCAGCGGAGCCGCGGCGCTGATCGCGCGAGCCGTGGGGGATCGGTGTGCCGTCATCAACGCGGGCGATGGCAAGCACGAGCATCCGACGCAAGGGCTGCTGGATATCTATACACTGGCCGAGTCGCACGATCGGCTTGAAACGTTCGACCTAAACGGGCTGCGTGTGGCGATTGTGGGGGACGTGGTGAGTTCACGCGTAGCACGATCAAATATTGCGGGGTTGCGTGCGCTCGGGGCCGAGGTCGTGTGCGTGGGACCGCCAACGTTGGTGCCGCGGTCGCTTCAATCGCTCGGGTGTGTGGTCGATCACGATTTCGATCGTGTGATCCCGACGGTACACGCGGTGAACATGCTGCGGGTGCAGTTCGAGCGGCACGGCGGGGGAGCCGAGGGTGGGAAAGAGGGTAATGCACAACCCGGGATTGCACGGGCGTCGCCCGCGTTCCCGAGCGTTCGTGAGTATGTGCAGGGGTATGCGTTGACGGAAGAGCGAGCGGCGCGGCTACGGGCGGGGGCGATCGTGATGCACCCCGGGCCGATGAACCGGGGCGTGGAGATCGCCGGGAACGTGGCCGACGGGCCGAAATCAGTCATCTTGCGGCAGGTGGCCAATGGGTTGGCGGTGCGTATGGCCGCGCTATATCTCTGCGTCGGGGCGGGCGCGACGGGTGAGTACTAAACGAGTTGTGTGAAACACGCGATCAGGCGGATGGCCCCGCGATTCCCGCACGTTCGATCGCGTTGACACTGGCCCCGGCATCTTCGATCAGTCGGACAACGTCCCCGAGGGAGATGAGAGTGGAATCGAGCATGAGCCGGGCGGCGGATCGGTCGGGGTCGAATGTCACATCGAGTACGCCGGGCTGGCGACGAAGCCGGTTCAGGACGATCGAAGTAGCGGGCTTCCCGAGTTTGGCGTCGGGCGTGTGGGGGTGCGCGGAGCGCAACACCAGCGAGTGAGTAGAAAACGTTGATTTCATGCTGACTCCTGTCTTAGCAGTCGGCGAGTGAATGACACGCCGCGCGAAGGCACCGGAGAACCCGGCAGCCGCGCGAACACGAGACGACACGCCGACAACCGGCGATGCTCGTCGCAAACGACGTGGGAACAGAAACCCCACACCACCCACACCCCATCCAGACCCGGGCCGACCCCGGCTGCATCCAGACCAATCGCCACAACTCACAGAACGTGCCGTGGCGATAAACAACCACTCTGAGAGAATCAGATTATCCATCAACCGGAGAATGTCCAATAATCTCCAAAGGAATCTCAGACAAAATCGCTACCGATTCTGTGTTTGGCGTCGAGAGGAGATCTTGTTTGGAAGAAATCAACAGAACGCCGCGCGGGCGTGTACAAGCAGTTTGAGTCACAAAACACCGTCAACACGAGGTTGTGGCGGGGCGTGGGAGGGTGCAGGGGAGGGTGGTGGTTCAAACCGTACAATTGTGCACCGCTCGACTCTTGGGGGTGAAGCCCATATTGTTGTGACCTTGGATCGACATTCAGCGGCGGTCTTGCTGAACGTACGTCGATTGAGGCACCTGCCCAGGTGGCGAAATTGGCAGACGCACTACCTTGAGGTGGTAGCGCCCGAAAGGGCATGGAGGTTCAAGTCCTCTCCTGGGCATTGTCGAGGGCGGTCGGGGTCTGCCTCTACGCGTGTACATGGCACCGGTCGGTTGATGAAAAGAAGCGCGATGATTCGCTCTGCGGACTGCGCTCATCGTCGGCGTGCGAATGGGCGAGTCAATCTGAAGCGGATTATTTCTTTACTCCAGCGTTCATCCACTCCCGCACATCTCGCTTGAGTTTGGCCAGGTCTGCCAGGCGGATGTACATCATGTGCCCGGCTTCGTAGTAGTAGGTTGAGACGTTGGCGCGCAGGGACTCGTGCAGGTTCAAGTGGCTCACGGTGTATTCCGCCCCGCCGATGGGCGTGGCGAGGTCGTAATACCCGCACGCGACGAAGACGCGCAGGTGCTGGTTCTTGGTCATCGCCGAACGCAGCGTCTCGGCAACGTTTACATAGCGATTCTGGGACGAAGCGTAACTCCAAGGCTGCACGCGTCCGGTGAGGATCTCGTAGACCTTGTCGTTCTCGTACTGCAGGCCGCGGCGGACGTAGTCGTTCAGGCACGCGCTGTAGGGGCCGGTGATGGCGGCCATGCTGGGGTCGAAGTCCGGGCCGTCGCCGACGTTGTTCGAGTCGATACCTTTGAAACGGCTGTCGAGGCGGCCGACGTTGTAACCTTGATCGCGGAGGAGTTCCTTCATGAAGTTGAACTCGTTGACGCGGAGGTTGGAGCCGCGGATGTGGGTTTCGGAGAGGCCGGTGAGCCGGGCGAGTTTCTTGACTGCGGCGTCTTTCTCGGACGGGGTGAGCGCGTCGCCCTTTGCGAGGATCGTGAAGTACTCGTTGGTGGCAAAGTCGCGCGACTCGGCGACGGCGCGGGAAAGGTCGGCTTGCAGGTCCGGGGCGAGTTTCTTGTGGTACCACGCCGTGGCGGTGAATGTCGGCAGGAACATCGGGAACGTCAGGTCGTTGCCGGCGGCACCGCGGATGGTGGCGAAGTTCAGCACCGGAGAAATCAGGAAAATCCCGTTGAGGTACATCCCGAAGGTGTCTTGAAGGTACCCCGAGAGGCCGGCCGCACGCGTTGTCCCGTAACTCTCTCCCGCGAGGTACTTCGGCGACGCCCACCGCGTGTTCTTGGTCGTGTACACGCGGATGAAATCGCCCACGGAGGAGATGTCTTCGTCCAGCCCGTGGAACTGCCTTGCGGGTTCTCCATCGACCGGTCGGCTGTACCCCGTGCTGACCGGATCGATGAAGACCAGGTCCGTCACATCAAGCCAGGACTCTTCGTTATCAACCAGCGAGTACGGCGGCGGGAGCGGGAACCCTTCCGAATTCATGACGACACGCTTCGGCCCGAGCGCGCCGAGGTGCAGCCAGACCGATGATGAGCCGGGGCCGCCGTTGAACGCGAAGGTGATCGGGCGAGCGGCGGGGTCGATCGCATCGGGCACTTTGGGTGGCACGACGGTCCCCGTCGTGTCTGTGGCGGGAGCATCGGACGGCGCGACCGTGCCCGCCGTGTCTTTGCCCACACCATCACTCGTGCTCGTCGGCGGCCCCGAATCTTTCGTGTACGCCACATAAAACACGTTCGCCTTCGGCTTCCCCTCGTAATCGTTCATCGTCATGTACCCCGCCGTGGCGGTGTAATGCACCATCTGACCGTTGATCGTTACCGAGTGGTGCGTGACGGCGAGGTCGGTACTCGAAGGCGCGGCGTCGGTCGCGGTGGATCCGATGGGCGGTCGCGCGACGGCGAGCGACGCCGACGCCGGCGCGAAGAGTGTCAGCCCGAGCAGCCCGGACGCGATGACGTGTATAAATCGAATCATGGGAATCTCCTGAAGTGTCGCACCGGTGTCGTTGACGATGCGCGGGACGCCGCAAGCGTATGTGTACCCGTGGCCCGGGTTATGGTTGAGTCCGGCGGGGACGAACTAGCGTTGGCAGCGTTTGCACCACGTTGTGGTGCGCTGCGCGAGAACACAGGACGCGAGCGAGCGTTGGCAGTTGGGGCACGGCTCGCCAGCGCGGCCATAGACCGAGCGCTTGGTTTGATACGTCCCCGATTCTCCGCTTGTCCCGCGAAAATCGCGGAGTGTCGTACCGCCCGCGGCGATTGACTCGGCGAGTACTTCGCGGATCGCGCCTGCAAGGACGCCGAGCGACGGCGCGGGGATGTCGCACGCCGGTCGTGCCGGCGACAGCCGTGAGCGAAAGAGTGCCTCATCCGCGTAGATGTTCCCGACGCCGGCGAGCACGGCTTGGTCGAGCAGGGCGGCTTTGATCGCGCGCCGCGTCGGCCCG
>JBGSIF010000219.1:0-6459 GCA_041742635.1 Phycisphaerales bacterium
CGCCGTCGGGGGCGGTGGCAACGACGTCGTGCCCGAGGTCGCGGAGGCTGTTGGCGATGCCGAGGGCGACGAGGTGTTCATCGTCGGCCACGATGATACGGGCCGCGCCGAAGGTGGTCGGTATTCCCTCTTTACTTGCGGAACTCATTGATGTTCTCGTTTTCACCCCGAAGCCCCCAGAACACAAGCCACATTGGAATGGTAATCGGACGTGGGTGTCAGTCAAATGATAAGAGAGGCAGGAATGGGTAATTTGTTCGATTTCGAGTCTCGAAACGGAGTCGTGAGTAGGCTGTTGCAAAGGGCAGGCCAGCGCAGAAGGTGCGCGGTGGGGAGCGGGGGAAGAACCCGCGAGGCGGTGCAAGGCGTGATGGGGACGCACCCTAGCGATCCAGAGTCGGAAGTGAAAACGGAATAGATGGGTGAATCGCAAGTCGCGTGGAGGAAGGACCGATGATGCGTAACGAGTCATGCTTGGCCACGAAATGGAGCCTGCCAATGCCCGTTGATGCACAGACACGAGACAACGCCGTCAACTCCGCGATCCGAGAGATCAGTCATATAGCGACGCTGCCGGAGATCACGCTGAAGATCATTCAGTTGGTGGAAAGTCCGACATCGACGGCGCAGGATTTGCACAAGGTGATCAGCAACGATCCGGCGCTGTGCAGCCGGATTTTGAAAGTAGTGAACTCGGCGTTCTATGGGTTGCCCGGGCAGGTCGGTTCGATCAACCGAGCGATCGTGTTGCTTGGGCTGAACGCGGTGAAGAACATAGCAATCGCGGCGAGTCTGACGAAGTTGTTCCGCGGCGGGTCGGTGACGCCGAACTTTGCGGCCAAGGACTTGTGGGAGCACTCGATCGCGGTGGGTGCGGCGAGCAAAATGATCGCGGATTCGCTCAGGATGGCGTTCGCGGACGAGGCGTTCTTGGCAGGTCTGATCCACGACCTGGGGATCGTGGTGGAGTTGCAGTTCGACCGGAACAAGTTGGTGGAAGCGGTGACGCGGACGAACACGTCGGCGGACGGTGTGCCGGCGCGCGGGCTGCTGGAGACGGAGGACGAGGTGTTCGGTGCGACGCATCAGGACTTCGGGTCGGGGTTGTGTGTGAAGTGGAAGTTCCCGAAGAGTTTTGCGAACGTGACCGGGTTCCATCATCGGCCGCTGGAGTTGCCGGACGATGGGCGAACGATGGTGTGCATCGTGGCGATCGCGGATCGGCTGGCGGCGTCGATGAAGAAGCCGTTCCGGCTCGACCTGCCGACGATCGATATCCCGTCGGAGTATCTGGATCAGATCAAGATGACGCGGGATGGGACGGAGGACGTGAAACTGAAGTTGAGCGCGCAACTTGAATCGATGTCGCAGATGTTGAACTAATTGATAACGCCGCGTTGGAAACGAGGCGGCGAGCGGATGAGTTGAACGAGAATCCTGTCTTAGAGAGCGGGTCGAGAAGCCCGCTCTTTTCATTTTTGCTTATGGGGGCCGCGGCAGGCGGTGCGGGTGGGGGCGAAGCCGGAGCCGACGCCGCGCCAGGGCGTGCCGCATTCGGGGCATCGGAGCGAGATGGGGTTGAGGCCCGAGAGGTCGTAGTGGCAGGTTGTGCAGTGGATGGGGCTGGGGACGGGGCGCTTCTGGCAAGCGATGAAGAGGCCGACGAAGAAGACAAGGAAAGTAAAGGGGATGAGCAAGCCGAGCGCTTGCTTGGGCTGGACGAGGTCAAACTTGAGGTCGGCGACGCGGAAGAGGGTGTACTCGATGAGCAGGAGGATGAAGGTGCCCAAGAACACGGCGGCGAAGGCTTTCCAGGTCCTGCGCCAATGAGCGGCGAGGAGCCAGATCACAATGGCATAGAGGGGAAAGAGGAGCATGGTGGGGATCGACGTGGTGGCAGGGCGCGCGAGGGTGACGCCTCTCTGGGTTCGTATAGAACGTGCCAGAGAGATGCTGGAGAGGGCGATAAATGATAGTTTGAGAAGGGGAGTGTGGTGAGGCTTGGAGGTCACCCGGTCGTACAGCCGCACGATCCGCATTCAGAGAGGCAGCAAGCGGGCAGGCACGCTTGGAACAAAGAAGGGGCTTGGACTTTGTGATGTCCGAAGCCCGAAGGTACCGTCGGGCCGCGTACTGCATCTGTGCCGGGGTCAATCGTTGGAGGTGGTGTCAGAGAGCGAAAGGCCGGCGGCGTCGATCTCGGCGGGAGGAGCGAGCCAGGGTCCGACGCAGGCGGTTGCTTTGATTTCGAGGCCGGCATGGAGTTCGAGGGGTTGGGTGATGCGTTCGATGGATGCGGGAGTGGACTTGATGATGATGAGGCCTGCGTACCCGGTGGTGGGCGGATCGAGCATGACATCGTGAAGGTTGGCGGCGACGGCTTGGGAGAGGCGGCCGATGGCGATGGCGTAAGGAGCAAGGGCGGGGAGAGAGGAGTCGGAAGAGAGGGAGCGGAGACGGGTGAGGAAGGTTGGATCGATGCGGGTGTGATCGATGTGGTAGCCGAAGGCTTTATTGTCGAGCCAGTCGATGAGGGAGCGGAGGCCGAGGCTGGGGCCGCCGCCGACGGGGGCGTTGGTACCGCCGATGGAGCCGGCACCGGCGGTGAGCCAGAAGTTCCAGCCGCGGTCTTTGGCGAGAGCGGCGGCGAGAGCCTTGAGGGTTTCGGCTTGTGCGTAAGCGGGGAGCGAAAGGGCGTTGTCGGGGATGGGGGCGGGATCGAAGAGGAGGAGTGCGAAGACGCCGTCGGGGACACCGCCGTAGGTCATGGCGGAGATGGCACCGATGTCTTTGGGGAGTTTGGGAGTGGTGGGGGCGTCGGTGGAGCCGGGGTAGTGATCGCCGGAAGCGGAAGCGTCGGGATCGTCGGGGGAGGTTTGATCTGGGAAGGCTTTACGTTCGAGGTCCAGGACCCAATCTTCGAGTGGGACGTAGCGGAGGAGGTCGAGGGTGTGGGAGCGTCCGGATTTGGTAACAAGGGTGACGAAGAACTTGTGCCATCGGCGTTTGTCGACTTCGGTGAGGTCGGCGGGGGAAATGGAGTCGCCGGAGGGGAGGAAGAGGCGTGTGGAAGCGGGGTCGAAGCGGAAGGAGCGTCGGCTGACGGAGAGGAGGAGGAAGAGGATATAGAGTGCGCCGCCGTAGCCGATGGCGACGAAGAGCCACTGAGAGGGGAGGTCGTAGAACTCGAGGGAGGAGGGAGTTTTCTTTTGGGAGGTCCAGTAAGCGGAGAGGTCTTTGAGGGTTTGATCTGGGGAGAGGTCGGAGCGTTTGCCGTCGGGGGCGAGGTTGACGCCGGTGCCGTCGCGGGTGCGGAAGAAGAGGCGGTGGGTTTCTTTTTGAGCGTCGATACTGCCACCGACGCCGGAGTAGACCTCGGTGCCGCCGGGCGCGAGTTTGTTTCGTGGGGCGGAGCCGATAGGGTTTTCGGGAACGGCAAGTTTCCAGGCGCGGTCGAGAGAACGAAGCCAGGCGAGTTTGGCGGACTCGACGTCGGTAAGAGGCTCTTTGACGGCGGCGAGATTCTTGGTGTTTTTCTGGATGCTCTCGCGCGTGGCGAGAGCGGCGAGGTCTGCTTTGGGATCGTCGAGTTTGAGGAAGGCGGGGCTGAGGCGGTTGGCGCTGGACGCGGCTTGGAGGTAGGCCTTGAGTTTGAAGGAAGCGTCTTCGAGGCCTTTGCGGGGGTAGATGACGAGGGCGTCAACGAGTCCCCAGGTGCCGAAACCGGCGAGGGCGATCAGGAAGATAGCCATTTTGATCAGCCAGTTGCGGCTGATGGAGGTGGTGAGGAGGTTCGCGTCGTTCGATGGAGTGGTCATCAAGAGGCTCCGCGAGAGGGGCGAGCGATGGGAGAGAAGCGGGGAGAGAAGGCAGGTTTTAGGACGTGAAGAGGGGAGTAGGCAGAGAGAGTGTAATCGGTCCTTTGGGAGGACGCCGTGATTGGGTACGGATCGGGGGGCGAGGAGTTCGGAAGTGAGTTGGGGTGGAAAGTGGGTGTGGGGCGACTAGTGAGGGCGTCGCCGCGTGGCTGGGCGGAGGCCAAGTGGTGTGGGCGTGCTAGTCGAGGTCAGGGTTTTGGAGAGTGGTGTTCCACCAATCTTCGGCCCAGCGGCGGCCGGCGGGGGTGGATCGTTCGCGGTCGAACCCGCCGTCGCGGACAAGGCGAGTGGGGATGCGAGGGAGTTTGGAGCCGGAACGGAGGGCTTTGGTGAGCCAGGTGGAGTGGAGGTTGCGCGCGACGGCGGCGCGGATGGCACTCTCGAAGCCCGGGAAAAAACTGAAGATCATGCGGAGAAAGTGTACCCCGGGGTGGTGAAAACGCTGCACGAGCGGGCGAGTCGGGAGGGGGACGAGGGTGGGGAGGGCGTGTTCAGTATTTGTTTAGATTTGAATGGTTCCGAGAAAGTTGTGGACACAGAGGCAGAAGTTAGTAAACTAGACAGAGCGAGGAGAGGCGTGCGCGGCCGGGGAGTGGCCGATGCGTGCCTGAGTGCTCCGTGCAGAGAGAGGAGTGTTGTGTGAACTCAAAGCGTTGTGTGTGGAACGTTGTGGGCGTTGTGTGTCTTGGGGCGGGCATCGCGTGTGCGGACACGGTGAGCGTGGGAGCGGCGAAGGACAACACGCTATACCAGGATGATTTCGGCGAACTGAGCAACGGGATGGGGGCGTATGTGTTCGCGGGGGTCAATGGTCGGGGTGAGATACGGCGCGGGCTTATCGCGTTCGATGTGTCGATGATACCGGCGGGGTCGGTGGTGAAGTCGGCGACACTGCGGCTGCGGATGTCGCGGACGCAGGACGGGCCGGAGCCGGTGTCGCTGCATCGGATGCTGGCGGACTGGGGTGAAGGGGCGTCGAACGCGCCATCGAACGAAGGGGCTGGTACGTTTGCGATGCCGGGGGATGCGACGTGGATACACACATCGTTTGATACGGCGGTCTGGACCGATTCGAATAGTGGTCCGGTGCCCGGTGGGTATTTCGAGGAAATGGCGAGCGCGACGAGTACGGTTGACCAGATTGGTTTTTACACATGGTCGGACGCGGGCATGGCCGCGGATGTGCAGCAATGGGTGAACGACCCGGGGTCGAACTATGGGTGGGGGATCGTGGGGTTTGAAGATGGGGTGACGACGGCGAAGCGGTTTGACAGCCGGAATAATGCGACGGCTTTGAACCGCCCGCAGTTGATGATTGAGTACACGCTGCCGATGGCGATGTGCCCGTGCGATCTGAGCGGCGACGGGGCGGTGACGAGTGGGGATTTTTTCGACTATCTGACGGCGTTCTTCAATATGGATCCGGCGGCGGATTTCGATCAGTCGGGCAAGGTTGACAGCGGGGATTTTTTCCTGTTCCTGACGTGTTTCTTTGAGCCGCCGGCGACCTGCTTGTGATTGAATCGGGCGATACGCTGTGGGCATGTCGTTCCCTCATACGCGTGCGGCGGTCCTGTCGATCGGCGACGAGATCGCGCTGGGTCAATCGCTGGACACGAACTCCAAGTGGATCGCTGATCGGCTGATGAGCCTGGGCGTGCAGACGGTGGAGCACATGACGATCGGGGATGATGAAGGGCAGACGGTCGAGGCGATACGGCGGCTTGCACGGCTTGCGCCGCTGGTAGTAAGTACCGGCGGGCTGGGGCCGACGCTGGACGACCTGACGCGGCAAGGGTTGGCGGGGGTACTCGGGGAAGCACTGGTGACGGACGAGGATGCGCTGCGGACGCTCGAAGCGCGGTTCGCGTCGCGCGGGCGTGCGATGTCGGACTTGCAGCGGCTACAGGCGTTGCGCCCGATGAGCGCGCGGATGCTGCCCAACCCGAACGGGACCGCGCCGGGTCTTCACGCGGTGGTGCGTGGGTTAGATGGGGTGGGGGCGGCGGATGTGTATTGCCTGCCGGGGCCGCCCGGGGAGATGAAACCGATGTTCGAGGCGCAGGTTGCGCCGGGGATCCGGTTGGTGCCGGGGCGTCGGGTGTTGACCCGGTTCATTCATTTGGCGGGCATCGGGGAGGGTGATGCGGCGGCGCGGCTAGGGAGTCTGATGGACCGGGCGCGGGTGCCGCTGGTGGGGATCACGGCCTCGGGGGGCATTCTGACGTGTCGGGTGAGGTACGAGGGGATGCTGGGTGAGTCCGAAGCGGGGGCACTGGTGGATGAAACGGACGCGATGATCCGAGCGGCGCTCGGGGCGCATGTGTTTGGCGAAGGGGACGCGACAGCGGTGTCGAGCGTACTCAACGAGATGCGAGCAAAGGGAGAAACACTTGCGTGCGTCGAGTCGTGTACAGGTGGATTGCTGGGGCAGGTGATCACGGAAGTGCCGGGGGCATCGAGCGTGTTCGTTGGAGGGCTGGTGACGTACTCGAACGAACTTAAGAGTTTGCTGGCGGGAGTGCCGGCGGGTCTGATCGCGGAGCACGGCGCGGTGAGCGAGGCAGTCGCGCGGGCGATG
>JBGSIF010000220.1:0-14970 GCA_041742635.1 Phycisphaerales bacterium
GGCGTCCGTCAAAGAAATCCGCCGCTGCGCCGCGGCACCCGCTCGCGCGGGCAGGATCGGCGCTGGAACTGTCACTACGGCGGTTTCCGTCTCCGCACCCGCGTCCGTCGGAAGGGGTGGGGCAGGGGGGGCGACCACCGGTGCGGGCGGATTGTTGATACCAAAGTTCTGCATCGCTCGAGCCTGCACCGACTCGATGGTTTCAATCGGGCTGGCGAGTACCCCAGTGAGTTCATCTGAGATCGGCCCAACGACGACCTCCCCAACCCAGAAGAACGCCTGAGCAAACGGGTTCACCCCGGAATCGCCGCTGAATATCCGCTCCCACTCCGTCCCAGGCTGGTTGACAAACACGACCAGACGCCCGCCCGCCGAGACCCATTCGCGGATCGCCGCTGGCACACGCGGATCGACCTGCTCCAGCACGCCCGCATCGATGGATAGCAGCACCAGGCTGTCGTAGCCGGTCCAACTCATCGGCAGTGACTGCGCCGTGCCCGTAATGCACCGCACCGGAGAAGCACCGAAGCCCGATTCACCCGCGAGCAGGTCGGTGGCATACGCAATCGAGCGTGCCGCCCCTCCGGCGCCCCCGCTCCCCCCCCCACTCCCCGTCGCGCCCACGCCCCACGCGACGGCTTCTCCCGACGCGGTGACATCCTGAATAATCGATGTGTTCCGGTCGTTGTACGTCGTGGAACTGAAGGATTGCTTCACCACTTCACGCCGTTGACGATCTAATAGTTGGACTGTAAACTCAGAGGCTCCGCGTGCGACACTGACCATCAATTGCACCGATGTCGGCTTCCCCGGCGTACACACAACCGGACGCGACACGACCGCCTGCACCGTGCCTTCTTGTATGTATCTCACGACCAGCCGCCCCTCGAAGGGCGCGGCAACGCCCGCCGCCGGCGGAACCAGCGTCACCGTAATCGGTGCCCAACGGTTCGGCCAGAATCGCATCGAGTTTTCGTACCCGATATTGACGAACATCGACGGAACGCCCGACGATCGGCCCGAACGGCCCGCGAGCACATCCGTACCAGGCATCGCCCCACCTTGGGCGAGCGACATCGCAGCCGGGGTGCGTGAGATGTCCCCCACAGAGCACCCCAACGCCACGCCGGGCATCATCAGCACGAACACAATCGCGGCCAGCGCGATCCCCACCAACACTCCGTCGAAGAGGGTAGATAGACGGAGCCACCGTGATCTGGTGTGTACTCGGAGCATGGGATGGTGAGCCAAAAGCGGGGCGGTTGCTAGCATCGTTGGGAACTCAGGCTCGGAGTTTACTTGCGATCAGGAATAAAGTGGCGACGACACGAAGGCAAATTCGACCCCGCCCGACTCGAATACCGCGGTCCATGTCGCACGTCAAGACCCATCTCACCCCAGGTTCGCGTATTGTGCGGGAACTTGGTATAGTTTGTTCCCGTGGATACCAGCGCACTCACAGAGCGTCTCCTTGCAGCGGCGGGTGATCGCACCTATCGGTCCATCGCCGACCTCACCGCCACGAACGCCGAGACCGTTCGACGGTACATGCAAGGCCAAGCACCCAGCGTCGACTTCCTCGCGGCGTTGTGCTTGGCTCTGGGAATCAACGAGCAATGGCTCATCTCCGGGCGCGGCCCCATGCGCGCCAATCAACTTAAAACATACGCCCTCCGCGACGCCAGCCCGTCGGAACTTCTTTCCGCGATGGCCAGCACCATCGAGCGGATCGCCGAGCGGGTGGATCGGCTCGAGCTCTTTATCACGTCCATGGAAACCCGCCTGCGCGGACGGCCCATCGCGGCACTCGGGCCGAACACGACTCTCGCAAGCGAGGTGGCGAGCGTGATCACACGCGGGAGCAGCCCAGTTCCGGCAATGCTTGGTATCGCGGCGCACAACCTTTCGGACACACTCGATGGACCAGCCCCACAAGACGAACCGAAAACCAAAGCCACAACCGAACCCGACCGCGGCCCCCACATTGAGCACGCCGCACGCGACACGTCCGCCCTCCCCCCCACTACTCAGGGTGCCCAGCTCGCCGACCGCATCGCCGCTGCCGTTACCAAACGACCACGCCCGGATGTTGGTTGAACTGCTCCGTCATGGCGGCGTGGAACTCAGCCGACGCTGGATCGGAGCCTTGCTGCTCGTTCCCATACACGAGCGACAAGCCGTCGTCGAAGCGGTCGAACGCCAGGTCGTGTCGCTTTACGCCTCGGACCCTGCGGACGACACATCAGTTGCGACAAGCGTCCAACACACGAACAACGTACCCTCGGGAACCACCGGCAAAGCCCGGCGCATCCGAACACCGCACCACACACCGTTCTCTCAGAACGCGCCCGCACCGCCCACAACACTCGCCGAACCGAAGCCACGTCCGGCGAAACGCAAAACGTCAAGATAAACTCGTCGTGCCGTCACCCCAGATCCTCACAGAACGCCGATCCGCCGGCGTGTTTTCACCCGCACGCTCGACTGAACAAAAGGTGGGGGCGGGCGTGCTTGCAGGCTAGACTTTGCTTCGTATCCGCTGGACGCTCACGCCCGAGAACGGACCTCTCGCCATGCCCCCCCACACACACGCTCGTATTGCCCGTTTTTTTCCCATCATGCGCGCGAACACCGCGCCGCATCACTTCCCGCTCGCCCACCCGCTTTCGGCACCGGCTCGCGGGATATTGATCGCCGTCGCGTTGTTCTGCGCCGGGCTGACCTCCTGCAACTCTCAGTCACGCACACTCCCCGCGATCCGCACCAGCGGCGAATACGCCCTGGAACACGACGACACCGAGCGGGCCTTCGCCGATTTTCGTGAATACACACAGCGTGCCCCCGGCGCGTCCTACGGGCACCTCATGCTCGGCAAAACATACCTGGCCAAGCAAATGCCCGCCCACGCACGCGAGCAGTTCGAACTCGCCTACACCAACGACCCGAACAACCCGGACGTCGTCGAGTCACTCGCCCAGGCGATGTACGAAGACACGGAATACGACGACCTCTTCCGTTTCCTGCGCCAGCGCACCACCGAGCGGAACGCATCGCACGACTACCTGCTTCTCGGTCGGTACTCCCGGCTCACGGGGGACTCCGACGCCGCCCTCGACGCTCTGCTTACCGCCGCTCGCCTCGATCAAGGCCGTTCCATCCGCCCGCAACTCGAACTCGCGGATTTCTACGAGTCCATCGGCAAGTCGGGCGAAGCGGCGCGCCGCGCCCGCATGGCCTATTTCATCCAGCCCGAAGACCCACGCGTGAAAGCCGCGCTCACTCGTCTGCGCGTCCCGATCGGTGCCAGCACCGCCCTCGTGCCCGCCGAACGCCAATAGACGTTCGCACTTGCGGCCCCATTTCACACCCTGATAAGCCGCCTAGCCGAGCGACACGATCTTCCGTGCCGGCGGCAGCATCCGTACTCGTTCACGCAGTGTTCTCACCAGCGATTCCCACACTTCGTCCGGCGATCGGCTCGCGTCCACTACCGCGTAGTGCGACGGGTTCTGCCGCGCCTGATCCAGATACCCCTTCCGCACCGCGCGATGAAACTCGGCCCCCTTGGCTTCCATGCGGTCCAGCAGCGGGCTGAGCCGCTTCCCCGCCGCCACCTCGTCGATATCGAAGATCAAGTTCAGGTCCGGCAGCATCCCGCGCGTGGCTACCCGCGCCACCGCCGAGATATCCGACAACGGCAACCCCCCCGCCGCCCCTTGGTACGCCAGCGTCGATGCTACGAACCGATCCGCCAGCACCAGTTCCCCCTTCGCCAGCGCCGGTGCAATCCGCCGCTCCACCAGTTCCGCTCGGCTCGCCATGTAGAGCAGCATCTCGCACCGCACCGTCATCCCGGTCAGTTTGCGGTCCAGAAGTGCATCGCGTATCCGCTCACCTGTTGGCGTTCCCCCAGGCTCTCGCACCTCGCACACCACAACGCCCTGCGCGCTGCACACTTCGCTCAGCCGCCGGAACTGCGTGCTCTTCCCCGAGCCGTCCGGCCCCTCAAAGACAATGAACCGGCCAGCCAACGCACGCAAAAAAGAAATGTTCGCCTCGCCTGACGCTTGGTTTGCTTGGGCGGGGCTTTGCGGTCGGTGTTCTGCCACTGCGGTCCTCCATCGTCCGCGGCGAGTGTACCCGCCCGACGATCGGCCCGCTCGTTTCAGTCCCGCTGGGTGTGACCAGACTTATTTCTCGCTCACCCATCCCGGTGATTCGCAGCCGAACTACAGGTTTGCCACAAACTCTTCGCGTGACACGCCGGCACTCCGCAGGATCGACATGAGCGTGCCTCGGTCAATCGTTCGGTGGTCCGACACAATGATCGGTCGATGGATCCCACGCTTCCACAACGCATGTGGACTATTTCATACAGGGTGGCCCGATTGTACCACCCTGCGTGCGCTGGAAAAAACTTCACACCACGCACAGTTCAACCTGGAAATGCTCCGCCGGGATCGCTTCGCCCTTCTCCTGCATCACCGCCAGCCACACTTCGATCGCGTCCTTGGCGTTCTCGATTGCCTCGGCCCGCGTATGGCCCTGCGTGACACACCCCGGCAGGCTCGGCACCTCGGCCACCCACATCGAATCTTCGCCGGGATAAATAACGACCTGTCTCATACCCGAATTGCACCTCACATCAGCCTATCGGCAAACACCAATCGCCGTACACACACTCGGGCGTGCCCCACACCCCACGCAACTACAAATCCGCTTGCGACAAGCACAGCCCCAGCGCCGTCGTCCACCCCGGCAGCGGCTGCTTCACATCCACATCCCGCACCACCTCCGTCCCGTTCTTTGCAAGCAGCGACAGCGGATCCGCGACCTGCACCGGGATACTCAGCCGAGCCGCGATCGTCTGTGTGAGCAGTGTGTCCCTTGCTTCTCCGCCCACCATAATCACGCGCGAGATCTTCTTATCAGGAAACAACGCCGCGTGGTACCGCAGGCACATCCACAGTTCGTCGGCGAGCGTCCCCACCTGATCTTCCAAGTTCAGCCGCACCGCCTTGGCATCCCCCACGCCCCCCGCACGCGCGCTCGAAGCCGGCACGCCGTTCATTTTCACGCCGTGCGGCGCGGCCTCGTCATCGTTTGATTTCTGGATCGGTGCCGAAGGGTCAAACGCCGCCGCCGCCCCGCTCCCCGCTTGGGGAGACACGACCCCCGAACTCTCCGGCACCGCCGGCGCGGTTGGGATGATCTGCACCGCGGCGTGCCGCTGGGTGCGTGCCCATGTGACGCCGCATTTCAACTGATGCGCCGCCGCATCGTCCAGGTGTCGTCCGCCGATGTGGATCGTCTTGGCAAAGACCATCTCCTTCCCGTGAGCAATCATGCACGTTGTGGACCCGGCTCCCAGGTCGATGTACGCGCTGATCAAATCCTTGTCCTGTTCTCGCCGAGACAGCACATCGAACCCGCGCATCGTCGCCAGCGCGGCAGGATGGATCCCCACTGGCTCCAGTTTGCACGCTCGCTGCGCCTCCATCACCCGCCGGATCAGTTCACGCGGCACGGCGAACGAGATCACCTCGTGCTTCAACGCCGACGCAGCACCGCTCGTCCCGCTCACAACGGCGTGCCGATACACCAACGCATCAGGGTGACACCCAAGCATCGCCGGGATCGCCGCCTCGACCGCGCCGGGGATGTCTGTTTCGCTCTTCGGGAACTGAAGGTGCCGACAAAATACCTGCGACGCCGGGATCGCGCACATCGCGCGTTTGCCCTTGAACGCCCCGCCTCGGATGATCCGTGCCAATGCCTCCGCCTGAAAATCCAGACGCTTGGTATGGTCCGTCTGGATGTCGTCGGGCACTTCCGCCTGCGCCGCGGCGATCAACGAGTTCTCCTCCCCGATCCCGATCTGCAACAACTTCAGCGAGCCGACCCCGAAGTCGATCGCTATCGGCGACGTCGAGTTCGTGAGCAAGCCCACCGAGCGGACCTTACTGAGCGCAAAGGCCATGTGCCGTTCTCCAGCGTCCGAATACTCCCACGGCCCCAACGAGCACGTAGCGACGGACAACCGTGTTATCGACCGGACGGGCACCCCGCTGTGCCGCCCGCCGCTCCGAACCCGGATTCGGCGCGGTCGCCGCACGCCCTGCCCCGTCATAGCCGGAATAAACCGAACAACCGTTACGGCCCGAGTGGTCCAGTACCCGCGTTCATCGCGCGATGCCCCGACGCCACGCCCGTTGTGTCGACTCGCATCATCGAGGCCTGCATCACGGCGATCGTGCGCGTCGGTGCCGCACCGTCCGATCCCCCATGAGATACAACTTCGCCCTGGCATACCGATATATTCCGGCCCGCTCGCACCACACGCCCATATGCCACGAACCGGTCCCCGACCGCAGGGACCAGGAAGTTGATCTTGAACTCGATCGTCAGTACCTCGCTCCCTTCGGGCATACACGAGAGCGCGGCGTATCCGCACGCGGCGTCGAGGATCGTAGCGATCACACCCCCGTGCACAAAGCCCTGCTGCTGCGTCAGCAACGGTGAGAACGGCAACTCAATCTCCACCTCGCCGGGCCGAACGCTCCTGAGCGTCGCGCCCAGCATGCGCAGAAACCCGACACGAGCGAAACTCGACACAACACGGGCCAGCGATCCGGTTGGATCGGGAGAAGATCCACTCATGCTCAAGAATCACACTCCAACGGGCGATTGCGCGCTCTTCCGACTTTCATTCAGCAACCTTCGCAGCACGGTATGCAGCACGCCCCCATTGCGGTAATACTCCGCCTCCACCGGCGTATCGATCCGGCAGCGCGTGGTGAACTCGATCTTCTGCCCCTTCTTCTCACCCTGCGTGATCGTCGCCGTTACACGCACGTCGCACCGCGGCTCCACAAGCCCCTCGCTCGACACCGGCAGATGGATATCGAACGCGTCCGTCCCGCACAGTCCCAGCGACGCCGCCGTCTGCCCTTCCAGAAAGTTCAACGGCAGCACCCCCATCCCAACCAGATTGCTCCGGTGGATCCGCTCGAACGATTCGCTGATCACCGCTTTCACCCCCAGCAGCAGTGTCCCCTTCGCCGCCCAGTCCCGCGACGAACCCATCCCATAGTCCTTGCCCGCCAGCACGATCAGCGGCGTCCCTTCCTTCTGATAGTTCATCGACGCGCTGTAGATCGAATCGATCTTCCCGCCCGGGGAGGCCGCTTTGCTCATGTCCGCCGTCCACCCGCCCTCCTTGATCTTCCCGCTGACCGGATCTTTCGCCAGGTTGTTCTTCACTCGCACGTTGGCGAACGTCCCGCGGGTCATCACCCGATCGTTCCCGCGCCGCGAGCCATATGAGTTGAACTCACTCTTACTCACTCCCAGCGACCTCAGGTAGTCACCCGCCGGCGATGCCTCCGCAATGTCCCCTGCCGGGCTGATGTGGTCCGTCGTCACACTGTCGCCGACGTGCACCAGGCACCGCGCGCCCTTGATCGCCCCCGGCTTGCCCGGCTGCTCCTTCATCCCCACGAAATACGGCGGGTGCTGGATATACGTCGAACTCGTGTTCCACTTGTACTGCTCGCTCTTGCTCACCGGCACCTTGTTCCACGTCTCGTTCCCATTGAACACGTTCGCGTATTCCTTCCGGAACTGCTCGGGGTTCAGGCACTGCGCCTTGGTATCCTGCACCTCCTTTAGCGTCGGCCAGATGTCCTTCAAATACACCGCCTTCCCTTCTTTGCTCGTCCCCAGCGGCTCGGTGACCAGGTCGATCGCCACGCTCCCGGCAATCGCATACGCCACGCACAGCGGCGGCGACGCCAGAAAGTTCGCCTTCACGTTCTGATGCACCCGGCCCTCGAAGTTGCGATTCCCCGACAACACCGACGCCACGCACAGGTCCCCCTCCTTGATCGCCGCCTCGACCTCTTCGGGCAACGGCCCAGAGTTCCCAATGCACGTTGTACACCCGTACCCAACGGTGTTGAACCCGATCGCGTCCAAGTCCTCCGACAACCCTGCCTTGTCCAGATACGCCGTCACAACTTTCGATCCAGGCGCGAGCGAAGTCTTCACCCACGGCTTGCGGGTCAGCCCTAGCGCCCGCGCCTTCCGCGCCACCAACCCCGCCGCGATCAGCACGTCCGGGTTACTCGTGTTCGTACAACTTGTAATCGCCGCGATCACCACCGCCCCGTGCGTGATCCGGCTCTCTTTGGCGGCGCTGATCTCCAGAGCAGGGCCACCATGCTTCACCGTCCCAAACGACCCAAAGATCTTCTCCGCCGACATCCCGAACGACGTGTTACCCAGCGGCGCCGCCAGCGCTTTGAAAAACTCCCCCTTCATGTTCTTCAGTTCCACCCGATCCTGCGGACGCTTCGGCCCCGCCAGCGACGGCTGCACCGTAGACATATCCAGTTCCAGCACATCCGTGAACTCCGGCTCCGCGCTCCCGGGCACCCAGAACATCCCATTCGCCTTGCAGTACGCCTCGACCAGCGCCACCGTCGCTTCATCGCGCCCCGTGAACCGCATGTAATCCAGCGTCGCCTGATCGACCGGGAAGAACCCCATCGTCGCGCCGTACTCAGGGGCCATGTTGGCGATCGTCGCGCGGTCCGGCACGCTCATGTTCGCCAGCCCGTCGCCGAAAAACTCCACGAACTTATCCACCACGCCCTTCTTCCGCAGGACCTGCGTCACCGTCAGCACCAGGTCTGTCGCGGTCGTTCCCTCCGGCAACTTCCCCTTGAGCCGGAACCCAATCACCTCCGGCGTGAGCATGTAAATCGGCTGCCCCAGCATCACCGCCTCGGCCTCGATCCCCCCCACGCCCCAGCCGACAACACCCAGTCCATTGATCATCGTCGTGTGTGAATCCGTCCCCACGCACGAGTCGGGGTACGCAACAAGATCAGTGGACCGGGCGTCCCGCCCGGCATCCTGCTTGGTCAGCACCCCCGTCGCCAGATACTCAAGATTCACCTGATGCACGATCCCCGTCGCCGGCGGCACGCACGTAAAGTTATTCAAACTCTGCTGCCCCCACTTCAAAAACTCGTACCGCTCGTTGTTCCGCTCGAACTCCTTCCCCGCGTTGATCGTCAGCGCTTGTGCCGAACCGAACGCATCGACCTGGACCGAGTGGTCGATCACCAGGTCGCACTTCACCAGCGGGTTGATCATGTTCGGATCACCCCCGAGTGCCTTCATCGCATCGCGCATCGCCGCCAGGTCCACCACGCACGGCACCCCCGTGAAGTCCTGCAGCACCACGCGCCCGGGCATGAACGGGATCTCTTCCTTCGCCGGTGCCTTGGCGTTCCAGTTCGCCAGCCCCGCCACGTCGTCCTGCGTCACCAGGAACCCGTCGCAGTTCCGCAGCATGCTCTCCAGCAGCACCTTGATCGAATACGGCAACTTCTCGACATGCCCGATCTTCGCCTTGCCCAGTGCATTCAGGTCGAAATAGGTGTACGAGCCGTGCGCGGTCTTGAGCGTCGAACGAGAGTTGAACGGGCTGGCTGCCATGGGGGTTGTCCTTTGAAAAAAAGCGTTCCGCACAACGAACTATCGCCTCGTCGTATCAATCAATCCAATCGATTGAAATAACAACTTCAATCACTATTATTTATTTTCTGTACAACCCATGCTCCACGGCGGCACCATCCTTCGACATCCACACCCTCTCTCACCGCCCTTTCACCACCCTCCGCCATTTCATCGACGGCCCCAACTGTTTCACCAGTTCACGCTCGAACGCCGCCACCGCCGCGCTCGGCACCCGATCCCGCCGCCGAACAATCGCAAGCGTTCGGCTCAGCGCACCCGCCTCCTCCCGGCTGCTCGCCCCCGCCCCAAACCCATCCTCTTTCCTCAGCGCAAACCGCGACACGAACCCCACCCCGATCCCCGCTCCCACCATGCTCTTGATGCTCTCGATCGACCGTAGTTCCATGACGACATCCAGCGTCACGCCCGCACGACGCGCGGCTTCATCCACCAACTGCCGCACCGCCGTCCCCGCCTCAAACGCCACCACCGGCACGCCCACCAGGTCCTTCCACAAAAACTTCTCGCCGCCGCGCCGGCCGATCACGCTCTTCTCCGCCTCGATCCCTCGTTCCCTCGTTCCCTTAATCCCTTCCCCTCTCCCCGGCACAATCAGCCGCAGTTCGTCCTCCACCAACGGGATCTGCATCAGTTCGCTCGCCATCGCCGCAGGCACGGGCAACGTGACAATCCCCAGATCCAGTTCCCCGCTCACCACCGCCGCCGCCGTCGCGCTGCTCCCCGTCTCACGCACGTAATACCGTAGCCCAGGATACAACTTCCGCACCGCCGATACGACCGCCGGCAACAGATACGTCGTCGCCGTCGCGCCGCCCCCGATCCGGATCGACCCCACTTCGAGCCCCGCGAGTTGCCGCACCGACGCCACGCCCCGATCCGCCGCCGCCAGTGCCTCCTCCGCATGACGCAGAAACGCACGCCCGGCATCCGTCAACTCCACGCCCCGCCCCGTCCGGTCAAGCAGCGCCGATCCCACCTCCGTCTCCAGTTTCTTGAGCGCCGCCGACAGCGCCGGCTGCGTCACCCCAAGCACCCGCGCCGCACGCGTCATGTGCTTCGCCCTCGCAATCGCTCGGAAGTACCGCAGTGGAGTCAGTTCCATAAACAAATGTTATGGCTTACCACAGCGCACGTTTCAACCAACCACACCGACGCTTGCAGGCACCTTCTGGGCTTCGCCCGCCTCACGCAAACGACTTCGGTGTTGTTGCACGCACATGCTCAGCGAGTTGGAAACCCGCACCTCAACGGCCCTTCTCTACTTCCAAATACATCCGACACGCTCACGCATTAGCGAACATCGACGCCGTGCCGCCCACCGACACTCAGAACATCGGCGCAAAGCCCATCTGCCGCCGGCAGTACGACAACTGCCCGACATGGAACCCTTCGTGCATCGTCATGATCAGCGCGATCGCCTCCCCGATCGTCTTCACCGGAGTCCCTTCCAAAAACCCAAGCCCGTGCGGCTGGGCCATCCGTCCCGCCTCCACCGTTCGCGTCGCCGCCGTCACCCGCTCGTGCGCCGATTCAATCGCACGCATCAACTCGTCTTTCGTCGGCATCGGATCCAGCGTCGGCATCGGCTTGGACCCCATCCCGAACTGCTGATGCCACGCCTCGGGCAACACACGCTCCAAACCCAGCACCTGCCCCGCACCGTCCGACGCCGTCGCTAAGTGCCCCAAGATCCACACCGGCGGGTTCGTCGCCGGCGTCACCTGCATCACCATCTGCGCCGGGGTCAAGTCCTTCACGAGGGCTTGTAACAACCCCAGGTTCATCGCATATACCACACGTTCATGCTCAAACATCGCTTACTCCCTGACTTCCTGTCTTGTCCGGCTCACCACCGCATGTGCGTCATCATGTGATAGAACCCCCCGCTCGGCCCGTCCGACCCCAGCGTCGCCAGCCACACGCTGGTCTTCGCCCCATCGCTCACTTCCAGCGGCGCGCTCTCGCCACCCATGTCCGTCTTGACCCACCCCGGGTGCGCCGCGTTCACCTTGATCGCTGTGCCCCTCAGTTCGTGCGCCAGGTGATTGGTGTACATATTCACCGCGGCTTTCGATGTGTCATACGCCGTGTACTTCGCCCCGTAGATCGTCGAGTTCGCGTCCGCGTGCTCCGCCACCGACCCCAGCACGCTCGACAGGTTCACGATCCGCCCCGCCGCACTCTTCCGCACCAGCGGCAACATCGCCTGCGTCACCGCGATCAGCCCAAAGAAGTTCGTCTCGAACGTCTCCCGCATCACCTCCATCGCCGTCACGCTTGCCGCGCCGTCTTTCGCCCCCATCTGCACCCCGGCGTTGTTCACCAGAATATCCAGCCGTCCGTACCGTTCCCCAATCCACGCCGCCGCTCGCCCGATCGACCCGGCGTCGCTCACCTCGATCGCCACCACATGTGCATCGATCCGCTCCTTCCGCAGTTCCGCCGCCGCGGCTTCCCCGCGCGCCGCGTCCCGCGCACCGATCAACACCGTGATCCCCAGCCGCCCAAGTTGCCGCGCCGTCTCCAGCCCGATCCCCTTGTTTCCGCCCGTGATCAATGCGACGTTCGCCATCGTTGTGCTCCAGTGTTCGACAGACCTGAACCGCGTATCCCACAATCCCGCCTCATCGTCGCTCACCCTCGATCACACATGCTTGACCACATCCGCATGTTTCGCCCGCACCTTCGCCAGCGGCGCAAGCCAGTCCCCGGCCGATCGGTACCC
Organism: Phycisphaerales bacterium; assembly: GCA_041742635.1. Taxonomy (GTDB): domain Bacteria; phylum Planctomycetota; class Phycisphaerae; order Phycisphaerales; family UBA1924; genus JTS-AC122. Next base: position 12,275 of record JBGSIF010000220.1, read on the forward strand.
CACCGCCGCGACCACGGTCGCCGCATATCCCTCCGCCCGCAGCCCCAGTATCTCGTCATACGCCGGCGGATCGAACCCTTCCATCGGGCACGCATCGACCCCGAGCATCGCCGCCGACGACAGCAGCACCCCCAGCGCGATATACACCTGGCTCCGCGTATATGTCTCCATGCTCCCCCCGGGCAGCGTCCCCGGACTTGACACGCTCCCCATCATCATGTCCCGCAGCCCCTTGAGAGCCTCCGCCGCAACACCCCGTACTTCCATCATCCGCCGCACATGCGCCTCCACATCCCCCGCCGTGATCTCCACCTTCCGCGCCAGCACCACCAAGTGCGACGCATCCGTGATCTGCGATTGGTTCCACGACACCGCTCGCAACTTCGCCCGCACCCCCGCGTCCTGCACCACGTAAAACCGCCACGGCTGCAACCCATACGACGACGGCGACAGCACCAACGCTTCCTCCAATACCCGCCATGTTTCCGCCGGCACCCGCCTCGACGCATCGAACGTCTTCACCGCGTACCGCCAGTTCAGTTGCTTCAGTAGTACGTCCGGTGATACGCCCTGCATGTCGTGCTCCGCTGCCTGGATTCCCGCCCCGCCCTTCGATCGTCCCCGCACACTCTCGGCCACCTTCCCTCATCGCACGCTCTCCCCCCATTCCACGCCATCCAATACGGATACAAAAGGCAATATTGATCCCCGTCGATATCCTATCATATCGATAGTCATCGATACGATCAAAGGCAAGCACTCCCGCCCCACCACCCCCGATTCTTCATCTTCTATTTTGCTCCCCGATACCCGCCGGTCACCTCGCCGTCGGCTCCTTCCCCGCGCGCCCCTTCACCACGCTCCCCGACCTCGCCGCCCCCCGCCCTTCCGCTTTCTCCATCTTCCCCTTCGCCCCGCCCCGTCCGCGCGGCCTCTTCGCCGGCAACAGGTCCGCCGCGAACGCTCGCATCTGCTCCTCATTCACACTCAATACGTGGTACGGCCCCTCCTTCCTCACCACAATCACTCCCGCCTCCGCCAGCGTCCGTATATGGTGCGAGATCGTCGGCTGCGTCAGCGAGAACCTCTCGCAAACATCCGAACACGTCATCTCTCCTGCCTCCCGAAGCTCGCGCAGCATCTGATGCCGGGTCGGATCGGCAAGCGCCTTGGCAATCATCACAAACGGCGTATCGAGCACATCCCATTGTTGCTCGCCGCGCCAGCCTTGCAAGTTGACCCCCTACCGCTTCCCCGCGAACACCTTTTGCTGCACCCGCACCACGCGTTCCCGATCCCCCGCCGCCCGTTCCTTCAATCCCAGCCACCCCATCGCGCCCCGCAGAAACGCATCCTCACTCAGCAGTACCGCCACCGGCTTCACTCCCTTCCGCTCCCGCGCCCGTCCTCCTATCCCCGCTTCCACTTCCACTTTCGATTCAACCATCACCTGCCGCTCCGCCGCCTCTCGCCCGGCCGCCCGCACCATCGCTATCGCCGCCGTTGCGCTCCGCCTCCCCCCACCGCGAAACTCCACCACATCTTCGATCGCCATCCCACGCCTCCCCGCTCCCATCTTCGCTCTTGCTTCTTCCACACGCCCCACTCGCGCATCGATCTCCCCCGAGCTCACGTCCGCGCTCCCCCGCCGATAACCCTTTCCTGCTTCCTCCCTCTCTTCCCTCGGCCCCACGCACCCCGCCATCTCTCGCACCATCGCTCGTTCTTTCGACGACAGCCCCACCCGCCGAGAAATCGCCGCGAATCCTCGCTCGCACGCTCCCATCCGCCGCCACTTCCACCACCGCACCACTGCCACCACCAGCACCGCACTCACCACACCCATACCACCCACTCCCGTCGGCACCACCCACGACGCACCCCACCACGGCTCCCTCACCACCGCATCACCCAGCACCAGCCGCGCAGGCTGTATCACCTCTCGTGCCGCGCCCGCTCCAGGCCCAGCCGCTCCCCCCGCCGCATCCCCTGTCATGTTCGCCGTCGCCGCCTTGCTCGCGCCTTGCATCACGCAGCCTCCGTCATTGGCCGCCCACCCACCCGGTGGCCCCGCTCTCCAGAGCGGGGCTCCCTGTCGACCGACTCCTCATCCACCCGCTCTCCTGACCAGCCCTCTTCCTCTCCACTCATTTCTTCCCCCGGCCCCATCGCCCCCGACTCCCACACCCCCGACCGCTCCACACACCGCACCGCTCGATCTCCGATCATCGAATCCTCGTGCGAAATCAGGTCCGTTGCCGCACGCCCGATCCGCTCTCTTGTCTCCTCATCGCCGTGCGCGATCACCCGCTCTCCAAGCCACAGCCCCGCGAGCAGATGCCCGTCCCGTTCATCCCGCAGCATCATCCGCACGACCCCCTCGGCTTCATCACGCCACGCTCCCGCCGACGCATCCCCCCGCAGCAGCCCGTGCATGAAGATCACCCACCCCGCCGTCGCCCGCAGCCGGTGGTGTTCGTCGTCCTTGAACTCCAGCAACGCACGCAGCCCGCTTCCCTCCCCACTCACCATCGATCGCCCGGATATCGGCCCGCCCCCATTCCTTCGCCGTCGTTTCCCCAGCGACTCCAGCGCATTGGACCGCACCCGCACATCGTCGTGCTGCAGACACGCCCGCAGCGCATCCCCGCCCGCTTGGTCGTTCGACTCCCCCAGCGCGCTCGCCGCCGTCGCCG
>JBGSIF010000221.1:0-2502 GCA_041742635.1 Phycisphaerales bacterium
ATCATCTTCGCGGTATCCAATACGGCTTGCGAATGCCCATGCGCCGTGTCAATCACCACGAGATCCACACCTGATTTCTTCAGCAGTGCCACGCGCTCTTCCGTATCCCGCCCCACACCGACCGCAACTGCTCATACTGCGCCGGCGTCACCCCCGCCAAGATCAAGTGCCGCTCTTCCGCCGCGAACCGCGTCAACAGCGCCCGCACCTCGAACGCCGCGTTGGAATCCAGTTCCGTCACATCCGTCAGGTCCAGGATCACCACCCGCGTCGCCGCCGGCAGCCGCTCCAGCCACAGCATCAAGTTCGGCAGCCGCTGCACCCGCCCGCGCCGATCCCGGTCGCGCTTCAAATGAAACACCGCCAGCGCGTCCGGCAGCCCCAGTTCATCCCGCACCAGTTCGGATTCCTGAATCTCCGCGATCGGCCTCGCAACGTCCTGATAGATGATCCACATCAGGAAAAACACTGGCGGGAACATCACAAGCCGAGGCCACCACTCATGCACGATCGTCCCCAGCCCCGCCCCCACCACAAACAGCAGCAGGATTCCCCCCAGCAGCGCGAGCCGCCGAAGGCTCGGGTGCGTCGTCGCGCTCCGCACGAACCGCCGCAACTCCGGGCTTGATGTGCCACCACACGCAACCCCCGTTTTCGTCGCGCTCGCCCCGCTCGCCCCCCCGGGCATCGGCGGCACATTCCGCCGCCGATCCCGCACCCAGTACACGAACTGCACGATCTCGATCCCCAGGTCCGTCACGATCCCCGTCATGTGTGTCGTGCGCACCACACCCGACGAAATCCGCGTGATCGTCGCGTTCTGTAGCCCCATCGCCATCGACGCGGCACCCAGCATCCACCACGTTTCCGGCCCGGTATTCACCGTCGAGGGGTCGTACACCTCTACCCCGATCGCAAACGCCGCCAGCAGCATTGTCTCGACCGCCATCGGCAGCACATAGATCGACTCCCACGCCCGTCGCCGACCGACCTCCGTCAGCACCCCCGACAGCACCGCCCCCGCGAAGAACGTCAAGAGCAAAAACCCCGCGAACCACGCCAGCCCCCACTGCCCCGTGACCGCGTCGCGTCCGAGGTTCGACGCCGTCCCCGAGACATGCGACGTCCCGTGTGCGCACGTTACGATCGTGACCACGTTGGTGTACCCCGCGACCCACGCGAGCGTAACCGCCAGCCGGGCTTGCTGCGTAAATGAATGTGCCTGTGCGGTGAGCATGAGCGCCGTTGGCGCACAGTGAAGACCCCCGCCTTCCCGATATCGAGATCCTCTGATCGACTGTGCTCTGCGAGAATAGGTACACCCACGCGCTTGCTTCAACAACGTGCCGTATCTCAGTTCAAAAGCGGATCGCGTCTCTCGCTCGAAAAACGGCATGTGAGCCCCGCACAATCAATAATGGGGTACTTTCGACAAGCAACTACAACGTTCACCGTTCAGGGCGAACTTATCCGAGGTCGCCCCACATAGATTGTGTTTCGGTGCGGTTCGGCTCCACAGTTCGGCTCAAATGTACCCCATTTGTGATCAAAACGACCTATCGAGTTGTGTACTCGACGCCTTGACATCGACCCCCTTAAACAGGTCATGGCGAAAATAGGCCAGTCTAGAATGTTTCTAATCCCCTAAACAAGTGGTTTGTACCGAACTCGTAAAAACAGCCCAAAATCGACCAAAGCCTCGTAAAAACCTACTGTTTTGACGTTTTTGCACGCAATCTCGTCCCCCTTGTTTTGGTAGTGTTTTGTTGGGAATGTTTGATATTGGCCTACTTTTTTACGAAGATGGCTTGATCAAGCCCGGTTTTGGGTTTAAGTTATCTTCAAGTGGTTCTTTGTTGCCAAGGCTTCTGAATACGGTGCCTTCCCCTTCGTCGCGTGGACGCTGGGGTACGTATTTATCCTTGGTATGGCTTCCCTAGAGGAGGTGTCTCTTGATGACTAACTGTTGTGGATTCCGAACGATGCGGGTCCTCGCGGCTGTTGGCGCTGTGTGCGCTCTTTCCGCGACGACGATTGCCCAGACCGGCTCACTGAAGGCCGACAAGGGTGCAACCCGCGCTTCCCAGGGCAAGGCCTCTTTGGGCAATGCCGGCTCCCCCGCTCTGCGTGCCGACGGCACGACCGCCAAGGTCGCTCCCGTCGTCACTCAGCGTGGCGGTGCGAATAACGAGTGCGCCGGCGCGATCGCGCTCTCCGGCTCGCCCGTCGTTGCTGTGTACGACAGCACCCTGAACACGACCGGCGCCGACGGCCAGGCCAACGCCAACTGCGTGTTCTTCGGCCAGGGCGGCATCACTCTCGACGAGTGGTTCGTCTGGACCGCCACCGGCACCGGCAACGCCAACGCCACGACCTGTGGCACCGGCACCGACACCAAGATCGCCATCTACAGCGGCGCGGCCTGCCCCCCCGGCGCGGCCATCGCCTGCAACGACGATGCCTGCGGCCTGCAGACCACCGTCGTCTTCCCCGTCACCATGG
>JBGSIF010000222.1:0-3869 GCA_041742635.1 Phycisphaerales bacterium
GCGGCCAGAGACGGAACCCACCCCAGTGCGGGGGGCGCGGAATGATCGGGCCGTTGGGCGCGCGGAGATGCCCGTCACGATCGAGGTTGATCCCGAAGCGGGACTCGACGGCGTGCAGCCGCGCGAGGAGTTCATCGCGCGACGCGACAGGCTCGCTTTGCACGCTGGCCCACGCGCTGGCGCGGCTAACAAGCGGGCGCGAAGCGAAATAGGCATCGCTTTCCGGTTCCGGCGAGGGCGTGACAAGGCCTTCCATGCGCACCTGGCGGTCGAGCACGTCCCAGTGAAACGTCACGGCGGCGCGCGAGTCGTTGAGAAGTTCTCGCCCTTTGCGTCCGTTGTAGTTGGTGTAAAAAACGATGTAGCCGGCGTCGAGGTTCATGTCCTTGCAGAGCACGACGCGAACACTCGGGAACCCGCTGGGGTCAACGGTGGCGAGCGCCATGGCGTTCGGATTGGGCTGCACGGCGAGCCGGTGGGCGTCTGAAAACCATGCGGCGAAAATGGAGAGCGGTTCGGGCGGGAGCGGCTCGGGGAGGAGTTGGTTGACGGCCCGCGCGTCGGATTGATCAGCGTTGCGCATGGGCAACTGTACGAAGAACGGGGGTGCGGACAAATCAGCATCGAACGGCAGCCGACGTGCGCAGCGAGGCGTTTGTGTGGCGGGTTGTGATTGGTGGAGGCGAGTCAATCAACGGATGGATCGGGTGCCGTATTCCGAGGCGGGGGTGGCGCGGGATCAATGTGTGGTGTGCTGAGTTGTTCGATCACGACACGCCGGAGTGCGGATTCGGTGAGGGGCTTGCGCAGTCGGATGTGGGACCGGAACTTGAGTTCGACGGTCGCGGGGCTTGAATAACCAGTGAGAAAGACAAAGGGCGTGCCCATGTCGGAAAGGGCACTGGCGATGGGCATGCTGTTCTCGCCGGCGAGATTGACATCGAGAATCGCGGCGTCGCACTCGGTTGAATCCAGCAGGTCCAGTGCGCCGCGGACCGAGGATGCCGGCCCGATGACATGACACCCAAGGTCATTGAGCATCCGACGGAGCGACCAAGCGATCAAGAACGAGTCTTCAACAACGAGTACCCGCAGCCCGCTGCTTACTCCGACCTCTGGCGGCATGGTCATCTGAATCTCCCCGAGTGAACGCAGTCGAGTGTGCTGCGCAGTAGCATGGCTCATTCATGCTTGCCTCGAACATGTCAAGCGAACGAGGTTGCGGCGAAACCAGGGCGGTGCGGAAATACTGAGTTATTTTTTGCACGCCAGCCGACGACGTCGGGCAGGGTCGATAGGGGATGTGAAGGAGAGTTCTAGAAGTCCCTGGGTGTGTTGGTATGAGTGGGGTTCGTGTAGTCGAACGAACGGTTGATCCAAGAACGCCACTCGATGGCAAACGGTCACGGTTGCGGGTTTGTTCCGATCGGCTGGCAATACCATATCTGAATACGTGACGCGGCGGGATTGAACAAACGGAGAAAGTACTCGGTGTCTATCCGAAAAGATCAAGTGTTTGATCAGATAGAGTACCAAGATGAAGTACAAACATACAACGAACCACCGCTCTGGAAGTATTAATTTCGCAGAACGATGGAGGACACAGGCCAATCGGGCACAGAGAATTGGAAAGGCGGGTAGGCGATAGGCGACTGGCCGCTGTGTTGCGATCATTGGTTGCGTTGCACGGGGTATGCTCATGGACCGCCGATCCGTGCGGCAACAAAGAGGGCTGCATGTCTGATCAAGCATCCACACGCCGATACGTGATCTTGGCACCGCTGCGGTTCGCGTTCGCGCGAGCATTCGAGATCATCGAACAGATCGGTGCGGTTTTTTTGCTGCTGATCGAGGTCGTGCAATGGGTGGCGCGGACCTGTACACGAAAGAAGGTTCGGCTGGGGCGAGCGGCGATCGTGTCGCAGATCGTGCGGGTCGGGGTGCGGTCGATCTTCATCATCTCGCTGGTGTCGGGGTGTGTGGGATTGATTTTGGTGCTGCAAATGGCCCCGCCGCTGGAGAAGTTCGGGCAGAAAGAACTGGTGGCGAACATTACCGGAGTGGCGATTTTGCGGGAACTCGGGCCGCTGATAGCGGCGATCGTGCTGACGGGGTTCGCGGGCGCGGCGATAGCGGCGGAGATCGGGACGATGGTCGTGGGCGAAGAAATCGAAGCGCTCGAGGCACATGCGCTCAACCCGGTACGGTTTTTGGTGGTGCCGCGGGTGCTGGCGGCGGTGATCAGTATGACGTTGCTGGCGGTGATAGCGGACGTGGTGGCGGTGGCGTGCGGGCTATTCATGGGGTCGTTTGGTGTTGGGATTCCGATGCAGCGGTACATCGATAACACGCTGTCGCAACTGAAGCCGGTGGACTTTTACACGGGTGTGGGTAAGGCCGCGGTGTTCGGGCTGCTCATCGGGTTGATTGCCTGCACGAACGGGCTGCGCGTCACGGGAGGTGCGGCGGGCGTGGGCAAAGCCACGACCAATACGGTCGTGCAATCGGTCGTGGCGATTATTTTCGCCGACTTGATCTTTACGGCGATCTTCTATTCGTTGAAAATGGTGTGAATCCGACATTGAAGGCCCGGTGGACCGATCATGTACTCGAGCGGCAGAAGAAGATTCCATCGCACTCGAACGAGGAGGCAACGCGATGTTCAGCGGCATGTTTTGGACGGCGGCGACGATGCTGTGCTTTGGTGTAGTTGATCCGCCGGTGCGGGAGGTGGGCGCGGCGAGTCCAACCGGCGCGGGTATAACCACTTCCACGCCTGCACATGCGGCGGGATCCGAACTTGCGCCGCTGTGGCTCCGCCCGGATCGGTTCGACGCGCGTGCGGGAGAAGACGTGAGCGTCCGGCTCGAACGGCTGTGGGCGGCGCAGGCAGTGCCAGTGGCACCGAAGAGTGTGAAGTGGGAGTGGGCGTTCGTGCGTCTGCGTGGGGTGCAAGAAAACCGCGATACGCTCGCGGGGCTTGCGGCGGTGCCACAGCGGAATGAAGCGGCGAAGGAGCCGGGCCGAGCAGCGGGCGACGAGGAACCGGCGGCGGGGGACGATGGCGTGCGTGTTGAGTTGTGGTCGGACGGCGTGGCGATGATCGCGTGCGACGGCGCGGCGACGGTGAAGGTCGAGGATGCCGGGGTGGTGCGCGATGCGCTGCGGGCACGGCTGAGAGCGTCGGTGTACGACGAGGTCGCCGCGGCGATCGGTCAGAAAGCACAGGTGCGGGTCAGGCGGATCGAGACGGCCAAGTGTCTGGTCCATGTGTTGAAGGCCGGCGGGGAAGTGGGCACATCGGATTCGCAGAATGTGATCACGAAGGCCGGGCAGGTCAATGAAATACGCTTTACGATGGACCCGACGCGTGCGATGATCGGGTCGGACGTGTCGCTGCGGGTCTTCGCGGACTTCGACAAATCGGCCAGAGCAAAGGTGATAGCGACGTGTGAGGAAGCAGGCACGACGCACGAGATCGAAGTGGACGGGAGTGCGACGGGGTACCTCACGCTGACGCACGCGGGTACATGGCGCGTGCAGTTTGCGGTGGTAAAGATCCTGCAAGACGACCCGGAAGCGGACATGGTGCTATACGCCGCGACCGCGATGTTCAAGACAATGCCGGGACAGGAAGCGGCGAAGCCCGAGGTTGTGAAGTCCGGGCCGAAGGAGGCGGCACGATGAGGCTTGCAGCACTGATCGTTGCGCTGGTATGCACCGTCACGACGAGCACGTCGTGCGGACAGGTCTGGACATCGCATGGGCCGGCGCCGATTACATCCAACCAGTTCACGGGGCGGGTGTCGTCGGTCGCCACGAGCGCGACCAGCGCGGGCACGTATTACATCGGCGGTGCGGACGGGGGC
>JBGSIF010000223.1:0-2279 GCA_041742635.1 Phycisphaerales bacterium
GGGCGGGCTGCCGGTGTCGTGCGATCGCGGGTCCGCGCGGGGACTGCGTCATGGCAAGATTCCTCAAATGATTGCGGGGCATGCATTTGCGTTCGGTGCCTCGCGCCGGTCCAGGCCCGCCCCGTCGCCCCTGCGCCATCACTATACGAACGCACGTGCGGGCGGGTGCCGTGTGAGCCGGTTCCTCGGACGGGGCGCGGGCGTGTGTGCCCGGCGTTCGAAACCCGGGGGCGGTGTGGAAATCTCCCCGGGTCGGGGCGGGCGTGCGCAAAGACGGGCCAAGTTCGGCCGAGCGCGCAAATCACGAAGCGGCTTGAGCTTGGGCGCAATCGACAGCTTCCGCACGGTCTTCACACCGCATTTTGTGGGTCCGCCCACTTGCTGCCCCGATGGATAGTGGTATGCTCGTCCCCTGTGCCCCGTCCGGCGGGGAAGTTCGTTGAGTGCCGGACGGGGGATCAGGTTCGAGAGCACGTGCTGGCGCGGACTGCCCATGAGTCCAGCCTGTGTCGTGGCGTCCGCCCGGCGGTCCCGGGCGAGCGCGGTCGCACCGCCCGCGTCGGGCGGAGGGGTTGTCGTATGTCCGTCCTCGCCGACAGCCAGATCCGCGAGCTCGTCAAGATCGAGCCCTTCGAGCCCGCCATCAAGCGGGCCGGGCGGATCTCCTACGGCGTGTCGAGCTACGGGTACGACGTGCGGGTCGGGACGCGGTTCAAGGTGTTCACGGCGACGCCCTCGCACGGCGACATCGCGGTGGTGGACCCCAAGCGGTTCAGCGACGAGATGATGGTGGAGATCGACGTTTCGGCGCGTCCGGAGGACAAGCGGTATGTCATCATCCCGCCCAACTCGTTCGCGCTGTGCGAGACGGTGGAGTACCTCGAGATCCCGCGGGACGTGCTGGCGATCTGCGTGGGCAAGAGCACGTACGCGCGGTGCGGGCTGATTGTGAACGTGACGCCGCTCGAGCCGGAGTGGAAGGGGAAGGTGACGCTGGAGATCAGCAACACGACGCCGCTGCCGGCGCGGGTGTACGCAAACGAGGGCGTGGCGCAGCTCATCTTCCTGAAGGCGGACGTGGTGTGCGAGAAGAGCTACGCGGATAAGGGTGGGAAGTACCAGGATCAGGGTGGGTTGACGCTTCCGAAGGTCGATTAAGTGAATGGCGAATGGCGAGTGGGGAATATGGCGTTCACTTGGGATATCACGGAGACCATTCGCATCATGGCAGGCAGCGCAGTCCTGGTGTCGATTGTTCAAGCAGTGCGTTCTTGGTTTGCAGAGAGGCACGCGGCGAAGCTGGAAATTGCCTGTGCTCGAAGGACTTCAATGGCGGAGTTTGAGCGAGCGAGCAGTCAGTTTCAGTGCGGTTGGGGGCACGACGTGTATGAAGAAATGCGCCGTGGAGCTTCTGGACTCGTTGGTCTGTTCGACTCTGAAGTTGACCAGGCGGCGCGCGAGATTCTGAGCAGAGTTTCGATGGGTTCAGATGCTCGTTGGAAGCAGTTGCACGAGCAGATCGGAACAGCATCGTGCCGGACCCTGCACAAGCGACGATGAGCATGGGAAGTGAGCATGAGCAAGCTTCGTATCAAGATCTAGTCGCATGGCAGCGATCTCGTGTGCTGGTACGACTGGTGTACGAAACAACGGCGAGCTTACCCGCCGATGAGCGATTCGGACTGACGAGTCAAATGCGAAGGGCGGCAGTCAGCATCATGAGCAATATCGCAGAGGGATACGGTCGCGGAACACCGCAAGATTTTGGTCGATTCCTGAGGATGTCGCGGGCGTCGCTCTTTGAGTTGGAGACCCAAGCGATTGCTGCACTGGATCTGGGTTTCATCAATGAAATCCGGCACGAGCAGTTGCAGTCAGCGATCAATGGCGTCGCGAAACCCTTGAGCGGACTCGTAAAGAAGTACACGACGTAAATCGGCATCACAAGTGAGCTGAGTTCCACTCACAAGGCACCATTTGCCATTCACCCCATCCAGTCTCGCCACGGATAGAGGCACGAGAATGAAGATCACACGCAAGTTCACCAAGGCCGGTGAGAACCCCTTCGAGACGGTGCAGTGGACGCGCCGCAGCTCGAAGATCTCCAACCCCGACGGCTCGGTCGTCTTTGAGATGAAAGACGCCGAGGTGCCCGAGGCCTGGTCGCAGCTCGCGACCGACATCATGGTCTCGAAGTACTTCCGCAAAGCGGGCGTGCCGGAGGACGGCGGGCCGAATGGGATTGGTGCTTCTCCTTCTTTCTCTGGTGGGACGGGGGG
>JBGSIF010000224.1:0-3607 GCA_041742635.1 Phycisphaerales bacterium
CAGCGCGCCGACGATGGCGGTGTTGCCCGAAATCGCGACGGCATAGCCGAACCGGTCGTTGACCGCCGCGTCGGACGCGGTGAGCTTGGCGATCTGGAGCCCGGTCGCTGTATCGAACAGATAGGCGGAGCCGGTGAAGGATCCGTCGCCGTTGGCCCCGACGATGGCTGTCGTGCCCGAGACTGCGACGGATCTGCCGAACTCGTCACCCGCCGCGCCGTCGGACGCGGTGAGCTTGGCCAGTTGATTGCCGGTTGCGGTGTCGAAGAGATAGGCCGAGCCGGAGTTGAAACCGCCCTCGTCGTCCTGCCAGGATCCGACGATGGCGGTGGTGCCCGAGATGGCGACGGCGACACCGAACTCGTCGGCCGCCGCCGCGTCGGACGCGGTGAGCTTGAGGTCCTCTGTGATGGACTGGGCGACGGCGGGAACGGCTCCGAGCAAGGGGAGGATCAGGATCAGGCGGCGGGCGCTTCTGCTCAGCATGATCTCTCCAGCTTCTTGGGTTGTGGGCCGGCTTGCAGCGTGACAACCGATCACCGTAATGGATAATCCCTTTCGCGACAAACCAAATCTGGGAAATTATCCCCCATCAAAATCTGCCCGGGGTTCGATGACCGTGACGCGGCCGAGGAGGGCGTCGGTCTGGTGGTCGCCGATGAAGCCGGCGCCGCCGGTGACGCAGCAGGCCCGGCCCTCGATGGCGGGGCGGAGTCGGGCGGCGAGATCGGCAGGCAGGGGGGGCATGGGCCCGGGAGTTTAGGGGATGCGGGGCGGGGGCGTTGGGGGGCGTTTTGATCAAGAAAAGGGACCGTTGGTCGCCGGTCAGGGCACATCTCGGCCCAGGACGCCGTCGATCGTGTGCATGCCGGCGAGGCCCACACTGAAGCGGGCGCCGTAGGCGGAGCCTTCTCCCTCCCTGACGGGCTGAAGAAGCTGGTCCCACGGGATCCGTCGGGCCGAGCCGTCGACGAAGGCCATTCCAAACTTGGCGTGGTTGAAGATGCCCTCGGCACCCCAGACGGGCAGGCCGACGCGGGGATTGTGCTCGATGAAGATGGCCTTGTTTGCCGGAAATGTCGTGCTGGAAAGCCGATTTGGTCCGAGCTGGCCGACGGCGCGGGTCTTCATGTTCCAGAACGCGGGGCGTGCGATGAACGATGGCGCGTATTGATAGATGCCCGGTTCGGGTCCCGGGTAGACGAACACGCGCCACCCGTCGGCGAGGCCGATCTGGTAGTAGTCGTCCACGAGTGCGACCACCCACGCCTCCGACGAACCAAAGAACTCGAACTCCATGGTGATGCCGCCGCCGCGGGCAATGGAATAGGTCGCGTCGGGATCGGCGATGAACGGAGCGAAGTCACGGAAGTCGCCGGCGTACAGCGTGGCTGCCTGCGCATGCGTCCGCAGATTGGCGAGGGATTGCGTATCTCGCGAGCGGAGTCGCACGGAAGAGATCGCGGGCACAACCAAGGCGAGCACCACACCGACGATGCTGACTGCGGACACCATCTCTAGCAAGGTCAGGCCGGGCCTGTTGTGATGCAGCATCATTTGGCTCGTCGCGGCAAGAAAACAAACGGAATACACAAAACTATATTATATATTATCCGGCGCTACACCGGCACTTCGTCCAATTTGATCATACTGCCAAGGCACGCGCACTTAACAGGTTCGGGACTTACAACGGATTCAACCACAAAGGCGGCTGTAAATATCAATACTGTCAACGGAACGGACCATCGGTAAATACCGATTCCCTTGCCGGCCAAAAATATCGTCACGGCCAACACCTCAAGCAACGGAACGAGGAGCGTTACGACAGGAATCAGCGGGGTCGGAATGATATTCCAAGAGGCGACAGCATTCCTGAACTCCGTCATATCCCAAAGCTTAACGCCCGCGGCGAAAAGCAACAGGAAGCAGACGCCGATGCACAAGGCGGCAGGAACCCACATCAACCAGGGCGGCCGTCTTCGCGCAGCAGCATTCACGCAGGATCCTTGATGATAGGGCAATGCATCCCCGACAGTCTGAAACCGCTCACGAGTACCTGGCACTCCGTGAGCACTCCGCACACACCGTGTTCATTTCTAGTAGTAAAGACCTGCAGGCAGACGAAGTTGATCTGGACCTGATCTCTCCGACCGCCGTTGTTCTCGACGGTTTCAGTCGTCGTCACCGGTTCCCCAACATTCGTTGCGGTTCCCTGACAGGGGTTCGCGCACGGCGTGGCGATCGAGCAAGAGTCCCCCAGCTGGACAAGCCTGAAGCAGACCGCACCCGACGCGCACACGCAAGAAACTCCACACACCAAAGCCGACAGGAGAGTTGTTTTCCGAGACAGCATCATGACTCCTTTATTCTTGAAGACTTCAACCACACTAACATCGCGACTGTCACTCCGGCAGCGGCCACCGCGAATATACTGCCCCATCGCATCCACGGATCTACCTTTTTTTTGACATCAACCGCCTCCAGCACCGTTCGACTGTCGATATCAACGGGGCGAATGCGGCCCCTGCTTAGATCGGTCGCCGATGCAAATGTCGCCGTTCCCCGAAAAAAGTCGCTTCCGTCAGCGCTGGGCACAATCGTCAGCTCCCGCAAATTTCGATCGAGTGGCTTGATTGAGTCGAGAACGATGGCGAGCTCGATTTGCCCGGCCCGCGTGATCATCTCATACCGGTGCGCTATGTCACGACCCATCACCTCGCTCCATCGCCAATCGCTGATTCGTGCAATGGGTACGAAGTTATCGAAGTCATTGGTCAGCGATGTTTCGACCAGCACGACGCGGGGGCCGGGCTCTGACTCACCGTGTTCAACCGTCAATCGCCGGACGACCGACTCGTCGAAACGGAGCATATACAAAGTTGATCCGGTGTCGATCGGAGCGACCTCCACGAGTTCGTAATCAGCTTCGAGCGGCCATGCCGCCCCGGTGATGAATGTCGCAAGCCAGAGCCGGACCATACCTGGGCCCGACTCGATCGCGAACTCATCGATGACATCCGAAGCGGCCGCGAACTGCAGTGTCCGGTCGGTGAGTTGCCACTTCGTTCGCCCGTTCGTTGCCGAATCCAGATACTTAACAACCATGCCGGGCGTGCGATCCCTGTTGAGTCTCCAATGGTCCTCGTTGGCGTACATCAGAAACATCTTGCGCTCAACGCCGCCAGACTCGATCTCCGCCGCCATCTGTTCCAGCCGAAGCCGGGCGTTCGCGTCAACGGGTGCGAGGCGCCGTAGCCTAGCGAGTTCTGATTCGCTGGGATTCGGGGCCGGCGAGATCTGGCGCACCGTAATTTCGATATCTTCGGGGAACTCGAACGAACGGGCCTCTTCCACGAGTCGTTCGAGCACCTGCGCGTGGTGCGCGAGGTCCGGCTCGGAAGCTCGGACGCAGATCGCCGCGATCGGCACGAGTGTCATGGTCAATGCGATCCGCATCGTCACAGAATACAGGAGAATGCAGGTCAAAAGTCGTGTAAAAAAAAAAAAACTGCATTGACTCCCCGGTTCGGGTGGATCCCGCGTAGCGGTTCGACTTCCAAGCCCCGCCAAGCGGGTCCAGCGGGCTTGAGACATGAGTTCGGGCTGC
>JBGSIF010000225.1:0-10353 GCA_041742635.1 Phycisphaerales bacterium
CCCCCTCCGCGCGGCATCTTTGGCCTGCCGCCCCCCCTCCGCCGCCGCCCGCAGCGCGACGTGCGCGGGGTACGCCTCGTTCCACTGATCCAGGGCCTTTTTCAGGTCGATCAGGTCATCGGGATCAAGCCCCTGCGTGTCGTAGAACTTCTCCACGGACTCGTAGTAGTGGTTCATGTACGCGGAAAAATCGCCGTCGGGTCTGGGGAAGCGTCGTTCGGCCATGGGCGTGTACTCCGGGAGCGTGCGGGTCGGCTGGCCGATCGGCCATTCCGCATGGCCGACCGCACGGGGGGGGCGGACGACCTCACCATCGGCGCGTCCGGTCGGCCACTTGAGCCGCGCGGACAGACATCTTGAATGGCCGATCGGTCAGGCGGCGCGGACGGTCGGCCAAGTGAGTCGGACGATCGGACGGGTGAGTTGGACGGGGGAACCAACGCGCCCCTGGAGACGATGTTACGTCCATCGGAACCTGTACCCATCGAGCGCGAGCGTGCGGGCCTTGGCCCCTTTCGCCTTCACTTGGTACGACCACGTGGCATCCTCAACCGAGAGTCCCAACGTGTCCTGCAAGACGTTCTGGAACACCAACTGGCAACTCAGCCCGATCTGGCTGTACACCGAGGTCATGCCGCCCGCGGCTTTGTGCGCGGCGTAGACCAGCGGCGAATCGAGGCCGAACCAGCCGTAGAAATCATCCTCTCGATAGATCTGCTGGAATCGAGCGAGCGAGATGCCGTCGCCCTTGCCGTGACCGAACGCGGGCTTGTAGTTCAGGCAGACGCGCAGGGCACTGCGGATCAGCGAGAGGTACCGTTCATCGCTCTGGGCTTGGGTGGGCGTGGCCTCGGACATCGATGCTCCAGAACAACCGTTTGGGCAAATAGCTTGATGTGCTAGGGTACACAACTGCACGAGCAGTGGTTGAACCCGACCGAGGAACAAGGGCACGATCGAGAAGTTCCAGCCTCACGACGGCTCCAGCGATCGCCCCTGCCGTACACCTCGGTAGAGTGGGTTACTTTTATCTTGAAGAGATGCGACTGCGGTGTATGTGCGCACCAAGCCTAATCGGATATCGCGTTGAGGTCGTCGGATGACTGCGTGACTCTCATTCGGTGCTTACCTCCCGATCCCCTTGATGAGCGGCTCGGCCCAGTTGACGATGGCGGCGAGGAGTTCGTTTTCGATCGAGACCGCGTCCATCGACGCGGCGAGTTCCTTGTATTTGGCCCAGCACTTGGCGTCGGGGCTGGTCATGAAGCCCCCCTTGCCGACGAGTGCTTCGATCTCGGCGGGATCGAAACGTTGGATGAGTTTCTGGGCGAAGGGGCCGCCGGCCTTGCCGACGGCGGAGATGAGGGCGGCGATGAGTTGGCGGAGTTTCTCGGCATCCTGTTTGACCTGCCCGCGGGGGACGTCCTGATCGCCCGCCACGAAGCGGGCCATGGTTTTGTGGAGTTCGACCGTGCGCCGGATCTGGGAGCGCGGGGCCATGGTCTTCCAGGTGTTCCACGCGAGTTGATCGAGGCTGCGAGCGACACCGGCGACGATGGCGAGGAGTTCCAGCGTGCGGACAGGGTCGAGGGTGAGTTTCTCGCCGGGAGCGAGTTCCGCGGCGACGGCCTGGGCCGCGGCCTCGGGCCAGCCTCCTTTGCCTTCGAGAACGAAGCCCGCAGCCTTGAGTTGTTCTGAGAGGGCTTGTTTCTGCTGGTCGTTCAGGTTCTTGCTCGATTCGATGAGTCGGCCGACGAGGAAACTGGGGTCTTTGAGTTCGCGCGCGTCGGTGGCGGACTGCGCCGGGGCGGGCGCGGCGGGGGTGGGTGCCGTCGGGAGCGAGACGTGCATGTCCCACGACGGGAACCGCTCGGTGAGCGCGGCAAGAAACTCTCGGCGCTGCTCAGGGACAAGCGGCTTCATGGCGCGCTCGATCTCTTCGGCGAGTTGTTCGCGCCGGACCTGCGGGGGTTCGTCGGCGAAATCGATCTGGACGAGGCGCAGGCGGTTGGCAACACCGGCCGCTTTGAGGGACATTTCGCTGCTTGTTCCCGGCACGGGGTGGTACCTCCTGAACGGTCCGGCGGTGTGCCGGTCGATGAGGCGATTATACGGGCAAAGACCGAGGGTGCGGGAACGGGCGCATACGCTCCAGTGATGCCCGACGAATCAGCAGATATCGAGGTACACAAGAACCGAACCGGCGAGCCGGCCCCCGCGTTCGGTGAATCAACGAACCCGGAAGCGGGGATCGGCGGGGGCGAACCGGCAGAGCCGCCGGAACTGGACTTAGACCCGCGGGTGGAGCCGTGTGAGTATTTGACGGGTGACATTCCCGGTGTCGGCGGGGTGATCAAGCAACGGGCGGAGGATTTTTATGTAGAGGAGTTGCCGGCGTATGAGCCGTGCGGGGAAGGGGAGCATATTTATTTGTTCATCGAGAAGCGGGATATATCGACGATGCACGCGGTGCAGGCGGTCGCGCGGCACTTCGGGGTGCGGGTGGGGGATGTGGGGTACGCCGGTCTGAAGGACAAGGTCGCGGTGTCGCGCCAGGTGGTGTCGGTGCATACGCCGGGGAAGAAGCCGGCGGACTTTCCGTCGTTCGAGCATCCGCGCATCGGAGTGCTGTGGGCGGACCTGCACACGAACAAGTTGCGGCAGGGGCACCTGGCGGGGAACCGCTTCGTCATCCGCATACGCGGGACGGACATGACGCGCGCGGTCCACGCCCACCGCGCGCTCGAACGGCTGGCCAAGGGCGGCGTGCCCAACCGGATCGGCGAGCAACGCTTCGGGAACTTACTGAATAACCACCTCATCGGGCGGGCGATGCTGCTGAAGGACCATCAACTCGCGGCGGACCTGCTCCTGGGCCCGAGCGAGAAGTTCCCGGAGATGCAGCGCGAATCGCGGGCGCTCTACGCGCAAGGGAGGTTTGATGACGCGATGCGGGCGCTGCCGCGCAACTCGGACACCGAGCGGCGGGTGCTGTGGTCACTGGCGAAAGGAAAAAAGGTCCACCACGCGGTGTACAACATGGGCGCGATGCCGATGCGATTCTTTATCACCGCGTTCCAATCGGCGGTTTTCAACCGCGTCCTCGACGAGCGGCTGCGCGACGGGACGGTCGATTCACTGATCGAAGGGGACTTGGCGTGGAAGCACGATAACGGGGCGGTCTTCGGCGTGGACCGGGGCGTGCTGGATGATCCCGGCACGGCGGAGCGGCTGAAGCGTCTGGAGATCAGCCCGAGTGGACCGATGTGGGGCGAAGAGATGATGATGCCCGGGGGACAGGCGGCAGGGATGGAGGCTGGCGCGCTGGCGTCGATGGGGGTGACGCTGGAGCAACTGGTGGCGTTTGCGAGGAAGATGAAGGATCCGGTGCCGGGGAAGCGCCGGGCGCTGCGGATTCCATTGATGTATCCGGATGTCGTGGGCGGGACGGACGAGCACGGGCACTATGTGAAAGTGGTGTTCGAGTTGCCGGCGGGTTCGTTTGCGACGGTGGTGCTGCGGGAGTTGATGAAGCCGGAGTTGGCGGGCGCTGGGGGAACGATGTTGAGCAACTAGAAGATGCGTTCGGGGCGGGCGTAGACGGTGGGCTGGCCGTGGATGTTTTCTTCGCGGACGTCGTCGGGGTTGTTTTTGCCGCCGAGGGCGCGGGGGAAGACAGTGCCTTCGATGGGTGAGACGTGACCGTCGGCGAGGGCGACGTTGGAGGTGCCTCGGCCGCCGGGGTGTCGGTAGCCGATACGGCTGTTGGCGGAACCGATGCGGTTGTCGCGTTGGCGGCCGGCGTAGACGCCGTCGGCGAGGGCGACGAGGGTGCTGGGGCGCTCGAAGGCGGAGAACTTGGTATAGCCGATGGAGACGCCGTTGGACCCCGGGCCGTAACCGACGGAGCCGGTGAAGAAGATGTTGGGGTTTACGGCGACGGAGCCGCCGATTGGGTTGTCGGCGTTGATCCAGTAGGCGACGCGGATAATTTTATCGAGGCCTCGGTCGGGGATGGTGACGGCATCGAAGCCCGCGCCGCTGCGGACGCAGGGCCAATCCATCCATCCGTTGGCGTTGTCGGGGTCGTTGCCGGTTTGGCCGGCGAGGAGGCCGGGGACGTCAAGGGCTTCGGGGCATATGAGAGGTGAGGCTTTGAGGGTGCGTTCGCCGGCACCGTCGAGGTAGCCGTCGCGGTCGAGGATCGGCCCCCAGCCGTCGAGTGGGACACCGACGCCGGTCACGCCGGACATGGTGTAGGAGGGGACGACGGTGTCGCGGTGATCGCCGGAGTAGAGGGTGGTGGCCTGGCCCGCACCGCGGAGGTTGGCGGTGCAGGATGTGGACTTGGCGGCTTTTCTGGACTGCGCGATGGCGGGACGGAGGATGCCGACCAGGATGGCGATGACAACAAGGAGTTCGATGAGCGTGAAGCCGAGGGTGGCTCGACGGCTGGGGGCATGAGCGAGGGTGTTCATGGTGCGGAGTGTACCGGCGAGGGTAAGAAAAGCGGCAAGGCCGAGCGATGTGGACGATCGGGCTCGTCGGTGGCATCGCGGCGACGCGATTGGCAAGAAGTGCGCGAGTCCCATATTTGAGGGGGTGAGAACACGCAGACGATAAGTAACGGGGTTGTGGGTCGTCGGGGCTTGCGGGAATGCGTTGTCGGTATACAATCGACTGAGCATCACAGGCACCATCAGGTAGAGCGAACATGGCGGATTGGTTCGACGCCGAACGACATATCGAGCGTGCCCACGAGTTCTACGAACTGGGCCGATGGGACGATGCGGAGAACGAACTCCGCGAGGCGCTATCGCTCAACCCGTACCGATCGGAGTGGCATTTCAATCTTGGGCTCACGCTGGAGGCGGCGGGGCGATTTTCGGACGCGGCAACGGCGTTCCGCGACGCGCACGAACTGGAGCCGGAAGACGCGCCGTCGGCGATGCTCGTGGGCGTGAACCACCTGCGGTGCGGGATGCTCGAAGAATCGATCCCGTGGCTCGAAACGGCCCACAAACTGGACCCGCGGGATGTGTCGTCGTTGGTTTACCGGATTGAGGCGTACGCGAGGATGGGGGACCATGAGCAAGCCGAGGTGATGTTCTACCTGGCGCAGGAACTGAACCCGAAGGAAGCATTGGCGTACGCGATGCTGGCGGATTCGCTGCTGTCGCGTGGGCTGCACGACAAGGCCGTGTGGTGTCTGCGCGAAGCGGCGCAACTCGACGCCAACCTGCCGCACATTCATTCGAGGTTGGCCGAGGCCTACGCGGCGACAGGGCGGCTGGAGCGGGCGCGGCAGTTGTACTTGCGGGAACTGCGCCAGAATCCCGGTGATACCGAAACGCTGCTGGATCTCGGTTGTCTGCTGGTGGAGATGAACCGGGCTCCCGAAGCGAGCGAGAAGTTCCGGCGGGTGCTGGAACTGGAGCCGGGCAACGCGCCCGCGCATTACTACTTGGGCGAACTTGCGGAGCGACAGGGATCGGTCGAAGAATCGTTGACGCAGTTCGATGTGGTGCGGCGTCTGGATCCCGAGTTTCCCGGGGTCCGGCGGCGGTTGGCGGCGATCCGTCTCGACCGAGATTCACGCACAGAAGCAGACGCCGCGGGAGCACGCGAACTGCTGGCGGCGGACTACGCCTCGTTCGTCGAAGGGCGTTCGGACTGGAAAGCGGACGACATCGACGAACTGGGGCACCTGTTATTGCGTGCGAAGATGTTTGCCGAGGCGCGGGATGTGTACCGCGTGCTGGTCGAGCGGCTGCCGGGACGGGATGATGCGCTGCACAATCTGGCGGTGGCGTGCCTGCAAAGCGGGGAACGGCGCGCGGGGGTGGAACTCAGCCGGGAAGTGGTGCGGCTGAACCCGAAGCATGTACGGGCGATGCACAACCTGGCGGTCGCGTTCTTTGAAGAGGGGAACCTGAAGCGGGCGAGGTTCTGGGCGAGGTCCGCGGCGCTGATCGAGCCGGAGGACGCGAGCCTGCGTCGGCTGCGGATGAAGTTGATGGTCTTCCGGGCGGGAGAGGTGATCGTGCGTGAAGCCGGGCGGGCGTGGGCGGTGGTCTCGCGTCGGCGCGAGGTTCGCGCGGTGCCCAGCGAGGCCGTGGGAATCGCTCGGGCGCGGGAACAAACGCCCGGAGTGCAGACCTCGCCTCTGCGTGATGCGGCAGGTACGGGTGCGGCGGCGGCAGCGCGTGGCCGAAAGATTGAGTGAGTCGGCCACATCTCTATCTCGTCTCGTCACCCCACCGGCGGCGCCAATGCAATCAACCGATACAACGATGGCGTTCGAGGAACTGCGAGCCGCGGCACGGGTGCTGAAGGCCGGCGGGGTCGTGGGATTTCCAACCGAAACCGTGTACGGGCTGGGTGCGGATGCGATGAACGCGACCGCGGTTGGGCGCGTGTTTGAACTCAAGGGGCGTCCGAGCCGGAATCCGCTGATTGTGCATGTGTCGGGGCCGGAGATGGCGCGGCGTGTAGTCGGAGCGTGGCCGGAAGAAGCAAACCGGATCGCGTCGGCACTGTGGCCCGGGCCGGTGACGATCGTGGTGCCCCGGGGAAGGGAACTGCCGCTGAGCGTGACGGGGGGTGAAGGGAGCGTGGGCGTGGGGGTGCGGTGCCCGGATCATCCGGTCGCGCTGGCATTGTTGTATGAGTTCGGGGGGCCGCTGGTGGGGCCGAGCGCGAATAAATCGGGGGGCGTGTCGCCGACGACGTCGGAGCATGTGCGAGATTCGTTTCGAGGAACGGGGCTGATGGTATTGGAAGGGGGTGGGTGTGCTACGGGGATCGAATCGACAGTGGTATCCCTGATCGGGGCGGAACCGCGGGTACTGCGGGCGGGTGTGGTGTCGGCGGAGGAGATAGGGGGGATCATCGGGCGAAGGGTCGTGGCAGCAGGGGCCGCGATGGCGGGCAGCGGGGTCGGCGAGGCAGAGGCCGAGTCGGCCTTGCCCGGTCCAGGGATGTTGTCACGACATTATGCGCCGAGGGTGCCGGCCCGGCTGATGGAGCGCGGCGAACTGCTCGGGCTGCTGGGTGGTGAATACGCGGGGAAGAGCGGGTGCGTGGTGATCGCTCGGACGATCATTGAACTACCGCCGCCGCACGGGTTGATTCGTGTGCCGATGGATGATTCTGGGTACGCCGCGATGATGTACGCTGCGCTTCGAGAAGCGGAATCGGTCGCGCGGAGCGAGATTCTGATTGAGGCGCCGCCGGGCGCGGGAAGCAGCCCGATGTGGGGGGCGATTTGGGACCGGTTGCTTCGAGCGTGTGCAGCGGAGTAGAACGGGCGGCGAGGGGAGAATCGGCAATGCAAGAAACCCGGCCCGCATGAATGATCCTCGCTATCACCGTCAGATGATCCTGCCCGAGGTCGGGGAAGAGGGGCAACGCCGACTCGGGTTGTCGCGCGTGCTGCTTGTCGGGTGCGGTGCGCTGGGGTGCGTGATCGCCGACTTGCTCGTGCGGGCGGGTGTGGGGCGGCTCACGATCGTGGACCGTGATGTGGTGGAACGGACGAACTTGCAGCGGCAGGGATTGTTCGATGAACGAGACGCGAGAGAGGGACGAACGAAAGCGGAGGCGGCGGCGTCGCGGCTTGCCGCGGTGAACTCGGGCGTCAAGATTGACGGCGTCGTCGCGGATTTCACATCTCGTAGCGCAGAGAAGTTGTTTGATGCACCAGCGAATGAACGGGGCAAAAGCATTCCCGCCGATGTACTCATCGACGGAACGGACAACTTTCTGACGCGGTACCTGCTCAACGACCTGGCCGTAAAGCGTGGGGTGGCGCTCGTGTACGGCGGCGCGGTCGGGACCACGGGGATGACGATGACGATTGTGCCCGGGGTGACGCCGTGCCTGCGGTGCTTGTTCCCTGAGCCGGAGGAAGGAGTAGCGCACGAGACGTGCGACACGGCGGGGATACTCGGTCCGGTATCAACGATTGTCGGTGCGATGCAGGCGCTGGAAGTCATCAAGTTACTCGTCGGAGCCGACGATGCGGTTTCGCGCGATTTGCACGAAGTCGAGCCGTGGCAGAATCGGTCGCGGCGGGTGTCGGTCCGCGGGGCACGGTCGGGGGAGTGTGTGTGCTGCGTGAAAGGATCGCTGGAGTTCCTTGATGGAATGCGTGATCGAGAGGTGAGCGTCATATGCACTCGCAGCGGGGGGGGGGCTGTACAGATCTCGCCCCCGGCCCGGAGACTCGGAGCGGATAGAGGTTCCGGTATCTTGTTCGACGAACTCTCGCGCCGGCTCGCGGCACAGGGGACGTTCACGCGCACAACCAGCGCGGTGCGTGGCGTGCTTTCGCACGAAACAGGCGACGGGACCAACCCGGTTGAACTCACCGTATTCGCCGACGGGCGTGCGGTGATCCGCGGTACGACCGACACCGGGGTGGCGCGAGCGATCTATTCGCGCTATGTGGGCGATTGAGAAAGTGAATGATGAATGACAAGCCGCGTGGCAGGTAGACATATTGATGTTGATCGATATGATTGCGAGGCCTTTTTCAGGAGTACGCGCATGGGACTAGTCGCTGACGTGATTCTCAGTTCGGGTCGGTTGAGCCGGCACTATGCCGCAGCGATGCTGAAGGATGTGAAGCCGGAACAGTTTGGACGGCTGGCGACGCAGAACGGCGCGGCGGTGCAGTCGAACCACCCGGCGTTCGTCTACGGGCATCTCTCGGTGTACCCGAAGAAGATCATGGTGATGCTGGGCGGGCCGGCGATCGAGAATCCGCCGAGGTTCGACGACTTGTTTGTGAACGGGAAGCCGTGCCTGGATGATCCGGCGGGGACGATCTATCCGAGCATGGACGCGATCGTGGGGCATTACAATACGGCGTATGACACGGCGATGGCCGCGGTGGCCAAAGCGAGTGACGCGGACTTCGCCAAGCCCAACCCCGCCGAGGGGCGGATGAAAGAACTCTTCCCGACCGTGGGTGATGTCGTGAACTTCTTGCTGAGCGGGCACCCGATGTCACACCTCGGGCAGGTCAGCGGATGGCGTCGGTTCATGGGGTTGGGATCGGCGATGTGAAGTTGGACGCTGTGAACCAGCACCGACTCTACGACCGACGGCCTGAAACGCACGACACCCACCGGCACGTGATAGTCGATGCAGTGGTACCACGCCGAAGAATGCTTACAGAGGACCGGCCGGCGGCAGTGAACGGTTCCTCGCGGCATTCGCCGGAGTTTCGCCAAGGCGTGTGAAGATATCGATCGGTTCGTCGATGATGTCGTCATCGTCGAAGGCTTCGACGCCGCCGAGTTCATCGATCCCGAGCGGCGCAGAAGAACCGAATAGACGCGCTCGCTCGGCTGCCCTTGCCTCGGAGCGAGCGTCGCGCCGATGGTCGCGCTCCTCGCGGGTGAGTTGAATCTCTTCTTCCACATCCGATAGCGGTCCGCAGTCTTCTTCGTCGACGTATCCAAGTTCGTAGGCCCGCCGGATCTGGGGCAGAGCCTCGACGGCGTTGAGTTCAATGAGGCTGCCGATCGTGGTTTCAATCAGCACGGGCGGGGTCCACTGCGCGACGGCAAGCACGGCGGTGAACACGTCGATGACTCGCTGACGCAATGACGGGTGCTTCAGACCGAGTTCTTCGAGGGTGCCGCAAAGGTAGAGCCGGGCAGCCCATGAGACGCGTTGATCACGGACGACGCGAGCGACGGGGTCGAGGGCCGGTTCGCCGAAGTGGGCAATGACGTACTGCATGTCTTCGAGCCAGCCGTCGTCGTCGTGGCGTTCGAGCCGTTCGACAAGCGCGAGCATCGAGGGGATCGCGCTGGTGGCACCGATGGATGCCAGAGCGCGTGCCGCGTGGACCGGCCCGTAACAGACCGGAGGCTCGGACTGGTTGCAGCGTTCGTCCCGCATCAGCGTCAGGAGCGCGCCTGTGTGTTCCGGCGTGATTCCAATCGCACTGTAATCGGCGATCGGGACCCGGAACCACGCCGCATCGGTCGTGCCGCTGGGGTTCCCGATCGGCATCAGCGCGGCGACTGGCGCGGGGTACGACGGGGCTTCGTGATGACGCGAACGCTTGCTGGATTTCGATGCCATTCTTGATGTTAGCGCATTGTAATCCGGCGCGGTTTTATTCCCGAACGTAGTACGGCGTGCGTTTGTAAACGACCCCGCGAATCTCGAATCCACTCTGATGCGAATACCATCCTGACCTGCCCCCCGAATCCTGATCCAGCAACTATGAGAGTCCCGAGGGCCGCCGGCAGCGGCCAGGAGACTCTGGACCATGAAGCGAACGAGGCACACACCGGAACAGATCGTGAACAAGTTGCGTGAGGCGGACGCGAT
>JBGSIF010000226.1:0-18112 GCA_041742635.1 Phycisphaerales bacterium
GGGCGGCGGCGAGCGGTGGCGCGACAAAGGCAAGTGTGGCAGCAAGGGCGAGGCGGGAGGGATGGGGGACGCGGGAGCCGCGGCGTGACGGGGCAGCCGAGCAGGAAGAGGGTGTCATGTGTGGACCTGTGTGGAGTGAGCGAGTCTGCGGCGGGATCAAAGAGGGAAACTAGCAACCGGCGAAGAAAGCGGCGAGGAAGTCGAAGAAGTCCTGGGTGTTGATCTGGCCGTCCTGGTTGAAGTCGGTTGCTGGGGAGGGTGGGCAGGATCCAAGGAACTCACAGGTGTAGATGAAGTAATCCTGCGAGTTGCGGAAGCCGTCGCCGTTGAGGTCGGTAGAAGGGAACTGCACGAAAGTAAGCGTGGTGGGGTTGCTGGTGATTGGGCAGGAAGGCGTGGATACAAGGACGCGGATGGAGTAGGTGTTCGTGCCGGAGCAGGGGGAGACGGTCACGCTGGTACTCGCCGCGTCTGGTGGGGTCGCGGAGGCCATGCCGCCGCAGGGGAGCGGCATCGGCACGGCAGTGAGTATTTGCCAATCGTCAGGAGAGGTCTGGATTTGCCAGGCGTATGAGATCGGTTCAGGGGCACCAGCGGAGACGGAGAAGATCGCGCTGGTGAGGGAGCAGACGGCGGCGGGCTGGGGCTGGGTTCTGATCGTTGTGGAGGCGCAGCGGAGGATCCAAGTATCGTCGAGAGAACTGTTGAAACTCAAGCCACCGAAGAGGAGGAAGACGCCGCTGGCGGCGTGATAGACCATGCCAGCGAGTTGGCGTGGGCCGGGGCCGCTGATGGGGAGTTGTGTCCACGCGGCACCATTCCATTCCCAGGTCTCTGCGTTGATGGTGTTCAAGCTGCTGCGGAAACCACCAAAGAGCACGGTGACGCCGCGGCGTTGGTCATAGGCAAGCCCGAAGCCGTTGCGTGGGGTGGGGCCGGAGTTGGAGCGCAAGGTCCAGCCCGACCCGTTCCATTCCCAA
Source organism: Phycisphaerales bacterium (assembly GCA_041742635.1). Classification (GTDB taxonomy): domain Bacteria; phylum Planctomycetota; class Phycisphaerae; order Phycisphaerales; family UBA1924; genus JTS-AC122. The sequence goes on from JBGSIF010000226.1 coordinate 981, forward strand.
GTGCCGCCGAGCGACATGTCGTTGGCGTATCCACCGAAGAGGACAATGACGGCGCGGGCGGTGTCAAAGACCATGTTGTGGACGAATCGGGGCGAAGGTCCGCCCGCCATCCGCTGTGTCCAGGTCGTTCCGTTCCATTCCCAGGTCTCGTTGTTGTAGACTTGGGAAGAGGAGCGCCCGCCGAAGAGGAGGGTGACGCCCCGCACGGGGTCGTACTCGATGGCGTGCCCGATGCGAGGAGAGGGTCCACCGACGAAGCGGAGGGTCCAGACGCTCCCGTTCCACTCCCAGGTTTCTGATTGCGCGCCATTGGCGCTGCGTCCGAAGAGGACGGTGACGCCGCGGGCGGAGTCGTAGGCCATGTCTTCGCCGGTATTGCTGGCGGGACCGGTGGTGGCACGGAGCGACCAGGTGGCACCATCCCACTCCCAAGTATCCCGGCTGTTGGAGCTGCCGCCGAAGAGGACAGCGACGCCGCGGGCCGAGTCGTAGACCATGCTGCGCGCCGCGCGCCAGTCGGGATGAACGATCGGGTTCAACTGGGTCCATGCGACCGGCTGTGCGCGAGCGATTGCAGGTGCAAGAGTGAGCAGCGCGAGCATGACAAAGAAAGGGTACCGTGAGAGGTGGGCGGCACCATGGGGAGCGGGCAGCACCACTGAACGACTCCAATGCTCACACAGGCGTCGGAGTTGGTGCAGGGCACTGAGGCCGGCGATGAATATGGCGAGCATGGTGGGGCTCTTTCTTGTACTGGTACAGGGAAATGCTGTCTTTGTAGTCGGATCTTGCGTGTGGTTGGTTTCCTCTGATCCACCCGCCCCCGATGGCTCACGCCCGATGCCCTTATGGGCCAAGAAAATCGAGGCGAAAGAGAAAATAGATATGCGAGAGAAGAGCGAAGTGAGATGGTGCGAGGGCGGGGAGAGGGAGAGGGGAATAGGGATTTGATGAAAATAACCGATATTCGGGTGCCGTGCAAGGGAAATGAGAGCGGATGAGTTTTTTCACACCGGCAGAGTGAGGGCTCGGCCGGGCACACGTTTGGGAGCGGGTGGTGCCGGGAATCGGTCGGGGTGAGCGTTGAACGGTGAAGTGCAAACCAGGTCTCCCCGGTTCGTAGGCCATCGCTTCGGTATCGCCCGCGGTCACGGTGCGAATCCGGACCAACCTGAAGATCTGCGGCCGATCCGATCAGCCTCGGCTGCCCCCCCATCCCGCCTTTTCCAATACCCTTCCCGAGTTCAGTCGCAAGAAACCTGTCGGGGAGTGGGGTTGTCCGATGCGGCGCGGGTGCTCAGTCGCAGCCGGCGAAGAAGGCGGCAAGGAAGTCGAAAAAGTCCTGGGAGGAGGTGACGCCGTCGTTGTTGAAGTCGGCGTCGCCGCTGAAGAAGGCGGTGAGGAACTGGAAGAAGTCCTGGCTGCCGACGGTGCCGTCGTTGTTGAGGTCGGCGTCGCAGACGGGGCGGATGGGGAGGCCTGAATCGGCGAGGACGGCGAGGTCGAGGTCGGAGATGAAGTAGCGGGAGCCGCGGTAGAAGACGACGCCGTTCATGAGGTCCGGGAGGAGGTCTTCGCCGGGGCGAGGGGCGTCGTTGCCGAGGTGTGTGGCGTTGCCGAAGGTGAGGGGGACGGGGGCGGCGTAGACATCCTGGGCGGCGGTGCCCAGGAAGAAAAAGTCATCGCCGGTGAAGGTGGACCAGCGGTCGAAGGTAGATTGGTAATCGCCGGGGAAGGAGCCGTCGAAGTTGTCGCGCCAGCCGTTGAAGGCCAGGACGTGGCCGAACTCGTGGATGAAGACGGACATGGCATCGGTGCGGTTGATGGGGACGGGGGCGGTGCGTGCGGCAGGGTCGGGATCGAACCAGAGTTCGGACTGGAGGTATGCGAGGCCGAGGATGATCTCGGCGTCGTGGGTAGCGCCGTTGGGATCGGTGCCGGTGCGGATCTCGTGGGCGGTGCTCTGCTCGAAGACGTTGAAGCCGGCGTTCGTGCCGACGAAGACGCTGGTGGTGCTGCGTCCGCCGGCGGTCGGGACGGGTTCGAGGCGGACCTGGACGAGGATGGAGCCAAGCCCGTCGATGTAAGAAGCCCACGCGGCCCCGGCGGCCTGGACGTGGGCGGTGATGGCATCGGCATAGGGGGCGAGTTCGCCGGTGGGGTCGATGAAGGTGACGGAGAAGGTGGTCTGGCCGCGGGTGGTGCCGGGGCGCGGGGGCGCGGCGAGGGGATTTCCTACGCCCGGCGGGCGATCGACGGAGGGCGGGGTTGTTGCAGGCTTCGGAGTCGGGAATGAAATCATGTGCTGGCCCAATACGGGCATACACGCACCCAGGGCGCATAGGGAAGTGATGCAACGAATCATCGTGTCGCTCCAAGTAACCCACGGGAATGAAAACAACATACCCATTGACTCAACTAGTTGTTGGAATTCTATGTGATGATCAAGTGAAAGATGTTGTCGGAACCATGTGTTATGAGATGTCGAACGAGTTGGGTTTCACTAACACCCGGCGAAGAAGGCGGCGAGGAAGTCGAAGAAGTCCTGAGACGTGGTGGAACCATCGTGATTGAAATCAGCGGCACCGTTGAAGAACGACGCGATGAAATCAAAGAAATCCTGCGAGCCGAGATTGCTGTCGCAGTTGAAGTCGGCGGCACAGAGGCTAAGCATCGCGGGGTGACTGTTGACGCTGCCGCAACTCGAGGTGAGCGCGGCCCGGAAGCGAAGTGTGTCGGTACTCGGCAGGCTCCGTTGGAAGGTGTACTGGCTCGTGGTGGCACCGGAGCCGGTACCAACCTGGACGCCGTCGCGCAGGGCGGGGCCGTCGGTGAGATTGGCCCAGATATTACTTCCGGGAGGGGCGGACTCGATCTGCCAGCGTACGGCGGCGGCGAGACCACTGTCGATCGTCACGGAGAACTCCGCGGTCGCCGACGGGCAACGGATGAGGGACGTGGGTTGCTGGGTAATCGTGGGGAGTGTTCCGTCGGTGGACCATCTGGCCCAGTACGGGGCGGGGACGCCGGAGGCGGTGGTGAAGGCTCCTCCGGCGATAAGTTCACCGCTGGGGCGGCGATGGAGAACAAAGGAGGAACTATTGACCAGGCCCATCCAACTCCAGGACGAGCCGTTCCAGCGGGCGATGCGTCCAGGCTCGGATTCGCCGCTGTAGTTCAGGTTTCCGCCGATGGCGACTTCGGTGTCGTTGATGGGGCTGATGGCGTACGCCGCGCCGAAGAAAGATCCACCGTAGGGAGATCCGAGCGAGCGCCATGAAGTTCCATTCCAAGCATAGATGCTGGTGAGAATGAGGAGTCCTGTGGGCGGCTGAGTGTAGTTGAATGCGGCGACGACCTGATCGCCGCTGGTGGTGGGCATGAGGGCCATGTCGGAGACGCCGTAGCACTGGGTGCCCTCGCCGGGCTGGATGATGAGACCGCCTGCCATGGGATGCCAGCCTTGATCGTTCCACATAGCGATGTGATCGACGATGTGTCCGCCCGCGAGGCCAAAGTAACCGGCGACGATGAGATCGCCGTTGGGACGCGCGGCGATCGCGCTCACACGCACGTCGCCGGTAGACAATGGTGGATACCAATCCAGGCCGGGGAGTTGAGACCACGTCGTTCCGTCCCAGATCGCAAGGTTTCGAATGACCTGGCCGTCGACGAAGAAAAATGTTCCAGCGGCGACGATGCGTCCATCGGGCAGGACGGCGATCGATTCGACATCGCTCCCACCGCCGAGGCCGGTGCCGAGGGCGTTCCAGGTGCCCGCGGCGCGGTCCCAGCGGGCGATGTTCGCGGAGCCGGGGACGCCGTTGATTGGCTGAAAGCCACCCCCGACGATCAAATCGCCGTTGGGCAGAAAGGCGATCGCGCGGACAAACCCCGGCCCCCCGCCCCCCCCGCCCCCCCCAGCACTGAACCCGCGGTACGCCGTGCCGTCCCAGGTCGCCAGCCCGTAGACGGTATTGTTTCCCGGGATGCTGAACCCGCCGCCGAGGAGAAGTTCGGTGCCGCGCGGCCCGTCGCCGTCGGGGTCCCATTCGCCGGCGGCAAAGACAAAGTAGTTCGGCCCCGGCAACGTTCCCGGTTCCCAGTGCGGCGGGCAGGGCTGGGCCGATGCTGACATCGACACGCCGCCGACCGCCAGCGAAGCCGCCGCGAGCACGACGGCACGGAAGGCACGATGAATCGATGCGAGGCATCGAACGACCGCCGCGGAGTCAGGAACAAATCGCATTGTGTGGATCCTTGTGTCGAAGCGGAAGGGACCGACGGGTGTCGGCGAAGTCTAGGGAGCGGAGGGAGGTGGGGGGGACAAAGCATTTTACCGTGCCGCTGACCCGCTACCGCCCCCACCCCCCCCCCGTTGAGCGGGTCCGTGGGGTGTGCAAGAAGACGCACGATCAGGGTGAATCGGAGACCGAACCACTGACCCGCCAAGCCGGGTCGGTGCCACGAGTCAGTGCTATCAGATGCATCATCACTCTTGGGTGGTCCGACGGTCCCCGTCGGGCTTCGATAACGTAAAGAACAATCCGCGAGTTCCGGACTCGGCGATGAGGCCGATCTGGAGTGTTCGGCTTTCTCTTGGCGATCATGCGGTTGCCCTGACGCGGGGGGCGCAAAAATGACGCGAGAAGCGCAGACAACGACCTACTATTTGGGTGAAATCGGGCCTCTGCCGCGCGGATTCTGCGCGAACGCGCATGGATCACCGGCTGCCTTTTGGCGCGCCGGCCAGAAATGGCTGAAAACCTTGGCAGAATCTCAGAGAACCTTGGCAGATTCTGTGAGATTCGTGGCATAATCTCGGAGAACCTTGGCAGAATCTCCGAGATTCGTGGCAGAATCTCTCAGAACCTTGGCAGAATCTCGGAGATTCGTGGCAGATTCTCCGGGAACCTTGGCAGAATCTCGCAGAAACTTGGCTGCGTCGGCGCAAAACTTGGCTGCGTCTGACAGGAACTTGGCTGCGAATGGGAGAAACTTGGCCGCGTCTGAGCGAATCGTGGCGGTGCCTCGCGGAAACTGAACCGCGTCTCCCCCCCCTCCACGCACCGCAGCCCTTACTCAAACCTCAATCCCCCCCCCGGACCCCCACGGTCCCCAGCATCACCCGCCCTCCCCACCCGAAGACACCGAAGTAGAAGACGACTTCGGTGCCACGTCGGACTTCAGGGCCACCTGCCTTTGTTGAAAGCCGGGCGATGTGCTGCGCACAATCGGGCTCATTTCGCTCATCTGTTGTCCACTGGGCCTTCCACATGCCTATCAGCCTATCGATTCTTCGCTCGGTCGAGAAGTGGAACACTACGACGACGCCACCGGCCACCAACTCCACATTCAGGACAACGTTGATTGGGTGGCAACCTACGCCGTGGTTCACGGCGTAGGGTGCCACGGGTGACATCTGGGCCACCTACCGTAATACGTCAAGCAACTCACCGCACTCCGGGCATTGGTCCGAACGTAATCCTACGAGCGAATATCCGCAATACAAGCACTTCCCAGTTTGTCGCCGCCATTGTCGCCTAAGACAATATGCGCTGCCCACACACACACACGGCGCAAGCACGCACGCCAAGTAGTTCGCGATGTAAATACCAGTTGGAATGAGCACATTGACAGTGCCATTAGCAATAACTATACATCGCGTCTTTTGAGAGTTAATTGTAATCCAATAGAGAGACATTGCCCCGGGTGGGCACTCTAACTTTTTTTCAACAATTATGTCACAATACAGTACTGCAAGCGGAATCCCGAAGTTGTGTCGCGTGACATACACATACGCACCATTGGATTGCAACGCGGGGGAAAGTCTATTGCCTCGCATAGTACCAGCACACTGCCGATACGTGGCATGTAGCAGTGCCAGTACTAATGGCAATAACGAGACGAGTGCCATTGCGGTGATTAGTCGCACAGTGCGTCGCTTTGCGCAGTACATAATACTCTTGCGGCTAGAATGGAACACTATCGCCCTCGCACTCCCGCATGTACCGCTCGGCGTCTGCGCCACAGTTTGTTACTAGCTCAATGAACACGTCTTGTCCAAATGGCGCACTTCCGTTAGCACAAAGATAGTCGAAGGCTCGTGCCACGCAGTTGGCCAACCTGATCTCCCAGCATTTTCGAACTTTGCACCGAGCTTCACTGTTACAGCCCTGCTCCGTTTGACAGTTGATCCGTGCCATACACGCTGCCAGTTGCCGGTAGTTTTCTGCTTTTCTACAAGCGAAACTCCAATCATCGTCGGCACCGCAAGTTGTCGCAGGTCCGGAGTATGGCGCTGGCGGGCAGCATGCAATATTAGTGCTTACATTGCGCCGCTCGAATGCAACAATGCACTGAAAGAACGAGTCGCGGTTCGATTCAATGTCAGGCTCCCAGTTTGGATTTGTCGGATTGTCCGGGTGCCTTGAGCAGTTGCACACCATCGGGGTACCATTTACGCACACAACCATGGCCCTAGCACTCGGGTTGCCATCACATAAATCATCGCACATCTGTTGCGGCGTTGGCTGAGTCGGTCTAGTTGGAGAAGGTACTGCAGGCTGCGAGCCGCTCGCACTTGGCGAACATGTGTTCTCGTGAATATTGCCGTTATATCCATTGCAAGCGTTGCCCGGCAATGCACGCAAACCCGAGCTGTCCATTCGGCGGATCGCGGCACTCCGTACATACTCGTAGAGATTGCTTCCATCCACATACCCGATCGGATCCCTGCGCGTCCACCTTCCCAGCGTGGAGTCGAGGACACGGTTCCGCACATGTGCGAAGCGGACGATGGCTCCGTCGTTCTCGTACCCCGCGTAGCCCTTGCGGTTGGCGACGTAGGATGATGAGAGGACGCCGCGGCCGAGGGTCTGGTAGCCGTTTGCGATGGCGTAGTTGACGTCGTTTCCATCGACATCTCCGTCCAACTCGGCGTCTTTGCGGAGTTCGTAGCCGCCGCCCATGTTGCCGAGGTCGTTGATGTCGTAATCACCGTCGGAGTCGGTGTCGCCTGTGGGGAGGGCGGTGGCCGTGCCGTAGGCTGAGTACTTGATCCACTCGACAAGTTTGCCGGACGATGTAAGTATGGCTGGCACGTCCGCCCGCCAGTTCTGGCAGTAATACATGCGCTCTTCGAGTGTCCCGTCGCTGGCGGTGTCCCACGCCGTGTTGGCGTCCTTATCTCTCAAGATGCAGTGGTCGATGTACCCACCAATACCACCCGACGCGCCTCCATACCCGCCCAGCCCCGCGGCATGATACAAAAACCGCTCTTTCGGCGACGTATCCGAATCCCTGAACGTCGCCACGACACGCCATTGATCGTCGTAGGCGAAGTAATAGTTCTTGTCATTACTATCGCAATCCCCGTCCGCGTCGGTGTCGTAATGCCATGACAGCCGCTGGTTCAGGCCGTTGTAACGGTATTCCGCGACCAGGTTGTTCGACTGGTTCTTGATCATGCGCAGCCTGCCCCATACATCATACACGAACTTGTACGATTGGCCATCGTCCGTGAGATTTCCCACGGCGTCATGGGTTAGGGTGTAGTTCGCGGTGCCGTTGGTATCGGTGTCCCGCGTCAGCATCTCGTTCGCCACGTTGTGCGTTCGGGTGTCGTCGGTCTCACCGGCGTCGGTGAAGTCGCCGTCGCCGTTGAGGTCCACCTTAGCGCGGTCCCAGTTGCCGGTCTGGGTGAGGGTCCACTGCTCGTCGCGCGAGCGGTTGGAGATCCGCGTGCTCAACAGCCCCTTCCCGTCCAGATTGTTGTACGCAACGATCCGGTCGGCGAGCTGGGTCGTGGCCGTCGTCCCGTCCATAAGCGCAGGTACCGCTTGGTCGCCGTCGCCGATCCCGAGCGGGACGGCTCTGAAGTGCCGTGCCGCTGGGGGGGAACAGTGGTATACTCACATGTACTCCGTTGGGGAGTAGCCTCTTGCCCGGATAGCCGGGCGAGTGACGGGATCGTCAACACGGCCGGCCCACTCTGGGCTTGTCCGGTCCCGTCTGGTGCGTCGCCGAAGGGCGATGCGCCTCGCAAGACCAACGCAACCGGCCCGTGCTCGCGCGGCTCATGGATGTGAGCCGGGTGTGTGCGGGCATTGTGGAGCGTTGGCCATGACCGCGTCACTGCTGGGTTTGCCGTCGATCGTGCTGGGGGCCGCCGAAGGTGCGGGGAACCTGAAGATCTGGGCGTATGTCGGGTTCGTCGTGCTGGTGTTCGTGTTCCTGGCGCTGGATCTGGGCGTGTTCCACCGCGACGCGCATGTGGTGACGATGAAGGAAGCCGCCGGGTGGTCGGTGGTGTGGGTGACGCTGGGGGTGCTGTTTTCGGGCGTGGTGTACGCGGCGTATGAGTACCACTGGCTGGGGTTGGGGCTGAATACTCCGAAGTACAACCCCGTGACGGACGCCGGTGCCGCGTTGATTGTCTCCGGCACCGTGGGCGGGCTGGAGGCCGCGAAGCAGTACCTCACGGGATATGTCGTGGAAAAGTCGCTGGCGATGGACAATATCTTCGTCATCGCGTTGATCTTTTCGTATTTCGCCGTGCCGGCCAAGTACCAGCACCGCGTGCTGTTCTGGGGGATCCTGGGCGCGCTCGTGATGCGAGGGGGAATGATCTTCATCGGGGGAGAACTCATCCTGCGGTTCCAGTGGATCCTGATCTTCTTTGGTCTGCTGCTCGTCGGGACCGCGCTCAAGATGGCGTTGATCCACTCCGCCAGCGATCCCGGCAAGAACCCGGTCGTGCGGCTGGTGAAACGGTTCTACCCCGTCACGGATTTTTATGACGGGCAGAAGTTCCTCACCAAGCGGACCGTGCGCCCCACCTACACGATCGACCCGGCCACCGGGACCGAGGCGATGGACCCGCCGCCGGACGGGTCGCTTCGCACGGACGGTCGGCGCGCCATCACGCCGCTGCTGCTCGCGCTGATTATGGTCGAGATCACCGACCTGGTCTTCGCGGTCGACTCCATCCCGGCCATTTTCGCCATCACCCCGGACCCGTTCATCGTCTTCACGAGCAATATCTTCGCCATCCTTGGGCTTCGAGCGCTGTACTTCTGCCTCGCGGCGGCGATCGCCAAGTTCCGTTACCTCAAGCCCGCTCTGATCGGGATCCTGCTGTTCGTGGGCGTGAAGTTGTTGCTGCTGTCCGTCCCGCCGTATGTTGATGACATGGCCGGTTGGGTCGGGAGCACCGTCGAACCGATGAAGGCGATCAAGATCGATACGACGGTGTCGCTGGTGGTGGTGCTGGGCGCGCTGCTCGCGGCGGTGGTGCTGTCGGTGCTGAGGCCGGGCAAGCACGAGTGATCGGGGGCGCGGCCCGATCAGCGTCCGGCCGTCGGGGGCCGCGTGCCGATCAGGCATACTCCCGTCGCGAGCACCGTGCCGATGAGGAGTTGCCAGGGGAAGGCGATGCGGACGTTGGCGAGGGAATGCGCGGGCGTGAAGACGGCGTGGACGACCGTGTCAAGCAGCGGTGTGGCAGCGCGTAGAACAACGGGCTGCATGAGCCAGACGGAGACGAAACCGGTGATGATGGCCGCGATGCAGGAACGGACAGAGCCGCGGCGCGAGAAGAGGGCGGTGATGAAGACACCCAGGAGGCCGGCGTAGGCGAAGTTCATCACGCCCAGCGCAAAGTCGATGAGGGTTGTGTTGGCTTCGTCGTACAGCCAGTGACACGCGGCCGCGAACAGGCCGACCACGATCCCCGCGCCGACGACCGCGAGCCGCCCGATGTAGAGATAGTGCCGCTCGTCGTGTTCCGCGCGCCTGGGGCGGTAGATATCCGAGACGAAGGTGCTGGACATGGAGTTGAGCGAGGCATTGATCCCACAGGGACCGGCGGCGAGTAGCCCGGCGAGCATCAGCCCCGCCAGCCCCGCGGGCATGTGGTCAACGGCGAAGGCCATCACGAGTTTCTTGGATTCCGGTATCGCGGCCGGTGCGGCGGCGCCCATGATGTCCGGGCGCTGATAAAAGATGTACAGCAGCAAGCCGAAAACGAGGAAGAGCAGCACGGTGGGCACGCCGATCAGCACGCCCCCGATGACCGAGAGGCTGCCTTTGAGGGGCGAGCGGCAGGTGAGCATCCGCTGCACGAGGTCCTGGTCGGCTCCGTGGGATGCGAGAGTGAGGAGCGAAAAGCCGAAGAGGACGGTGAGCAGCGAGATCGATGCGCTTGGATCGAAGCCGAGGAACGGCTTGGAAAAATCAAGGCCGGGATTGATGAGTGTGAGTTTGGACGGAAGCGGTTCGCCCGCCGCGGAGATGGGGTGGCGCAGCGCGTCGATGATGTCGATGGTTCCGACGGGGATGAGGTTCCGGAGGACGACGACGGCGGCGATCGTCGCGCCGAGGTAGACGGTGACTTGGAGCACGTCGGTCCAGATGACGCTGCCCACGCCGCCCCACAGCGTGTAAAGGATCCCGAAAACGGTGAACATGGCGACGGCCAGGGCGATGTGGGCAAGGCTGGTGTCGCCAAAGACGAGGTACGAAAACGGCAGTGCGCCGATGAAGAGGCGAGCGCCGCCGGCGAAGACCCGCCCGATCATGTACGTCAGGCTGGCGATGGTCTTCGCTCCCGATCCGAAGCGGATCTCGAGGAGTTGGTACGGCGTGGTGACGCCTAGCCGGTAGTACGCGGGGATGAACACAGTGGCGAGCAAGATAGCAGCGAGGATCCCGCCGATGTTGGTCGAGAGGTACGCCAGGTTGCCGAGGTAGGATGATTCCGGCGCGCCGACGAAGGTGGCCGCGGACTGGGCGGTGGCGAGGATTGAAAACGCGACGGCCCAGACGGGCATCCGGTGCCCCGCGAGGAAATAGTCGTCGGTGTTCTTTGATTGACGCATCGAAAAATAGACGCCGCTGCCGATGAGCAGGGCGAAATACCCGGCGAGAACCGCCCAATCCCAGTGATCAAAGCCTGCGGCGGCGAGTGGGTGCATCCGTGCGGATCCTCCATGGAAACAAGCCGGGGTTCATCATGCCACATGAAAAAAGCCCAGTGCTGAACAGGTCAGATCGGTCGGGCGTGGGCGGATGCGAGAATATCTGTCTCGACAAGGTGTGCGGCTGGCTGGTATCAAGTACACTTTGAGAAGGTCCGGTGCGGCGTACACGCGATATTGTGTCGCCGTTCGGGCGTGGGAGACCGGCGGTCGGTCGGCGCGGGTGCGGCTTGAGAGGAGGTCACATGCCTGGAGTTCGCTCAGTGATCATCGCGGGAATATGGGGGGTCGTATCTGCGGTGCTGCTCACAGGCGTCGCGGTCCAAGCGTGGCCCGAGCATGAGCCTCACGTCGAGTTGCAACTGGTAAAGGCCGTCGCCGGCATCGGAACTTCGCATCTCGCAAAGAGTGCGCCGCGCGACGTGCGGTACGGACGTGATATCCGCCCATTGCTCTCTGATCGTTGTTTTCAATGCCACGGGCCGGACCCGGCGACACGCGAAGCCGGGCTTCGGCTCGACGTTCGAGAAGACGCGGTCGCACCACGGAAAGGATCGGCGTCGGCAGTTGTCCCGGGAGATTCGGCGGCAAGCGAACTGCTCCGCCGGATCACATCAAGCGATGATTCGGAGCGGATGCCCCCGGCGAACAGCCATAAACGGGTGATGTCCGCCGACGATGTGGAGTTGATCCGGGCCTGGATTGATGACGGAGCGAAGTACGAGCCGCACTGGGCGTTCGTGCCCCCGGTTCGCACGGACGTTCCAAAGATCAGCGCGCCAAGTGAAGCCTGGGCACGGAACGATATCGATCGGTTCATCGCGGCACGGCTGGAGCGTGACGGACTCAGGCCGTCGCCCGAAGCAGACCCGGCGACACTGGCCCGGCGCGTGTTTCTCGATGTGACGGGGTTGCCGCCCACGCCGGAGGAAACCCAAGCCTTCGAGGCCGCGGCGCGGAGTGAATCTCAAGACGGGGAAGCATACGAGTTGCTGGTAGATCGGTTGCTGACGCAAGAGCCATACCGCACGCGGCACGCAGAGCGCATGACGGCCACTTGGCTGGATCAGGCACGTTACGCCGATACCTGCGGGATCCACATGGACGCAGGCAGGCAGATGTGGCTGTGGCGCGACTGGGTCATCAATGCGTATCGATCGAACATGCCCTTCGATCAGTTCATCATCGAACAACTTGCCGGGGACTTGTTGCCCGACGCGACGATCGAGCAGAAGATAGCGACTGGCTTCAACCGGAATCACGTCACGACCGACGAAGGGGGCGCGATCGACGAGGAGTACCTGGTTGAATACGCCGTGGACAGGACGAACACAACCGGGGCGGTCTTGCTCGGGCTGACGGTTGGGTGTGCGCGTTGCCACGACCACAAGTTCGATCCGATTACGGCGGAAGACTTCTTCAGTCTCTACGCTTTTTTCAACTCGATCCAGGAGCCGGGGTTGTACTCGCAGTTGCCGGACCCAAACCGCGCGTTCGAGCCGTTTATCGCAGTGCCCACCAAGGAACAGACAGCCAGACTGGCATCGATCCAGCACGAGATCGATACACTCCGACAAGGCCTCGAGGCTCGCACGCCAGAAGAAGAGTCGCAGCGGGCCGGGTTTTTCTCACAGTTGTGGGCGCGTGCGGGTGTATCGTGGGCCGATGCCGGGGTCATCGCCGCAGATTCCAAGAACGGTGCCACGCTGAGTGTTGAGTCGGATGGATCGGTTCGAGCCAGCGGCGAGAACCCCGCGACGGATGAACACCGGATCACGCTTCGCACCGGCGGCACCAATCTGCGTGTGCTTGCGATCGAGGCACTGCTTGATCCGGGTGGAGATGCGGGTGCTGCCGGGAGTGTTGGGCGGGCCGGGAACGGCAACGCCGTTCTTACGAGCGTTTCGGTCGAGGCGGTTTCGGTCGCGGACCCGACGAAGCGAGAGCCGGTAAACTTCATATGGGCCTGGGCGGATCATTCGCAGCAAAACGGCGACTTTGATGTCACCAACATCATCGATGAGCCATCGAATCAACGCCCCGACCGCGGATGGGCTTTGCAAGGGCACGAGAACAAGCAGCCTCGCGCGGCGATGTTGCTCTCCGACAAGCCGTTCGGCTACGACGGGGGCACACAACTCCTTGTCACGCTGCACTACAACTCAATGTATGCGAATCATGTTCTCGCTCGCGTGCGCGTGACCCCAGGCACGATCAACGACGCCGGACTTGCGATTATGCCCAGTTCCGTGAGTCGCTGGTACATCGCCGGCGCCTTCCCCGGCGATCGAGAGAATCGTGTCTACGAGCCGGTCTTTGGGCCGGAAGTGGGGGATCGGATCGACCTCTCACAGAAGTTCGGGAACGACGGTAAGATCGGTTGGCGGTTTAGCGAACAACTGCGAGACGACGCAGTGATCGCGCTCGAAGGCGGGCGCAATGTCACCTATGTCGCCAAGTATGTGTATGCACCGTCGGCGCGTGAGATGTCGCTATCGCTGGGTAGCGACGATGGATTCCGTGTCTATGTCAACGGAGAAGAGCAGGTCAGCCGGAACGTCGAGCGCGGTGTGGCGGCGAATCAGGACCGCGGGACGATCCGCTTGCGAGCGGGACGCAACGCCCTCGTGATGAAAATCGTCAACACCGGCGGCGCGGCGGGGTACTACTTCAATTCGAGCGAGCGAGTGGAACTCGCTGGAGACCTTGTCGCGGCGTTGCTGCCGGATCGCATCACGCGACCGCCACAAACAGCGACGAATCACAGGTCCGAACTGGAAGCGAGAATCGAGCGTGCGTGGCGGGTGGCGGCGCTCCCGAAATATAAGGAAGCCGAGGCTGCGATAGGCCGGTTCGATACCGAGAAGAAAGCGATCGAGGCCGCGGTCCCACTCACGATGGTCATGAAGGAACTGCCCGAGCCGAAGAAAACCTTCGTGCTTTCTCGCGGTGCGTACGACAAGCCGGACATGACGCGCCCCGTATCACGTCGAGTGCCGATGTCCCTCGGGCAGATGCCTGCGCACACGCCGAGCAACCGATTGGGGCTGGCCGAGTGGATCACCAGCGAACAGAACCCGCTGACGGCGAGAGTGACCGTCAACCGCCTTTGGGAAATGTTGTTTGCAAACGGGATCGTACGCACGAGTGAGGACCTGGGGCTGCAGGGTGAATGGCCGAGCCATCCGGAACTGCTCGACTGGCTCGCCGTGGAGTTTCGTGAAGGAAGTGCCGAGTCGGGCGCGTGGGACATGAATCACATGCTGCGTCTCATCCTAACCAGCGCGACGTACCGCCAGTCGTCGGTCGTCCGAACTGAACTGCGAGAACGCGACCCCGACAACCGATTGCTCGCATACTACCCCCGGCGGCGATTGACGGCCGAACAGATTCGTGACCAAGCGCTCTACGTATCCGGCTTGCTGGTCGAAAAGGCTGGTGGCCCATCGGTCAAGCCGTATCAGCCCGAGGGGCTTTGGCAGGAAGTGGCGATGCCCCAGTCAAATACACGTATTTACACGTTGGGGAAGGGGGACGAACTTTGGCGACGGAGTATGTACACATACTGGAAGCGAGCCGCGCCGCCCCCTTCGATGCTCACTTTCGATGCACCTACGCGAGAGTATTGCACCACGCGCCGCGCCACGACCAGCACCCCGCTCCAGGCGCTGGTGCTCTGGAATGACGAGCAGTTCGTCGAGGCTGCAAGGGTGCTCGCGGAACGCACGTTGACAGAAGTGTCCGGCGACGATCCCGCGAGGCTGGCGATGCTGTTTCGGAGGTGCTGCGCTCGGATGCCGAGTGCGTCCGAGCAAGCCAAACTGGAAGCGGCACTGCACGCGTTCCGTGAACGATTCAAGGCCTCGCCTTCGGATGCGGCCGGTATGTTGAAGATCGGGATGTCCCCACGAAAGAGCGGGATCGCCGACGAGGAACTCGCGGCATGGACGATGATCGCAAGCAGTGTCATGAACGTCTACGAAGTCACGACCCAGCAGTAGTTCAAGGGTGCAGAAGGCTGCCGGCCCAAGCAGTGTGGTAGGTTTGTGCCGCGGGCGCCGAAGTTGAATCCGATGATGCAGTCCAGTGATCACACGATTGAAAGCAACGCATGAACGATCCTTTTCACACCCGAACACACGATCCGCTCGAGCGGTACTACCTCGACGTCACCCGCCGCCGATTCTTCGGCGTGGCAGCGCAGTCGATCGGAGCCGGGCTTGGTGCCATGGCCCTCTCATCGCTCATTGGTTCACCAGCGAAAGCGGGGGACGTTCCCGCGAGCGGTACGCCTGCCCCTTTCCCCGCGATGGGGCCGCGGTTGCTCCCCAAAGCCAAGCGCGTCATCTACATGCACATGGAAGGGGCGCCGAGCCAGATTGACTTGTTTGATTACAAGCCCGGGCTTCGGCAGCGGTTCAACCAGGATTTGCCCGAATCGATCCGCCAGGGGCAACGCCTCACCGGCATGACCAGCGGCCAGCAGCGTTTCCCGGTCGCGCCTTCGATCTTCAAGTTCACTCGGTACAAGAATAACCAGGACGGTGCGTGGATCAGCGAACTCCTCCCGCACACCGGCGCGATCGCGCATGAGATGTGCCTGATCCGTTCGATGCACACCGAGGCGATCAACCACGAGCCGGGGATCACGTTCTTTCAAACCGGGAATCAGCAGCCCGGGCGTCCCAGTTTCGGTTCCTGGATGAGTTACGGACTTGGTTCAGCGAACGCGAATCTTCCCACCTTTGTTGTGCTTATCACGCAGGGGATCGGGAACATGCAGGCGCTCTCCGCCCGGTTCTGGGGGTCCGGATTCCTCCCGAGCGAACATCAGGGCTGCCAACTCCGCAGTGCCGGCGACCCGGTCCTCTACCTCAAAGATCCGGCGGGCATGACTCGTGACGACCGGCGAAAAATGCTCGACCTCGTCAATCATCTCAGTGAAGAAGAAGCCGCACGTTCCATGGACCCCGAAGTCCGCACCCGGCTTGCGCAGTACGAAATGGCCTATCGCATGCAGATGTCCGTACCTGAACTCACGGACATCGCCGATGAGGACGAAGAGACGCTCGCAATGTACGGTTCCGACGTTCGTAAGCCCGGCACGTTTGCTGCTAACTGCTTGCTCGCGCGACGCCTCGCCGAACGTGGCGTCCGCTTCATCCAGTTGTACATGCGCGGGTGGGACCAACACGGCAATCTCCCCGGCGAACTGCGTTCCCAGTGCAATGCCGTTGATCAAGCCCAAGCCGCATTGGTCAAGGATCTGCGCCGGCGTGGGATGCTCGACGACACCCTCATCCTTTGGTCCGGCGAGTTCGGTCGAACGGTCTACTCACAAGGAACGCTTACTAGCGACAATTATGGCCGCGACCATCATCCGCGATGCTTCTCGCTCTGGCTCGCCGGCGGCGGTATCAAGCCCGGGATCGTCCACGGCGAAACCGACGACTACTCCTACAACATCGTCAAAGACCCCGTCGATGTCCACGACCTCCACGCGACCATCCTGCACCTGCTGGGGATCGATCACACACGCCTCACATTCCGCCACCAAGGACGCGATTTTCGGTTGACAGACGTATTCGGCAAACCTCTGAGCACGTTGATGGCATGACCCGTCCCGAGAGCATGAGGCGCAGTTTGGTCGGCTGCAAATAGCCGCGATGTCATCGTTCGGCTATCGTGGTGCATGAACAGGGCACAGATGTTCCGATTGGCTGCGTTGACTGTGGCTGGATGCGTTGTTGCTTTTCCGGGTTGTTCCAAGAAGCCGAGCGAGAATGCCAACAAGGACATGCAGAAGCAGCAGACGAACTTGATGAACGCGATGGACAAGATCGCTGCGGAGGAGGAAAAAAAACGCACGAGCGGCGGAGATCCTCAGGATCAACCTGCCGCACCGCTGCCCGCCCCAGCACCGCCCGCCCCAGCTTCGGACGCGAACAATCCCGCTTCACCACCTACGAAGTGACGATCGGAATGGGCCAGCCCGCACCGGGTACTAGAAATCGGTGGGGAACCCGCGGCACTTTGGGATCAGTACTTTCTGGATGATCTCTTTGGGGTCGGTGGCGGGGCCGTGCCCGCCGCCGTGGGCTTTGTCCGCGGCCCCATGGGCATCGGCTGGTGCGCCGTGTCCGCCCCCGTGGC
>JBGSIF010000227.1:0-2783 GCA_041742635.1 Phycisphaerales bacterium
GTCCAACGCCGCGTCCACAAACCCCATCGATTCGTTTTTTCTGATCGCCATGCCCGTGTCTCCGTGCGGCCCGGCGTCGCGGGCCGACACACGGTACGATCAATCATCAGATGCGGTTGCGCGATTGATCAGAGATTCCAAGGCTTTGATCCCCTCAACCTCACTCTGTTTCATACCGCGCAACTCGGACAGTTCCGCGATCCAAACACCCTCCACCACCTCTAATACCTCTTTGGTGCGGGCTCCGATTTGCAAATCATCGGTGAACCAACGGTCACTGACGGCCAGCGCCCGCCATGCGGACGATTTGTTCTGGCCCTGCTCTGATTCCAGGATCAGGATTTCATCGAACTTGCACCCGGGCTTGCGGATGCGGCGCACGGCCGCGATGAAAACGATGGGGCCGATCGCCCGGTGTAACTCGGTGTCTTCAGCGCCGAAGTAGGCGGACAACACCGTGTCCAGCCTGGGCGTTCCGTCCCATGATGCCTCCGCCGTATCGAGGTACTCGCCCACGGGATTGCGCCGGTTGTCAAAGGCGATATCGAGGACCACGCTATTGAACAGTTCGGCGCTTGGCAGGAATCCGAAACGCGAGTCCAGGCGGAGGCGCAGACGGTTGGCGGCGGGATCGTCGATATACGGGCCGAATCCCTCCAGCCCATCGACGCACATGCGGTCGGCGAAATCATCCCACCACACGGTGACGCCCAGTTCACCGAGCCCGGTCCGGATGTTGTGCTGATTGCAAATGATGTTGTCGCGTTCGTCGCGTACGAACTCCCCTTGTGGGATCGGTCCGCGCGCCGCCCGGTGCGCCTCCGCCGCCTGGGCTTTGCGCCATTGGGTTTGAGCGTAGCCGAGCGGGCTCGGTTTCTTCCCCCGGCAAGTTTTTGCGATTCCGTATGCTCCGAGCGTAAAGGCGAGCGCCCGGGCCTGGGCCACCCCTTCCCGGATGCACTCGCAGTAGAACCAGTGGAGCATATTGGATCTATCGAGAACTCCGCTTCCTGCCTTTGTCCACCGGGCCGCGTTCTCTGGATCGCACCCGTGCTCGGCCACGCGCCGAAGTTCCTCCGTAGGTAGGTCGGCAAGGGTCGATGAGTGGTCCGGCGTTGCGGGTGCCTCTACCGGGACGATCGCGGCCGTGTTGGCGGGCGTCGATTCGTACAGCGGTTCGGGGAAGTCTTCCAACGCATACCGGCGCGTGGGGTCGATGAAATCGACCGTCGCCATTGCATCGGCCCGACCGGGCTTTTTCGGGTTGAGGCCCGCCCAGTTCACCGAGCCCGGCAGACGCGCGATCCGGTCGATGTTGAAGCACGAATCACCGTGCGGGAACAATGATGCGATCTGGCGGCCGATTCCATCGACGCGGCGGACAATCTCGGGCGGTTCCTGCGGGTTCGCCCACGCGGGTACGGTGATGGGGTCGGCGAGCAACCAGAACAGCCAAGCGCCACCACCGGAGCACACGCGGACGCTGGGACAGGGCAAGCCCTTGGCGGCAAGCGATTCGTCTGTGATCTCGGCCGCGATTCGTTCTGTCTCGCCAGGGATCGGCGTATTGGTCTCGGGATCTTTCGCAGGGTCGAGATCCACGAACACGGCGCGGATCGTCCCGATGTCGGCCTTCAATGGCTTTTTGTTCATCGCCGATCGCGGCAGGTTGATGCTGAAATATGTGTCCAGCCGGTAGTTTGCGCCCGGCAGGTTGGCCGAGAACTCTTCCGCCTGATCGACGGTGTACCGACGCCCGAACGGGGCTCCGCCTCCCGGTTGGATGGACAGGATCAGTTCCGAAGTTTCAGGCCACAGCGTTTTCAGGAACGCCCAGGATGCGGCGGGGTCGGGAGTCAGTGTTGGGGCCGGATTAATCATCAGGTCGCGCCCTCCGCGGCGCTCAGCAGTTCAATGTCGATGCTCGGCCGATCAACGGCCGTGCCGATTGCGTTTACGAAAACTTTTACCCGTTCGGACCGGCCGTCCAACTTCACCACCACGATGGATCGGAATGATGTCGCGGCCTGTACCTCGTCTACCACGCCGACGCCGAACGGCCCGTCCCAGGGTCGGGCGCGTGACACGGTGACGCGATCACCGGGTTTGAACTCGCGGTTCATTACGATCCGGCCAACTTCAGCGGCTTGCGGCCGTTCGGCTCGGTAGGCACGCGGCACGATTCGCGCCACGCCTCCAGCGCAGACCGTTCGTAGCGGATCAGGCCGCCCATCTTCAGGAACGGGGGCCCCCGACGAACCACGCGCCAGTTTGTCATGGTCGCCGGACCGATGCCGAGAAACTCGGCCGCCTCTTCCGTCGTCACGGGTTTTTCGCTCGCCATCTTCGCTACCTCCGGTTGAGGCACCGGGGGCGACGCGGGGCAAAACGAGAACCACGCGGCATCCGGTGCCGGTGTTTTGCCAGCACAGGGAGCCGCGTGGGTATGGGCCTTATCCCATCGGATGGGAAGACCTAGTTTCCGCGTTCTGGGTGTCCCGCCCATTGCTTGGGGACGCCCGCTCAGAACAATATGATGTCTACGAACGATACACGCCGGATCGAAGACAGGCAAGCGAAGCTGAGGGATCTAGAAAATCTTGATCCCATCGGGGACCGATAGCCCGGCATCCAACCGGGCCCGTACGAACCGGCTCAGTTCGCGTTTCCCTTCCGGCCGTTGTGCGGCCTCCCGCAGGTCGTGCTCCCCATGGGCGGACAGCCACGCGGCCAGGGCGGCCGGGTCGGTCAGAGCCCACCGGGCGGGGCGCGGATCAACATCC
>JBGSIF010000228.1:0-8401 GCA_041742635.1 Phycisphaerales bacterium
ATCGGCCTGCCGTCGCTGTCGCAGCTGGACCAGAGTGCGTCGATGCACGGCGCGCGGATCTGGCTCGCCGCCGTGCCGGCGGACATGCGGTGCGGGTTTGATCGGCTCGCGGAGCTGGCGCGGACCGTGACACAGCAATACCCGACGTGCGGTCACTTGTTCTTGTTCCGCTCGCGTGGCGGGGATGGTCACGCCGCTGTACACGTTGATGACGCAGCGTGTGCTGAAGTCCAAGGTGATCGGCACCGAGGACACGATCATGCCGATGCTCCCTCCTCCCGGCTCCCGCGCGGGCAAGACCAGCAACGCGCGGATGTGGGTGTACATCGGGGGGTCGGCGATGATGATCATCCCTACAACGTGTTCGACTTTACACTCAGCCGCTCGCGCGACGGACCGGCCAGGTTCCTCAGGCACTACAAGGGCACGCTGATGGCCAACGCCTATGGCGGGTACGACGGGATCGTGATTGGTAACGGTGACAAGGGGAAAACTCCTGGATCGACTTCACCACGGCGTCAACCGCCCCCGCGTTCTTCCGAGGTTTTTTTGTAGGGCGTGATCGAGTCGATCGGTCTCTGGTGAATCTGCATTGTTCGAGCGGGCATGTGGCGCGGGGTGCGACGGAATCGGGCTGGGTATAGAGGGCTGAACCGAGGAGGCGCCGGGGTCCGAATGAGCGTGTTCGTGCCGCGGGTTCGAGCGTTCGGCTACAACATCTGCCGAGCATGCTGGACGAGGTCGGTCCAGCGGAGTGAATCCTCCTTATCCAAGTAGCGCGGCTCACTGGTCACGCGGTCGAAGACCCCGAACCAGTGTCGCGCGAGGTCGGGCTTGCCGGTTCGGGCGTAGCAAATCCCGATAATCGCGGCCAACTCCGGTGGTCCGCTGCCCCAGTTAGCACGCACAGCGAGGACTTCTTGATTCGCGCGCAGCAAGATGGCCAAGGCTTCGTCGAAACGCTGGGCACGGAAGAGCACTTTGCCCCGGGTGAGCAAGCCGATCGGATCCGGGCAGCGAGCGATGGCGGACTCGGATTGGCGGAGTGCTTGGTGGAGGGTGGCCTCGTCGGGGGCGGTATCCATCTGCATGTAGGCTTGGTTGTTGAAGGACGCGGGGTGTTCGCAGAGCAGCCCGGCATGGCGCGCGGCTTCGTCACGCACGGCGGGATCGTACGGGGCGGCCTGGGCAATGAGAGCCAGGGTTTCGGGGAGATACACCGCGCCGGCTTTGGAACTCCTGTAGAGTTCTCGGGCACGACGGACGATATCTCGGGCGTGCGCGAGAGATTGTTCGGGTTTATCGATCTCGAAGGCGACGGTCGCGCTGCCCGTCGTGACAACGTGGATCGCTTGCTCATCAGCGCGCATCTTGACGGCGAGCGCGGTTTCGAGCCTGGGGAGCGGGAGTTCGAGGCAGAGTTCGCCGGAACGCGCGAGCCAGATGCCAAGAGAAGCCCCGGAGGTACCGGCGATCAAGCGATCGCCACGGGGGGTGAAACGGATGGTGGTGGGGAGGCCCGTGGTGGAGGGAATGTCGGAGAGTACGAGGCCGTCGGAGGTTGTGGTTCGGATTCCGCCGGCGTGGCCGACAGCGAGGATCGTTCCATCAGGAGACCACGCAAGCGTGGCGGCGTTCGAGAGATTCAGTTGAACCGAGGGAGCAACAGCCTGTTCGCTGAAGACCAGCACGCGGTCTGGGGAACCAGCCGTGATGCACGCAAAACGGTCGGCGATGGGTGCGGGACACACCGCGACGATGGACGAGCCGAGGGACTGCGTGCGGATGGGGACGAGGGAGTCGGGATGCAAGTGCATGAGCGTGCCGTCGTTGAACCCGGCGAGGAGGGCATGGTTGCGGGTGTCGTATGCCAAGCAACGGACCCATCCGCTGCCGAAGGGGGCGGCGCCATGAGGAATGGTGGAACGCAGGACGTTTCCGGTGTGGGCGTCGAGGAGGAGGAGGGTGCCGCGGTCGCCGCCGACGTAGACACGGGCGCCGTCGGGGCTGATGGCCGTCGAGACAAAGAACTCGAAGGAAGGGTGAGCGGCCCAGCGAGGAGCGGCGGTCGCCAAGTCCCACGCGACGATTTCGCCCCAGTTGGAAGTCACGGAAAAAGAATCGTCGGACGAGATCGACGCGGCGCCGCCGAAGAGTTCTTCTTTGGTTGGCGGCTGTGTCCAGACGGCGCAGCGTGAGATATCCCAGACTTTGATGATGTAACCAGAAGAACAAGCGGCGAGCCAGCGACCGTCGTCGGAGAAGGCCGCGCCGTGATAGGTTCCGCCTCGGCGGGGGCCAAGTCCGCTCAGCACGCCAACCGTGGAACGGTCCGAGGTGCTGATCAAGCGGATGCCGCCGGAGGTGGTGAGGTAGGCGAGCAACGAACCATCCGGCGACATGCTCAAGATGCTGGAACCTGAACCGCTGGGCCAGATCTGGCAGTCTTCGAGGTCGAGGGCGAAGCGTTCGGTGCCGGATTCAAGGTCGAGCACATGCAGTCGGGAAACTTGTTGGCCGAGTCCTGAGTAAAGCAGGGCGCTGCGCCCGTCGGGTGTGCATCGGGGCTGCACACCCGGGAACTCCCAAAGGCGCTGGCCGGAAGCGATATCGAGCAGTGCGCTGGAGTTGTTCGTGACTTCCGAGAGGGCGCGGGATTGGTCGAAGCCCATTGAGGGAAAGAGACGATCGACGCCGGCAACGGTGATGGAGCGTTGGAGTGAGCCGTCGGCGGCGTTGAATACGTTGATGCGTCGTGGGCTGAGCGAACCAAGCACGAGTACCGAGCCGTCGGCACTGAACGGTGTGGATTCAAATCGTGGGCCGGCGTCGAAGACGGTGAGAAGTTGTCCCGAGCGCATATCCCAGAGTGCGGAGCCGAGTTCGCCGCAGACGACGAAGCGGTCGCGGGTTGGGCTGACACCGAGGGCGTATGCGGTCGAGATGACGGGGCAGGGTTGACAGAGGGTACGTTCACCGGTTTTCCAGTTGAGCAGGAGCGCGTCCTGCGGTCGATGCAAGAAGGCGAACTCGCCGGCGAGGGCGATGGAGACGTAGCCCATCGCGTGGACATCGATGGTTCGCTCACTGCGGTCGACGAGGGAATCGAGGTACCGCCATTCCCACCCCCGCAGGGGCTGGGGCGCACTGAGGAGATACTCACGAGCGGCGATGGCTTGGCCTTTGTCGAGGGCGGATTGAGCGGCGGCGATGGACGCTCTGTAGACACGGCGCTGCAACTCGTCGGCGCGAGATTCGGCGAGGGCGCGTCGCTCGATGGCGCGCAAAGCCCAGTACGTGGTCGTGGTCGTGCCGGCGAGCAAGATCAGCACGCACGCCACGATACCCGCGACCAAGACGCGGTTGCGGCGGGCGAACTTGCGGAGTTGGTACAGGCTCGTTGCCGGACGCGCGACGATCGGCTCGTCGCGGAGGAAGCGGCGCAGGTCCGCGGCGAGAGCGGCGGCAGACTGGTATCGGCGCGCGGGGTCTTTCTCGATAGCCTTGGCGATGATAGTGTCGATGTCGCCGGCAAAGCGTGAATCGAGTGTGCGAAGACGAGTTGGCTCGTCGTGCAGGATGCTGTGCGAGATATCGGGAATCGCACGGCCCTTGACGTCGATCGGGAGACGGCGAGCGAGCAACTCGTAAGCGATGACGCCGAGGGAATAGACATCGGTGCGGGCGTCGATACGGGCGGGATCGCCGCTCATCTGCTCGGGGCTCATGTATGAGAGGGTGCCGATAATTTGACCGGCGTCGGTGTGGAGGGTGGCGGCGTCGGGGAGGAGGCTCTGGGCGGCGCGGGCGACGCCGAAGTCCAGGATTTTCGGCCTCGCCCCGCCGAGCGAACCTTCGCGCTCGGTACGGTCGTGCGTGGCGGCGGGTGAGGTGGGATCGGAGTCGGGGAGTTCGATGAGGATGTTGGCGGGCTTGAGGTCACGGTGGATGACGCCGTGACGATGGGCGTGATCAACGGCGTCTGAGATATGCGCCATGAGTTCGAGTTTGGCCCGTGTGCTGAGGTTTCTTGATCCACAGAAGTGTCCGAGTTGAAGCCCGCGGATGAGTTCCATGGCGAAGTAGGGAACCTCGCCGAGCGGAGTCGCGGCGGTGCCGGCCTCGTAGATCTGTGCAATCCCTGGGTGGTGGAGCAGGCCGAGCACCTGCGACTCGCGGGCGAAGCGTCTGGAAGCGTCGGTGGAGAACATGCCGGCGCGGAGAAGTTTGACGGCGACGAGGCGGCTCGGGCTTTCCTGTCTTGCCTCATAGACCGCGCCCATCCCGCCTTCGCCGATGAGCCGGAGGAGTTCGTAAGGCCCGACGCGCGAGATCATCATGTCGGCGGAGGAGGGGGCATCGTCCGAAAGGGCGATGATGGGAGATGCAAGAAACTCGTCGGAGTCCATGCTTTGGAGGAGTGCCCACAGGTGGTCATGGAGCCTGCGATTGTCGGCGCAGTGACGGGCGAGGAGTTCGGCGCGCTGTGATACCGGCGCGTCGATGATGGCATCAAGAATAGTGCAGGCGTGCTGAAACGTGACGTGATCCACTCGCGCCGAACTCCTGGGTTAGGAACCTTGTGCCGCTTCGATCTGCAACTTCAGCAGGACCCGTGCGACCTTCCACTCCCGGTTCACGGTGGGTTCGGAAATGCCCAATGCCTGCGCGGTCTGTTCCGCGGTCAACCCTGCGAAGTACCGGAGCATGACGATACGGGCCTTTCGCTCGTCGGCGGCTTCGAGTTGCGCGAGCGCGGCGTCCAGAGCGATGATGTCCTCCTTTGGCTCTTGAATTGGGAGTTCATCGATGACGGCGTCAACCCGGTGACCGCCGCCGCCGTGCTTGAGAGCGGACTTGCGCCGAGCCTGTTCGACGAGGATCTGTCGCATGGCCTGGGCCGCGGCGGCAAAGAAATGCCCGCGGCTGTTCCAACTCGGATCATCGGCTTTGACGAGGCGGATGTAGGCTTCGTGGACGAGCGCGGTGGGCTGGAGGGTGTTGTCGGTGCCCCGGCGCGGCGTACGCGACAGCCGGGAACGCGCCAACACGCGCAGTTCTTCGTAAACAAGCGGGAGCAACTGGCTCGCGGCGCGTGGGTCTCCGGCCCGAACGGCTTGAAGCACCTGCGTCACCATGCCCGCGGAGTCATGCACTGTGAAATCCTGTGAGGTGCCCCTTCGAGGGTCGTTGATGAGTCGCGGAGTGGTTCGCCGAGGGCTGGCACGACGCCGGAGTTCGAGCGATGGTGAACCACCGAAGAGTATCACAAGTTGCCAGACGCGCGCCGATCGGATGATGCCGATAACCAAACCTATTCCGGACGCGGAGTGACGGCCGCGGATCGGTGAGTATGGCGCTAAAAAATAGACCGGGGCGATGATAATCGTGATAGCCGCGGCGGCGAGATTTCGAACTGATACACGAGCAGTCCGTCGCGCGGGTGCGGCGAGCACAACTCAACAGATCGCTCCAGCCGCCGACGTTCACGAACGACACGTCTGTCGTTCGTGCAGTCCCACGGTAACGGAGTACACGCCCCTTGAAGGAGATTCGCATGATCCGCAGTCCAGAAAAGGCTCGTTTCGGTACATCGACGTTCACCGCTCTGACTCCCGCCGCGCTGATTGCCGCGGCACTCTCGCCGGTGTTGCTGGCGACAGCGGCATCGGCGCAATCGACCCCGCTATCGCAGTCACGATCGACCTCGGTCACGACATACGCGGGCTGCTCGTTCTGTGGCCCGCCAAACAATCGATCGGCGTTCGAGAGTGCGCCCGGGTTCGACCCGTTCAGCAGTTCGTTGTCGCTGACCTCGACGACGACCGGGGCGAGCATCACGACCACGGCCGGGCAGTCTTCGACGATCACACCGGCGCTCATATCCGCGACGGGGCAGTTCGGGTACAACACCAACGGGCTGGGGCGGACATCGAGCACGATGAGCAGCAACTTCACGTACACCTTCCGGGTAATCACGCCGTGTGCGTACCAACTGTCGGGTTCGCTCGGCGGTGCGCCGGGCGCCGGGGATGACTTCGCGTGCAGCGCGGTGCTCACTGGCCCGAACGGGAACATCATTTCGAGTTCCGCTCCTGGGAATGGGATCACGATCCCGCTGTCTGGGACGGGGTTGCTGCTGCCGGGGGACTACACACTGACGACGAACACGGGGTTTGACTACACCGGCACGTTGAACGCCGCGTCGGGGAACGGGCAATACTCGGTGGCCATCGCGCTGACCGCATTGCCGGCTGGCGACCTGTGCCAGTTCCCGAGCGATATCTCAGGCTTTGATGTGTATTCGTTCAACAATACAACCGCGAACACCGACGGCGTGAACGCCGGATGTCGGCAGATTTACGGAGACTTGTGGTACCGCTGGACCGCGCCACAGAGCGAAGACATCGTCATCGAAACATGCAACCAGACGGACCACGACACGGTCATCGCGGTATACGCCGGAGGCGTGTGCCCCACCACGGCACCGATTGTGTGCGAGGATGATTCCTGCGGACTCCAGACGAGCATCTGCATGCCGGTGGAAGCGGGCGAGACGTACCTGATCCGGCTGGGTTCATACAACACGGTGAACCGCGGCTCGGGCACGTTCAGCATCTCTCACGCGACGCCGCGGCCCACTGTACTGACCGCTCCGGTGTTCAACCCGTCGAACTTCCACATGTACTACACCCTATCTCCCGCGACTTGGGCGGATGCACAACTGGAAGCGAAGCACTTGGGCGGGCACCTGGTGACGATCAACAATGCCGCCGAGAATACGTTCTTGGCTACGACCTTCGGTTCGCTCGGGCAGGCATGGACGGGGCTGAACGATGCGGCACTCGAGGCGATCTTCACATGGGCGAGCGGCGAGCCGTATACCTTCAACAACTTCGCGCCCGGTGAACCCAACAACGTCGGGAACGAAGACTACGTTACGATCAACTTTCCGAGTGGGATGTGGAACGACATCGCGCAAGCCGCGGCCTGCGCCGGCGGAACGTACAGCATCGTGGAAGTCGCTACGCCCGTCCAGATCGGTGCGCCGGTGGTGAACCCGGCGAATGGGCATGTGTACGTGCTGTTGTCGCAGGGCACATGGGCGCAGTCGGAACAGGCGGCGGCCGCGCTCGGCGGAAACCTGGTGACGATCAACAACGCTGCGGAGAATGCGTTCGTGCATTCGACGTTCGGAACCTCTCGCAACCTATGGATCGGGTTCAACGACTCGGCCGCAGAAGGCACGTTTACATGGACCAGCGGCGAAAA
Organism: Phycisphaerales bacterium; assembly: GCA_041742635.1. Lineage (GTDB taxonomy): Bacteria > Planctomycetota > Phycisphaerae > Phycisphaerales > UBA1924 > JTS-AC122. The sequence continues at coordinate 7,273 of JBGSIF010000228.1, forward strand.
CCCCGGGTACACAAACTGGCGCCAAGGCGAGCCGAACAACAGCGGCAGCGGCGAGGACTACGCGTACATGGTGCTCGAGTCGGGTCGCTGGAACGACGCGACGGGCGCACCGGTATCAACCATCTACGCCGTGGCGGAAATCGACGCACCGGCGGTGATCGCTGGCCCGTTCCGCCGGCCCGGCTCGTGCCATGTGTACTTCCTCACTGACCGCGGTTCGTGGACGGCTTCGCGTACACGGGCACTTGCCATGGGCGGAGACCTGGCCACGATCGATGACGCGGTGGAGAACGCCTTTGTGCGCGACGCACTGGCCAACTTCGGCGTGGGTCGGAATGTCTGGCTCGGCTACACCGACCGCGGGACCGAAGGCACGTTCCTCCGCACCGACGGCGGGCAGATCGACTACACCAACTGGCAGGCGCCCGAGCCAAACAACACCGGCGACGAAGACTTCGTCGAGATGTACGGCCTCACCGGCGGGTGGAACGACAACCAGAACTTCCGGCCGACCGACTTCATCTTCGGTACCGTGGAGATCGCCGATCCGACGTGCGAGTGCGACTGGAACTTCTCGGGCGATTTGAACTCGCAGGACTTCTTCGACTTCCTGACATCATTCTTCGATGGCAACGCCGACGTGAACTGCTCCGGCACGACCAACTCGCAGGACTTCTTTGACTTCCTGACGTGCTTCTTTGCTGGATGCTGATTTGACAACACCGGATGCTGGTGGAGCAGGTCTCCAACCTGCTCGAGTGCAAGAGTTCGTGCGGGTTGGAAACCCGCTCCACCGTCAAATGGCGTTGTCGTACTGAACACACCGCGGCTGTATCGAGCGACATGAAAACATTCACACACAACGGCGTCGCGTTTGCGGCGCCGTTGTGTTTTTTGAACGTACAAGCCATCGATCAGATTCAAAGCAACATCCCAGCCGCGGCTACTCACGCGATTTGTCGGCGGGTGCGGTGGCAGGAGCGGGAGTGCTGGAGTCCGATGCAGGGGCCGTGGCAGAGGCCGGTTCGGATGGATTGGTGGTGGTCGGAGGAGTTGTCGTGGCGTCGGATTTGGGCGCATCGGAGCGAGCGGCGGGGTTGCCGCCACGGCCTCGCCCTTCGCGGGCGGG
>JBGSIF010000229.1:0-15947 GCA_041742635.1 Phycisphaerales bacterium
CAAGAAATCACCCTGATGGCGATCCAGCGGTACGCCGCGGAGCATACCGCCGAGAGTACCGTCCGGGCGGTTCCGATCCCGTCGGACGACATGAAGGGGCGGATTATCGGGCGCGAGGGGCGCAATATCCGCGCGATCGAGAAGGCGACGGGTGTGGACATTATTGTGGACGACACGCCGGGCGTGATCGTGGTGTCGTGCTTCGACAAGATCCGGCAAGCGGTGGCGGTGGAATCTCTTCAGCGGCTGATCGCCGACGGACGGATGCACCCATCACGCATCGAAGAGGTCGTGGAGAAGGTGAAGGGTGAAATTCAGGAAAAAGTACTCAAAGCGGGCAAAGAAGCAGTCATGGAGGTCAATCTCCGAGGCCTTCACCCCAAAATCGTCGAAACGATGGGCAAACTGCACTATCGAACGAGTTACGGGCAGAACGTGCTGCGGCACTCGGTCGAGGTGGCGATTATCTCACAGATCATCGCGGACCAGTTGGGGCTGGACGGGGCGTTGGCCCGGCGGTGCGGGTTCTTGCACGACATCGGCAAGGCGATGGACGAAGATACCGAAGGCACCCACCCCAAAATCGGGATGGATTTCGCCAAGCAGTACGGAGAGAAGGACCCGGTCTTGAACGCGATCGCGGGGCACCACGGGGACGTCCCGGCGACGAGTTTCTATACGCCGATCGTCATGGCGGCGGACGCGGTGAGTTCGGCCCGCCCCGGCGCGCGCCGCGAGAGCATGGAGCGGTACATCCAGCGGCTGCAAGAACTGCAGGATATTGCGATGCGGCAGCCCGGGGTCGTGGAGGCGTTTGCCATCCAAGCCGGGCGCGAGGTGCGGGTGATGGTGGATGCCAAGCGGGTGAACGACGACGAGGCACAGTTGATCGCGTTCAACATCGCCAAGCGGGTGAGCGAGGAGATGACGTTCCCCGGGGAGATCCGGGTGACGGTGCTGCGCGAGACGCGGGCGGTGGAGTTTGCGCGGTAGTGGATCCGCTCGTGCGGATCCGCATGAGTTGAAGGGGTTGACTTCGCATTCACTTATAAGTAAACTTCATGGCCGGGCGAGCCGATACGATTACGGTGGACGAACTTCGGCTCGCGGGAACGGGCCGCGTGCCGGTTACTCGTATCTGGATTTCTGAGCCCGCGGCGAAGGAACTACGAGAGTTTGTATCGACCACCCAACCGCCAAAGTGGTTTTTGAAGAAGTTACAGCGATATTCCGAGAACGGGTTTGCAAACTACATTCATGCCGAGGGTGCCATCAGGCCGGAATGGGGAGGCGCGTATCGGATCGGTGATCCGAAGACGCTTTTTCGATTGATCGGATTCTTCGAGAACGACCGACGTGACAGTTTCATTGTTCTCGACGCTTTCACGAAACGGGGACACGGTCTGAGTGCTTCGGAACGGCAACGAATCGATCGAATGGTTGAGCGGGCGGCCCATGGACTCTGGAAGAAGCGAAACTGACATGAGCGATCTCCAAGCCCTTCAGCGCGTGATTGGTGAACTCGACCGACTTCCCGAGCGGGTCGGGCATGAGTTGCGGTTGGATCTGGCCGCACTGATTACTCGCGGGCTGAATCGGCGTGGGTGGAGCCGCAAGCGCCTGGCGGAAGAGGCGGGGATGAAGCCGTCGTTCGTCAGCCGAGTGCTGCACAGCGATTCGAACTGCACGTTCGAGGTGGCAGGCCGATTGCTCCTCGCGCTCGGGATCGAGGTTTCGCTCATCGAACGAACGTCCGCCGCGGCGACGCCGATCCACCCGAACCAACTGAGAACCGTTTACTCCAGTACGGAGCGAGTCCATGCCAAAGTCATCTCGCAAACCAGCGAAGAAGTCTCCAAGTTCGGCCGTCTCCTCGGTCCCAACGGAATCGAAACAAGCGGTCGAGCGCTACAGCGATCCGTCTCTCAAGACCCTCTGGGTGGATTCATTCGCCGTAGCGATCAGGAAGGATTCGATGGTGATACTCTCGTTCGCCTCGCTTCTTCCGGACGCGCCGGTAGCGATCGAGGTCGCCCGGCTCGCCACGCCCGTTGAACACCTCAAGCGGATGGTTGACGTGGCGTGCCGGAGTTTGAACTACTACCCCGCGCCAGCGGACACATCCAAAGAGGCGTGAGCCGCGGTATCGCGTGTGTGATCGCGTTCAACATCACCAAGCGGGTGAGCGAGGGCATGACGTTCACCGGGGAGATCCGGGCGACGGTGCTGCGGGAGACGCGGGCGGTGGGGTTGGCGCGGGAGTGGATTGGGAAATGATCGGTATCGGTCCTTGCGTCATTCACACGGTGTGCCTTTCGATTTGGGCGTATCGGTGGCACCTCCTTCGGGGTGCAAGAGTGAGCATTCACTGCATTCCGGGGGTGTCGCTCGATGACTCGCTCCACCCCCGGCTACTTTCTGCCAGCCCTTCGGGCTGAGAGTTCGGTCAATCCGATCGCATCGCCCAATTCCGTGACCACACCTCCTGCATGTCGCGCCGACCCACCAAAGGACGGCTAAACTTATTTTTGAGTCATTGCACACGACCGTATTTGCGAATCGAAGGCATCCAGCATCGGCGACATGAGCCGTGAAACTGGTATCCGTTCGTTGACCGGTTATGTGTGTCTCCATCTCTCGCTCGGCCACACTGTCTTTGAACTGATCGGAAGTCTGCCATGACGCAATCCACCGCACCTGCCGCGATCCCGGCGGGGAAATCCAACGGCACCTCATCATCCGGGGCGGCCCACCACAAAGGGTCCGGGCGGGCGTCCGACGCGCTGCCGCGCGAGACGCTGGTGAAGTGGCTGCGGGACATGATGCTGATCCGCGAGTTCGAGGTGCGGTGCGCGCAGGCGTACCAGCAGGCGAAGATCGGCGGGTTCTGCCACCTTTATATAGGCCAGGAAGCATGTGCCGTCGGGACGATCAACTCGGTCGAGCATGATGATCCGGTGGTGACGGCGTACCGCGACCACGGGCACGCGCTGGCGCGCGGGATGGACGCCGGAGCGTGCATGGCCGAGATGTTCGGGAAGATCACCGGGTGCGCAAAGGGGAAGGGTGGGTCGATGCACATGTTTGATCGGCCGAACTGGTTGTTCGGCGGGCACGGGATCGTGGGGGCACAGACGCCGCTGGGGACGGGGCTGGCGTTCGCGGCGCGGTATGAGTGGGAGGTGCTGGGGCATAGCGTGAATGATGCGCGAGGGAACCCGGTGCGGTACGAAGAGGCAGGCGGGACGCCCGTGCCACTGTTGCCGGCGAAGAAGAAGGTGTCGCTGTGCTATCTGGGCGACGGCGCGCTCAATCAGGGTGCGCTGCACGAAGCGATGAACCTCGCCGGTCTGTGGTCGATCCCGGTGATCTACATCGTGGAGAACAACAAGTACTCGATGGGGACTCACATCGCGCGCGGGACGACGATGGCGGACAACCTGGAAGCCAAAGCCGGTGCGTATGGGATCGACGCTTTGACGATCAGCGACGAAGAGGGGCTGGACATTCTGAAGTTGTACGACAAGTTCAAGCCGTTCGCGGATTCGTGCCGGGAGCGGCAGCGGCCCGGGTTCGTGGACCTGCACACGTACCGGTATCAGGGGCACTCGATGTCCGACCCGCAGAAGTACCGCACGAAGGAAGAAGTCGAGAAGATCAAGGAAGGGGACTCGATCGATCGGCTGGCCAAGCACCTCTTGGGAAGCATCAACGGGGCCGCGCCGATGCTGAGCGAGGCGCAGTTCATCGAGATGCAGCAGGACGTGAAGGCGGTCGTGGCGGCGGCGGTGCAGTTCGCCGAGGACTCGCCGGCACCCGAAGCCGGCGAACTGTTCACGGATGTGTATGTGAATATCGAGAAGAACCTGAGCCCGGCGGCGGAGTACACGCACGGGGTTAAGAACCCGATGCTGTGAACTCGCCCATCGAGTCGTGGCTGCGGCGGAACGCGTCGTCGATGGGACGGCGCTGAGCGGATCAACATACCTAGCACACGGATGGGCTACGCATGATTCGATCGATGATGTCGCGTGTCGTCATGGTGTGGGCGGTGCTCGTTCTCGCGGCGGCGGGTGCTGCTCGCACGAACGAAGATCGTGATTGCGCTGAAACTCCCTTCCGCGGGCTGTGGATCACGCGCTGGGATTACAGGTCCGAAGCCGACGTGAAGCGGGCGATGGAAGACGCGGCGTCGCTGGGGGTGACGGACGTGATGTGGCAGGTGCGCGGGCAGGGGGATGCGTATTACAAGAGCGACCTGGAGCCGTGGGGAGAGGAGTTGCTGCGCGGTATACCTGCGACGAAGGAGGCGGGCGCGGATGGTGGAACTGAGGGGCCTGGGTTTGACCCGTTGACGGCGGCGGTGCGGGAAGCGCACACGCGGGGGCTGAAGTTGCACGCATGGGTGAACGTGATGCCGCTGTGGAAGGGGACGACGCCGCCGAAGGCGAAGAATCATCCGTATTACACTCACCCGGAGTGGCGGCTGCGTGATGCCAAGGGTACGGCGCAGGCGCTGAACGATCACTACGTGATTGTGAATCCGCTGGTGCCAGCGGTGCAGGAGCACATCGTGGCAGTGTGCCGGGACATCGTGCAGCGGTACACGGTGGACGGGATCCACATGGACTACGTGCGGTTCGTGTCGGACACGATGAAAGATCCGGCGGCGTTCCCCGGCGACGCCGAAAGCCTGGCGATGCTGGCGAAACGGCTGGGGCGCGGAGTGCCAGTGGACGCGGCGGGGAAGATCGCGCCCGACGCGGACAAAGCCGCGTTCCGTGATATGAAGCGCGAGGCGATCACGACGATCGTTCGGCGGATCAAGTCCGAGGCGGTGGGTTCGCGGGCGGGGGTGGTGCTGACGGCGGCGGTGTGGCGGCGGCCGGAACTGGCCAGCGATTCGTACTTGCAGGACGCCGCGGATTGGCTGCGGGATGGGCTGATCGATCGGGCGATGCCGATGATCTATACCGCGAAGATAGAGCAGTACGAGAGCGATCTGAGCGCCTGGTTGTCGGCGGGTGGAGGGGGAGCGATCACGCCGGGGATTGCGAACTACTTGCACACGCCCGATGAAACGACGGCGCAGATCACGTATTCGGTGAAGGCGGGGACGAGCGGTTCGGCGGTGTTCGCGTATTCGTCGTTGTTTGAATCGGTGGATCCGAATCAGGACAAGAAGAAGCCCGAGATGGAGAAGCGGGCGGCGCGGCGGGACGCGCTGCGGGCGTACTTTGCGGCGGGGCTGGATTCTCGCAAATAGCAACGACGGGGAGGCGCATGCTCGCACTCGGGATCGATATCGGCGGAACGGCGATCAAGTCGTCGCTACTGCGGGATGGCACCGAGGTGTGGCACGGGCGGTCGGCGGGGTATGCGCGGCCGAGCCGGGAGGTGCTCGTTGCGGTGCTCGGAGAGTTGGTCGTCGCGGCGCGGACGGCAGGAGCGAGCGAAGGGGTAGCGATCGGGGCGGTTGGGTTGTGTGTGCCGGGGTTGCTCGCGGCGGACGCGGGGTCGGTGGCGGTGTCGATGAATGTGCCCGCGCTGGTGGGGTTGAGGTTCGATGTCTTGCTTGGTTCGGCGGGGGTGGAGGTTGATCGGCTTGGGACGCCGATGCGGGTGGTGACGGATGCGCTGGCGGCGGCGATGGATGCGAGTGCGGTGTTCGGGCTCAAGGGGCGGGTGCTGGCGCTGTCGATCGGGACGGGGGTTGGGGCGTGCGTGCTGGATGATGAGAAGCCACTGATCGTGAGCGGGCAGGGGCCGGGGCACTTCGGGCAGGTTGATGTGTCGCTGGGCGAGGGGAGTGGAGACACGGTTCCGATCGGGAGCGACGGCGGGCGCGGGTCACTGGAGTCGTATGTCGGTGTACACGCGCTGCGGGCGCGGTATGGGGAGGATGTGGAGGGCGCGCTGGCGGGGATGGAAGTTGGTGAGGTGCCGTGCCGGGCGCTGGTGCGAGCGATCCGCATCGCGCACGCGATCTATCGGCCCGATCATGTGCTGCTGCTGGGGGGCGTGGGGATTCGGCTCCGGCGGTTGGCGGCGGGGCTGCGAGAAGAAGCCGCGAGGGAACTGACGTCGCTCGCGCGCGCGGGGTGGACGCTGCGGTGCGGGGAGAGTGATTTCCACGCAGCACGCGGCGCGGCGCGGATCGCATCAGGTTGATCGTTGCGTCGCGTTCATGCAGCGTGCGAGGAACGGCGCGATGTGTCGATTGCAGGTGGAGGCGTGGTCGGGGTTGGTCCAGAGGTCCAAGTGACCGCCGCCGGGGAGTTCGATGAGCGTGGCGTCGTGCGCGGCGGCGATGGCACGGGCGTCGTGGATGGGGCAGATCGCGTCGTCGGAGCCGTGGAGGATGAGGAGGGGAACCGCGAGGCGTGCGGCGAGGTCGCGTCGGTCGAACCCGCCGGCGTGTTCGTGCTGGAGCCAAGACGAGCGTTGGCCGAGCCGTGCGCCGATGAGGAGCATGGCCAGGGGAAGGTTGATCCGGTGGGGGAGCGCGGCCTGGCGCAGGACGTTGCGAGCAGGGGTGATCGGAACGCGGTACGGGGCCTCTGCAATGACGCTGGCGATGCGGCGCGGGGAGTCGGCGGGTTCATCGGCGGCGGCGGCGATCGACAAGCCGGCACCGAGCGAGTACCCGTAGAGCACGACGGGCGTGGCGGGGTCGCCGAGGCGGATGGTGTCGATCAGCGAGCGCAGCCAGAGGTGCTCTCGTAGCCCGAGCGTGAAGCGAGCGCGAGCGGCGTTGGGCACAGCGGGTGACGAACGTTCGGCGTCGCCGTGACGTGGGAGATCCCAGAGAATCACACGGGCGGCGTGTGGCGCGAGTGCGGCGGCGCGGGCAAGCATGACGACGCGAGAGTCGCTCCAGCCGTGGGTGATGATCAGGATGGGGCCGGCGGCGTTCAGCCCGCGGATGTCCCAGATGGGCAGGTCGGCACCGGCGTCGATGCGCAGGAGCCACTCGGAGAAGTCGAGGGCCTGATCGGAGCCGTTGTGAGAAAGGTGAACCTCGGCGGGTGTACTCGGAAGATTGCGAGCGACGGCGTAGCCGAGTGTGCGCCGCGGCGGGTGCGTGAGCATCCATGCGGTGTGAGCGGTGAGGAGGAGGAGGCCGACGAGCCAGCCGACGAAGAGGAGGATGAGCAGGCCCGGGATGTCCATGCGGCGGGGGAGTGGATGAGGGGAAATCCGTGAATGGCACGGTCGGAGTGAGGTGAAGTTCACGAAGAGGCGGCCCAGAGGTCCGTTCCACTTACTAGTAACCGATCAGGTTGGCGATGTCGTTGTAGGTCACGAGGAGGAACATGCCGACGACGAGCGCGAGGCCGGCGATGGCGGCGACGTTCTGGACCGCGACGGAGACGGGCTTGCCCGTGATCTGTTCATAGAGGAGAAAGAGGAAGTGCCCGCCGTCGGCGATGGGGATGGGCAGGAAGTTGACGACCGCGAGGTTGACGCTGATGAGCGCGAGGAAGAAGAGCAGCCAGATGTACCCTTTGCTGGCGACCTTGGTGCCGACGTCGGCGATGCCGACGGGGCCTTTGAGGTGCTCGACTTTCACGGTGCCTTGAAAGAGGCGCGCGAAGGTGATATACGTGCTCATCATCACGCTGTGAGTCTGCTCGACACCCATGCGGACGGCCTGGATCGGGTTCTTCGCTTGCTGCACGAACATCTCGGACTCGAACCACGCGGGTGAGATGGACGAAAGCCAGCCGAGGGAGTGCAGATGCTGGAGTTCAGAGCGCGGGATGGACCAGGTGAGGGACTGCTCGCTGGGCGCGCCGGACGAGGCGAGCGTGGGCAGCACAACCGTGAGGGGAACAGACGCGATAGGTTGATCGGACTCGAAGGCGGCTCGGGTGGTATCGATGAGCGCGGCGGCGAGTTCGTCGAAATCGGTGACGGCGCGGTCGCCGACTTTGGTGATGCGCGAGCCGCGGAGGAGGTTGAGGTCGATCGCGGCAGGCTCTCGGCGCACGAGCGGCACGCTCGATGGCTCTGATGTCGATGGCTTTTTGGCGGGATCGGCATCGGCGAGTTGAGCGGCGGGCCACGCCGTGACGCGGATGTCGGTCTGGGCCGTGTCGTCGGGTGTGAAGCCGATCTGGCCCTTGCGGTTCACGGGGACGTTTTCCAGAGTGACTTCTGTTTCGGCACCAACCTCGTCCTTTCGCACGACGACGACGCGGATCTTGGACCCTTTGTTTCGGCGGATCTCGGCGATCCCCTCGGCGAGGCTGGGCCACTCGACCGCGCCGATCTGCGCGAAGATGTCGCCGGCACGTAGCCCCGCGGCTTCCGCCGTGCTCGTGACCCCGGCCACGCTCATCACCGGCATCAGCCCAAGAATGTGGGCAATCCGAGCGGGCGGATTCGTCGCGTCGGTGCGAAAGAGGGCGGAATCGAGCTCGCGCTGCGGGAGCATTTGGCCGGTGGCACGGCGAGCGGGAGAAGCCGGATCGGTTCCAGACTCGCGCCACTCGAACTCGACGGGGACGGGCGCGCCAGCGGAAGCGCGGGCCGCGTCCATGAGTTCGTAGGCGGATGTGACACGGGTGTCGTCCGCGATGCGGACCAGGGTCGCGCCCGGAGGTACATCGGGCGCACCCGCGCGAGCGAGGAGTTTTTTGAACGCGGCGAGTTGCTCGGGGTCGGCGGGTGACATGAGCGTGGCGGACGCCGCGGGGCCGATGCCGAGTTGGAGCATCTTCGTCACGTCGTCGCGCTTGGGGGTGATATCGAAGATGAGTGGTTCGGCGACGCCGTCGCGCTGGATCTGGAGGCGGACGGACTTGCCCGGGCCGGCCATGGCGGAGGCGAGGAAGAGGTCGTTGAAGTTGGCGGGCGCGGCGTTATCGATCCGCTGCACGAAGTCGCCCGGCTTCAGGCCCGGTTCGGTGACGCCGAGTTGCTTGGCGTTGACGGCGACCGCCGCGGCGGCGGGGAAATCGGGATCGACGTACCCGACGCGCGGCGCCTCGACCTTCAGCCCAGCCATGAAGACGATGACGAAGAGAAAGCCCGCGAGGAGGATGTTCATCACCACGCCGGCGGAGATGACGACCATGCGCTTCCAGACCTTGCAGGCCTGGTACCCGTCGGGCGCATCGCTGCGGATGGTGGCGTCGGAATCGTCCTGCCCGAGCATTTTGACGTACCCGCCGAAGGGCAGGGCGTTAAGGCGGTACTCGGTGGGGCTGACATGAGCATACGGAGTGAGGCGATCGCGTTCGATCGTGGTGGCCCCTGCGGCCACCGTGTTCAATAGTTTTTTGTACTCGGCTTCGCTCGACCCGCGTCGCCAGCCGAGCCCCTTGCGGTACGACACCATCGCCGGCCCGAACCCCACGGCGAAGGCGAGCACGCGGATCCCGGCCCAGCGGGCCGCGAGGAAGTGCCCGAGTTCATGCACCACGATGATGAGGCTGAACCCCAGCACCACGAGCAAGAAGTTGGGTGCGTTAGCGAGAGCCTGAAGGATCTGTTGGAGCATGGGTAACTGTAGTCGGCGCCGATGGATTAGCCGGGAGCGTGCCGGGATGATCTCCGGCGTGTTCGATCAACATGGCGCAAAGAACGCGGCGACAAAGTCGAAGAAGTCCTGCGAGTTCGCAAAGGCGTCAAAGTTGAAGTCGCCGTCGGGCTGCCCCGAGAAGAGCGCGGCGAGAAAATCAAAGAAGTCCTGCGAGTTGACGGCTCCTGACGCGTTGAAGTCGCCGCGGCATGTCGTAGCGATGGATTCGTACGCACCCAGATCAACCACAGGAGCGGTACCGACGCCGCGGTCGGGCATCCCGGTGTCGTCGTGCCGGCGCGGGGCCGCGGCGAGGTCGGTCTCTCCGACGCCAACGGCGTTGTTGTCGCCGGCATCGATGCAGACGGAACCAGGCGCGGGGCGAAGGTCGCCGGCGTCGTCGTCGGGGGTGTTCCAGACTTCGTCGATGCCGGGACTGGGGAGTCGCACGAGCGCGGGCGAGCGGCTGGTAATGCCCACGCCGGCGAAGCCGTCTTGGACGCAGGAGTGTGAAACGTCGATGATGGCCGCACCGGCGAACTGGGCGGGCGTGTTGCCGTACACGATGCAGTTGCGAACAACCGGGTGGCTATTGGTGTAGGAATAAATGCCCCCGCTGGGGTCGCCGGCGAGGGTGCCGGTGGAGTGGTTGTCGAGGATGGTGCAGTTGGTGATGGTGGGGCTGCTGAAGATGAGGTTGAAGATCCCGCCGCCGACGAGGGCGGAGTTTTGGAAGATGTCGCAGTTGGAGATGACGGCGGCGGTGTTGTAACTGTTGAGGATCGCGCCGCCCCAGCCGTGCCGCCCTTCTTGGCCTTGTGCGGAGTTGAAACGGATGGAGCAGCGTTCGATGACGGGGTGTTCGCCTTCGTTGTAGATCGCGCCGCCGCCGAGGGCGCTGGCGTTGCCGAGGAAGGTGCAGTCGGAGACGACGGAGTCGGAGAAGTAGTTGCTCACGGCGCCGCCGACGGGGAAGACGCCATCGAACGCGCGGTTGCCGAGGAAAGTGCATTGACGGATGCGGACGGGAGAACTGAGGGCGTAGACGCCGCCGGCTTCGCGTGCGAAGTTGCGGATAAAGAGGCATCCTTGGATGGTGGCTTCGGCGAGGTCGATGTTGTAGACGCCCCCGCCGAACGAAGCGGCGTTGTTGCTAAAGACGCAGTTAAGCAGGGTGTTGGTACCACCGGAGAACCACACACCACCGCCGCCGCTCCCCCCACTGCCCGCGCCGCCGCCGTCTTCGTCGACACCGGCGGAGTTCTCTACGAAGAGGCAGTTGGAGATGGCGACGCCAGTGCGGTCGGAGTACACCCCGCCCCCGCCGTTGACGGCGAAGTTACCGAAGAACGTGCAGGAATCGATGTGTGCGGAACTCGCCTCGGCGTTGTAGAAGCCCGCACCGAGCACCGCGGTGTTCTCGCGGAAATAGCAATCCCGCACCATCGCGCCGGTCATGCTTCGGGAGTACATACCGCCGCCCTCGGCGGAGGCGGTGTTGAACTCAAACACGCAGTCGCTCACGGACGTCTGCGAGTGGTTGTGGAGGTACAGCCCGGCACCGAAGCCGACGGAGAAGTTATGGCGGAAGACGCAGTGTTCGACGCGGGTGGTGTCGCCGTGGTCGTTAAGCGAGCCGTGGTTGCCGGAGTAGTTATGCTCGACGATGCAGTGGCGGATGATGGGGCCGCCGTTGTAGATGTTGATTCCCGAGCCTTGGTCTTTGCTCTCGGGAACGGCACCGAGCGAGACGCCGTCGGCGTATCCGGCGCGGATAGTGAACCCGTCAAGAATGCCGGTGGCATCGACATCGACGGCGACGACGACCTGGTAGGAGTTTTCGGTTGAGTTGGTGAAATCGTCGGTATCGTCACCGAAGAGGTCGCCGGAGAGGATAGTGGGGTTGGCTTCGGGGTCGCGCAGATCGCGGGAAGTTTCGGTGCCGGCGAACCCGCCGAAGAGGGCGACACCGCTGCGCATGGCAAAGGCAACGTCGCGGTTGGCGTTTTCGGGCGACACGGGCCGGGGAGCCGGGGAATACGTCCCAGCGGCAACCCAGATTTCATCGCCGACACCCGCGGCGGCAAGCGCGGCTTGCAGGTCGGTGTACGCATCGGCCCAGGAATCGCCCGTATTCGCGCCCACGGCATCTGCACGGACGTACCGCACATCCCCAAACGCCGCGCCGCACACGCCCAGCACGCCCAGCACAACCAGCGCCGGCCCGATACCCAACAACACCGGCTTTGTTCGCAAAGATGCACACATATTGAATCCTCGTGGGAAAGAGGTCCGAGAACACTGCACCGAAACGCTTGCGTCACTCGCTTACAACAAACCCCACGCGAAAGAGTATCGACCTGCAAGGCTACACCCGAGAGACCGCCGTGCCAGTCACGGCGAAAAGTGTTTGTCTTGTACTCGGTTCGCCCCCTCCCTGCTCACGGATGCAGATAGCCCATGTGCAACTCGGCGTGCCGCAGGTGCATCTGGATCCACTCCTCGTGGGGCAACGGCCCAAAGATCGGGTTGGGACGCGTCGGTGCGGTCGACATCAGCCGCTCCCACGCGCGGCGGAGTCTGTGCAGTGCGGCGTCGGTCGGCATGTCGTCGGCACCGAGCGTGCCGCCGGCCATGCCGGGGATCTTCACCCCACGCGGGAGTGGACCCCGCATGAACTTGCGCTTCATCAACTTCATCACGACACGGATCAACACCCCGGGCTTGACCTTGGGCGGGTATCCGTCCAGCGCGAACTCGATCCATGTCGCAAGGTGCGAAAAGTTCTGCCCGACGGTCCAGTTGCCGCTTCGACGAAGCGTGCCGGCACGCTCGGCGGCGACGATCCGCTCGGCCTCGGCGAGCAGGTCGTTACCCGACGGGAACCGGATCAATCGGAAATCGGTGGTGTGTTTGGTATGGACCATGTTGTTCGCCGAAGTGGCGTGCCAGAAAGGAACACAGGTCATTGGTCCTCGACAGCACACCGTTGGTTTATGCCATCGATCGCCCGCCATCGATCCGTATCACCTGTCCGGTGGTGTAGCGGGCATCGAGCGCGAGCCAGCGAACGGCATCGGCAGCGTCATCGGGCGTACCCGCGCGCGCCAGTGGAACCCGTGAAAGATACGCGGCCTGCATGGCGGGCGCAGCCTCGTCGCCCGCTTCGGGCCACGCCACTACGCCGGGAGCCACGCCGTTCACCCGCACGCGCGGAGCCAGTTCCCGCGCCAGCGAGCGCACCATTTCGTGCAGTGCGGCTTTGGACATCGCATACGCGCTGTGGCGCGAACGGGGCAGACCCATCGCGTGTATATCGAGCATCGCTACGACCGCGCCGCCGCCGGGCATCGTTGACGCCGAAAGCCGAGGTGCCAGGTGCTTCGTGAGGAGCAGCGGTGCCAGCGCGTTCACACGATAATGTTCGAGTGCCTCATCCGGCGAGAGTCCATCGAGCGGAGTAGAACGATAGATGGACGCATTGTGAACCAGCACGTCCAGGTACGGCTCGTGTGCTCGGACGTCCGCCGCCACTCGTTCGACCGCCGCGAGATCGTTCAAGTCGAGTTCGAGCGGCTCCACTCTTGGCACCGCACCACGCCGAGGTGCGGGTGCGGCCAGATCGGACGAGGCTCGCAGGATAGTGGTTGCCGCAGCGTCGGCATCGCTCGACGAAGCGCGATACGTGAAGATCACATCGCACCCGTCACGAGCAAGCGAGGTGCATATCGCCAGCCCCACGCGCTTCGTTCCGCCGGTGACCAGGGCGACCGGACGACGGTCGAACATCGGCGCGGCGCTTGTCATGGCGTGCGTCCCGGGTCGCCGTTCGGCCCGGAGTGATCGTGCTTGCCGTTTCGCGGCGGCTCGTCATCCGGTGGCCAGATATCTTCCGGACCGAGTTCACGCGGGTCGAAATCCACCGTGTCGCTGGTCCCATCCTTGATCCGCTGCGGGTCCATTCGGCGCGCGGCTTCGGACCACGCATCCGGGCGAACCGCCTTCTTCGCACGCTCGATCTCCTGCTCCGCCCTCGGCGACTTCATGCGGCTCACCCGATGATGGTGACGCCGAAGCAGCACCACCGCAACCAGCAACATCACCAGGCCGAGCGTCAGCCCGATCATCACGATGAACGATCCCTGTGCGATCGCGGATTTGCGAGCGACGCCGGACAAAGCCTGCGGTGCGGCGGCGGCGTCTTGTCGAGCAACGGTCAATCCGGTGTGGGCTGAAGCAAATGACATTGCGCGGACTATATGAGCCGCCAGCGGGTCCGGCTCAGGTTGGTTCGGCGTGCAACGGCGCCGGGCGTGCCAGTGCGTCGTCCGGCTGCATATCACGCCGACGCGCGACCAGGAGCAACGTCTCCGCCGGATCGTCGATCGAGCGTCGAGCGGCGATCCCCTCGGGAAGCCCGCGCTGCAGCCGTTCGCTCGTCGCTCGCTGGGTCCACCAGCCTTGGATATCGAACCGCTCCTCGACCGCGGCCCGGAGTGATTCGGGCGTAAAACTATGCACATGATGGGCGGTCAAACCCCAGTCGTTGGGCGTGCTGAGCACGAGCGTCCCCCCGGGCGCGAGTACGCGCACGAACTCCCGCAGTAGCCGGGCCGGGTCCGGCACATGCTCGATCGTCTCGAAACTCGTGATCACATCCGCGGATGCGTCCGCCAGCCCGGTGCGGCTCGCGTCGGCGGTTTGAAACGTCACCCCGGGGCGCGCGAAACGACGCCTCGCATACGCCACGGCTTCGTCGCTCAGGTCGATCCCAACGACGCCGGCGGCTTGTCCATCACTCATCACAATGCGCGTGCCGTACCCAAGACCGCAGGCAATATCCGCCACGCGCTTGCCGGACGTGTACTTTGACGCGAACTCGTACCGGCGCAGATGCAGTTCCGTACGCGAGGGTAAGAGCATCGGGAGCGTGGCATCGTGCCGTTCGGATCGATTGCGAATCAGCCATTCTGCGTCGTGGGGGCTGATGTCCCAGTGCTGTGCCAATCGCCGCCGTGCCGGCTCGTCTGACTCCCATGTCGGATGACAAAAATATGGACGCAGTACTTCGGGGCGGGCCTGCCCATTGCCCGTCGCACGAACGAGTGAATCCGACCACCCCTTCGCACGCTCGAACCAGAGATGCTCATATTCCTCGGAACACACCACAACCGCGGAGACATCGCACGCATCGTCGGCAGCGGCGGCGCCATCGCAGCACCGAACATCCACCCCGCGCAGGCTCCCAGGCGCGGCATCATCGCTGAGCATCGTCGTCACCCGCACGTTGTGCCACTGCCAAGGCTGGCGAGCGATCGGCCACAAGTCGCCCGCACGCCCGCACAGCGCAATCCGCCGATGCCCGCGTGCGGCGCACAGTTCTGCCGTGGTTTCCAAGAGTCGGCGTCGGAGCCGGTCGCGCTGGGTCTCGTGTGCGAATGGATCAGCCTCGATCACCGGCGTGGTGCGTGCCGCGGCTTGCACGATGCCTGCGTGTGTGCCCGGTTCGATGGTTGCAGTTTCGGTCAGCATAATCGGCGTGTCCATCTCTGGTTCGGGGTGATCGTGCAAACTATGGCACCGTGAACGCTCGTTGCGGCCGGATTCGTCACGCCGCGGTTCTCGATGTCGAGTCATGCTGGCATCGTCCCAGCGTGGTCGAATAAATCGGCACGACGCGGATCCCCGCGTCGCGCAGACATGTCGTGCGCTCCCACATGGCCTCTTCCCACGCATCGCTGAACAGCACGAGGACATCAGGGTTCAGTGTCGGCACGAGCGCGGTCGGCACCACCGGGACGCCGAACATTTGTTCCCACGCAAACGATCGATCATCGGCGATACCGACGATCGGCAGCCCTTCGTCAAAGATGCCGGCGTGCCGAAGTAAGTGTTGCCCGGCCCCGTAGATCATCACACGCCGCGCCCCGCCCTCGACGACTTCGTTCAGTCGGCGTCGAATAAGCACGTCCGCCTCCGCGTCGTCCCGCGCCCGCCGTAGTCGATCCGTACCGCTGATCAGCGATGGGTACCAGATCAGCCGATCGATAGACCGGGCCGCTTGGTTCGCGCGATCCCCTTCATTCAATATGCTTTGCACATCATCGATCTCGCGAGCCCGGGCTTCGTCGGCGACAACGATCGCCGACATCGGCGACGTCGCCGGCTTCGGGCAAGCCATTTGCCACCCGCCTTCCGGTACCCAGGTCGCTCGCTGAAACCCGGCACGCCGAACCTCCTCTTCGATCCACAATCGTGCCGCCTCGTGGTCGGTCGGCGGCGGCGATAGCGAATGGCAAGGCTCGATCAGGCTCATGCCCACGGATGTGGGCATGACCCGGCGGATGGCCTGCCGCGCCCGTTGCACGACCGCCCGCAGCAACGCGACCTGATCGGCGGGCGCACCCTCGTTCGACGT
>JBGSIF010000230.1:0-3037 GCA_041742635.1 Phycisphaerales bacterium
CCGTCGCCGGCCGCGGCGACGAGCCAGCCGCCGCTCCGGATGGCCCCCGCGAACTCACCGACAGCGACCGCGAGATCATCCGCGAAATCCTCGCTCACGCCGCCCCCGACATGCTCCGTACCCTCGACGAACTCCTCGCCAAAGACCCCGAAGCCGCCCGCCGAAAAATCGGCGAACTCTTCCCTCGTATGCGCTGGATGATCGACCTGCACAGCCGCGACCCGAAGGTCTACGCACTCCGGCTCTCCGACCTCGAACTCGCTCGCCGCTCCCTCCCCCTTGCCAAGGAAATCCTCGACCTGCGTGCCAAGGACACCCCCGCCGACAGCCCCGCCCTCGTCGCCAAAAGCGCCGAACTCCGCGGCATCATCACTAAGCAGTTCGACAACCGCGAACTCTCCATGAAAGCCGACGCCGACAACCTCCGCGCACGCGCCGCCGAACGCGATAAGGAAATCGATAAAATGAGTGCCCAGCGCGATCAGATCATCGATCGCCTCATGGAAGCGCTTATCAAACGCTCCGGCAAGCCGGGCCGCTTCGAGGACTTCCTCGGTCCAGCGCCTGCCGGCCCACGCGAAGGCCGCGGCGACCGCGGTAAGCCCAAAGAATAATCACTCACTCCCGCTCCGCGGCTTCACGCTCGATTGGTTCCGCGGCCTTCTCCACAACAACCTCGGACAACTCTACCGGCTCACTCGACCGTCCTGTTCCGCTCACAACTTTGTGCGTGGTCTCACGGCCCGGTGTACTTCTTCACCGCAGGGCGTGCCGCTTGCTCGTAGGTAATCGTCAGCCGACCCGACTTGCCGATATCGGCGAGTTGACCGTCCCTGGACTTGGCACTTGATCCCGCGAGTGAAATCAATAAGTCGTTGAACTTCACAAACCCGCTCGGCCCCATGATCTCTACGCATCCGATCGTCGCAAACACTTGCGAGAGCGAGTCCGGCCCATCGTGGATCAGAAAGTTGTCGTACACCTGCCACGCACCATTCTCCAGCGAGACAGCGCTGTGAACCCGGTATGTCGGGATCCACGCTTTAATGGTATGTGTTTGCCGCTGCGCGAGGCCCACGCTTTCAACTTTTACCCCGTCGCGTGACATCACCCCAAACCGGAGTACAGGAAACGCGCTCGCGGTCGCTACTCCCTTTGCATTCGTCCCCGTGACTGTCAGTTTGTAGTACGGCACCAAAAAATAACCGAGTTTCTCGCCTTTCGGGTACGCCCATGTCGGAGCGAGGCCCAGCGGCGTACCACCAACGCTGAGAGACACGTTTCGCATATGCCATCCTTTCCAAAATATTGAATGCGATCGGCACGGCCTATTGGGATACAACTCCTACACAATTAACTCGAAAAACACACCCCCGCTCACGCGCCCGTTCCCTCTCGATAATCCACACTGCACCTGCCATCCACACTCCGGGGCCGCACTCCACTTCACGCAGGGCTTCCCTACTATCACCTCCCATGCAACACCACCACCGCTTCGGCACCAACTGCATCCACGCCGGCCAGCAACCCGACCCCACCACAGGCGCCATTATGACGCCCGTCTACCAAACCTCTACCTTCGTCCAATCCTCACCCGGCGTCTTCAAAGACGGCTACGACTATGCCCGATCCAAAAACCCCACCCGCACCGCGCTCGAAGCCAACCTCGCCGCTCTCGAAGGCGCGGCGCACGCCTTCAGTTTCGGCTCCGGCCTCGGTGCCATGGACTGCGTCTTGCACCTCCTCAAAGCCGGCGACCACATCGTCCTCTCCGACGACGTCTATGGCGGATCCTTCCGCATCATCGACAAGGTCTTCGCCCATACTGGCATTACCTGCTCACGCGTCGATATGACCAATCTCGCCGAAACCGAACAGGCCTTCACCGACAAGACCCGCATGGTCTGGCTTGAAACACCCAGCAACCCCATGCTCAAGGTCATCGATATCCAGGCTATCGCTCACCTGGTGAAGAAACGCGGCCAGCAATCCGGCTGGTACTGGGGCGGCGGCACGCCGCGCGCGCCGCTCGTCGTGGTCGATAACACCTTTGCCACGCCGTATCTTCAGAATCCGCTGGCACTTGGAGCGGACATTGTCTCTCACTCCTGCACAAAGTACCTCGGCGGGCACAGCGACGTAGTGGGCGGAGCACTGATGACGAGCGATCCGGCCATCGCCGAACGCCTGCGCTTCATTCAGAACGCGGTCGGAGCGATCCCGGGGCCGATGGACTGCTTCTTCCTCCTCCGATCCACGAAAACCCTGCATGTGCGCATGGAGCGGCACTGCTCGAACGCGATGAAGGTCGCCGAGTACTTGGCGTGGCATTCAAAGGTCGAGAAGGTGATTTATCCTGGGCTGGAATCACATCCACAGCACCAGATTGCCAAGAAACAGATGAGAGGGTTCGGCGGGATGATCTCGTGCGTGATCAAGGGGGGGATCGAACCGGCGAAACGGTTTTTGGAGCGGGTCCACTTGTTTTCGTTGGCGGAATCGCTCGGTGGGGTGGAATCTTTGATCGAACATCCGGCGATTATGACCCACGCGAGTATCCCCGCGGAGGCGCGCGCGAAACTGGGGATTGTGGACGGATTCGTGCGACTGTCGGTCGGGATCGAGGATGTAGAGGACTTGATCGAGGATTTGCGTATCGCGCTTGGATGAGCGAGAACCGACAAAGAATGCTCGAAACGGGTCGAGAAGGGTCGAAAACCCGAGATAAAACGAGTTGGAGGACGATTCGACGAGTTGCCCGAAAAACACGAAGAATCCCACATTGGCGTGTGACGGCGAGCGCAACGCTCGACGCCGCGCGCGGCGGCGGAGTAGATGCACGTTGGTTGCAAAAACGTGTGCCGGGACCGAGTTTTGCTCCGGGTGACCTATAGAAGTCTGACCCATCCCACGTTCCGTTGACACAAACCCTGCCGGGCTACAACTGCCCGTGCAAAGGAGTGTCACGATGCCGAAGAACAAGGTTTATTCCGACGAGTTCAAGAAGAACGCCGCCGAGCAGGTGGTCCTGCAGCGC
>JBGSIF010000231.1:0-3933 GCA_041742635.1 Phycisphaerales bacterium
CCTCGGACATCTGCAGGCGGGCCGCCGTCTTCGACGCGGTCGAGCCGGTGACTCTCAAGAGGTGCTCGATCCCCCGCGCCTTGTCCATGGGCGTGAGGCCCTCGCGCTGGGTCGCCGTGACGATCTGCAGTTCCGTGACGCGCTCCGGCGTCACGTCCCCGTCGAGCAAGACCGCAGGAACTTCGGTCAGCGCCGCCCGCGTGGCCGCTTCCACGCGGCGGTGGCCATCAACGACGACCCACTCGTCCCCCTCACGGGATGCACGACGGCCCAGGCGTTGCTCGTGCGGACGCTCCGTGATGAGTTGAGCGTGGACGTGCGGGAGAAGGGGGGGTGGGTTCCCGGTGCCGGGTGGCTCGCGGGGTACCAGAAGGCCCACCTCGCTCACTTGGTGGGCGTGCTGAAAGGGGGGCCGGAGGGGGAGGCACCGGTCACGGCGGCAGCGCTGGAGCGCAAGAAGTCGGAGCTCGTCGAGGAACTCGCGGCCCTCTTCGCACAGGCGGCGAGCGACCCCAAGAGCCTCGGCGACCGTGACCTCGCCGAGCGGGTCAACCGCTGGCGGCCCGCGTCGCTCAAAGAGGTGTTCGTGATGGAGCGAGTCGAGCGCTAGCCCCCCCTCCCCCAGCCCCCTTCCTTTCCCATGCAAGCCGCCGGGCGTCGAACGCTCGGCGGCTGGTTTTCATAGTTCAAATCGTCGCCGAGGCGGTTTAGTTCTATCGCGTATGCCGTAGTCCGGTATCTTAATGCTGTTATATTGAAAAATACTCGTCCCATCGGGTTGGGACTGGTGTCGTGAACAACACAGGAGACCCCAATGCCACACGCCACCTTCTCATTCATCGGATCAGCAACGTTGCCCAACGATCCAAAGTTATGTCCCATTTCTGGCCAACCGCCGCCGCCTAAGCGGCTCGTTCTCGGCTCACCGCACTCAGCATCTACAGATCTCTCTGCCTGTTCAGTAGACAAACCTGGCACCTTCGGTGAAGGCCTTCTCTTGCCAACCAAGGCCGGATGCTGGGTCGAGCAAGCACGGGGTTCGACGCACCGTGGTACATGCTTTCTGAGCGTCCAAGCAGTCGGTGCCACCGAGAACGTGGAGAATCTGATTGAACTCGCGGAACACCACCGCCTGTTTCCTGCGGAACGCTCGAAATTCCAAGTGAACCGCCGCCTGCCACACAAATGCGGCAAGCACCGGTACGAAATTTTTCTCGAAGCCCCCGATGACGCCCAGGTTGCCACGATTGCGATCTTGGCGGGCAAACACGGCCTCAATATCGTGTTCATGGAAGTGCATCGGATTCCTACGCCCGTCTCGGGCGGTGAACATCTCGCCGCTGAGTTCATCATCGACATTCCGCCGGAGGCTCGCCCTGCATTTGCGGAACTCAAATCAGACATCGCCGTGCTCATGAACGACGGCCAATTGATCCGAGTGTGGGGGCCGATGCGTGAAAGCGAATCCGGCCCCCGTCCAACATGGCGATGTGATCGCCAGTTGGCTTGAGATCGCCTAGCCCTCGCCCAGCCTGCCTTTCTGGTGGGCTTTTTTTTCGAGCGAAACTTGGGAAAAATGACCGGTTAGCGGCCTTGCCCAAAATCCGCCACGCTACTCACTGGGACAGCTTGACTGAGTTGATGTGGAAAAGGGCCACTTCCGCTCGTTTTTCAACGGGGATCTTGTACGTTGATGCGGGGTGGCGCGACGGCTCGTACACAGCGGCGTCTCTACTAACGTCGAAAACAGCCGCGAGAACACCTCTAGCGGCTGCTGTGGCACCTCGCGCCATCCCTTTGTTACTGAACCAGCAAGCCGCGAAGGTACCCGAAAATATCACGTACGCGACGCCAAATCGTGGCAATCGAAACCTCTTCCATAGCTGCGATTTCTGCGTACGTTTTGCCCTCCACCACGTACTGCCACACAAGCGTGGCGTCTTCGGCTGGCAACCCAGCCAACAAAGCCAGCACCTTTTCGAGATCATCCTCTCGCTGGACCGATGGTTCGTACACTTGCGAGACTTCGCCACTCATCGACTCGCGATGCCTGAGTCGCCACTTCTTGGCCTTTGTCAACACCGCCAGCTTGTAGCACGCGACGAGCTGCTCAACGCACCCAAAGCAGTACGGCTTCTCGAGCAAAGCAACATACGCATCCAATGCGACGTCCATCGAATCGGATTCAGAAACTCCACGGACACGGGCCCAATGCGCACCGATGTCGAGGGCGGCAAGCCAAAATTGCTCAGAGACTTCATGGGGAGCAATATTGCCTTTGGCTTCAATCAGTGAAGACGTGACTTCACAGGCGGCAGTCCAAGCAGCTTGCGACACTTCCCGATGCATGGCACACCTCATCCATGGCGGAGATGACACGAAACATCGAGAGCGGGTCTACTAAATCCACTCAGATGCCTCGCGATCTTCGGTTGTGAAGCGGGCGTAGGCCCGTTAAGGAGTACGCCCTTCGGATTTTTCGCTTGCCGCGCGCAGCCTGGTTGCCGCAGCCCAACGTGTGTAAAGACTTCGCATTGCGGCATCCGACGGTTTGATCTTCTCTAGATACTCCATCAACTCGTCGATGGTTGCATCCGGATGAATCTTGGCATAATCGCGGTATGCCGCATCCCGTTTGAGAAAATCGGCCTCAATCTCCGGGGTGATCGTGGCCATCGCCTGTTGCAGCGTGACCCGCGCCGACGTGAAGCAGCCCCCTGCCTCCGTGCTTGTGGGAGTCGGCGGCGTCGTCTTGGGGGGCGAACTCGTGAGACGTGTCTCCGGTCGCTGTGCCGGCTGGCTCTCGCCCTTCTGTGAACTCTCTGTCATCCGTGTGGACCCTCTCTACTAGGCCGTGCAGTTTGTGCCCGTGCGCGTCGCTGAGAGAGATCAGCCCGCCCGAACGCAGCCACGACACATCCCAACTGGGATTCTCGACATCCAGAAAAACACAAATCTTCATAGTCGTCTCCTTGGTAGGTATGGCACCGTGAGAAGCACGAGACCTCGTGCTGGCTCACTCGTGCGGTACACCAAGAATCAACCTGATCGATCCACGATTTTTCATGTCCTAGAAATAATAATGCTGTTGCATCGTCTCATAACCAAACGTCTGTGTCAAGCGCCTGCGGTAAGCACAACCTTCCCGTCCTCCAGTTGAGCGATGAACTTGACCGGTTCACGCACCACTTCGACCTCTCAAACCGGAATAGATGGCGGGTGATTGAACTGGGACTTGATCGGATGCCTCGGGCAACTGGCCCTTGGCTACTTCTTGTTAAACCAGTTTTAACCCCGACGCTCGGTGATGGCTTCGATTCCAACGCAAACGCGTGCTGGGTATGCCAGCAACGACGGCTTCCCGGGGCACGACTACGAGGTCCGGGCGATGCCATCCCCGCTCGGGCCGCGCCGTCTCACTTCGGCACGACTCGGGTGCCGAAGTGCAACCTCCTGGCCTCAGCCGACGAACTCTTATCAAGAAAATCGCCGCGATTTCATCGCGAACTCTTCTGCCATTCTGACGCGATTGACGGGAAGAATCGGGACACGCGAGGTGTGTGCACGCACCGGAGCGGAAAAAAAGAATTGGAGTGATTTCATGCACAGACATCTCCCCGAAGCGGTGCTTCGGCAGTCTGGGCCGCCATCTTTCACCGTGAAAGTTCGATGCCAAGCGGCCCGGCTCGCTCGGTGGCCACGCACCCACTCAGCCAGCCGACTTACTCACCGGCGGCGCAACCCGGAGGCGAGCGAGGTGCCACGTTCACCCGTCGTCGCGCTGGCCGGCACGAAGTTCGGCGCGCCTGCTCGCGTGCGAGCAACCTAGCACGCGAGCAGCGATGGTGGCGAGTGAGCGGAACATCACGAGCGACGACGAGCGGACAGTCACGCGGGCGTGCCGTCACGTTGTGCAGCGCGCGCGTCGCCACC
>JBGSIF010000232.1:0-1590 GCA_041742635.1 Phycisphaerales bacterium
GGCGGCGGCGGCGGTGATCCCGTGGCTGAACGCCATCGCGGCTCGAACGCAGATCCTGCCCCACACCGCCGGCGATGCCCCCGCACGTTGGATCGGTGGGACGATCGATGTGGGTATCACCCGTGGCTTCATCGATGCCGAGTATGGGCTGTGTCCATTGTTGCCACCCGTGTGGCTTCGCGGGGCGGCACTCGATTCACTCGCCGGCGCGCCGGGGTGGGACGCACTCCGCAATGAATCGGGTACGACGGGCGAACTCGCGCGCGCGTATGAAGCCGCCGCAAAACTACACTCGCCGTTCGGAGATTCCGCCCCCGCGCGCGCGGAGATCGTTGCCGGGCTTTCGTCGATGAACTCGGTCGGCGGTGTGCTGGTACGCGACATGCTGGTTGCCCGCTTCGGGGACGAAACAGAGCGGGAGGAAGCCAGGGATGCGCTGCGGGCACGGATCGACGCGGCGGTCCCCACGCCCCGGGGTGTGACAGAGGCGCGGGACGTGACGCCGCGATGGGTCGAGGCGTGGTGCCGGTTCGCGCTCGGGCAGTCGCTGGCAAATGAAGGGGATGAACGGGAGCGGCTCAAAGGGGTGATCGAACTGCTGCACCTGCCGGCTCGGTTCGGGACCGAACATGCCTACCTCGCTGGGCTGGCGCTGACGGAGGGCGCGGGAACGCTGGCGGCGATGGGCGATGCGAGCGGCGCCGGGGTGCTGAAGCACGAACTGATTTCCAAGTATCCGAGGCATCCGGCGGTCAACTCCGATGAAGTACGGAAGGTCAAGGCGATCGTGCCCAAGAGCGAAGAGGCCGATTTGCCCCCGGTGGAATGACGCGGCGAGGTCCGACGAAAGGAACACATGAGCGCGATCGCGTGGACGAGTTCGATGACGATGCTGGCGCAAGCGGCGGCCGAGCCGCAGACCAAAGCGCTGCTCGACCACATCAAGTCCGGTGGCTGGATCGGGCACTCGATCATCGTGCTCTCGGTGGTGGCGGTGGGGCTGACGATCATGCACCTGTTCCAGATCCGGCGCGCGAAACTCGCGCCGCCGGAGATCGTTGTGGGCGTGCGCGGGCTGCTCCGCGGGGGCGATGTCGCGGGCGCGCTGCGGGCGTGCAAGGAAGAGGTGAACGACTGTTATCTCACGCGTGTGCTGGGGGCCGCGCTGGACCGGTGTTCGCGCTCGCCGTTCGGGCTGATGGAACTGCGAACGGCGATTGAAGAGGCCGGTCAGGAACAATCAACTCGTCTGCATCGATCGACCGACGGCATCGGGCTGATCGGATCGATTGCCCCGATGCTTGGCTTGCTCGGCACCGTGGTTGGGATGGTGGGTGCGTTCGAGACGATCGCGTCGACCGAGGGCACCGCCAAGCCCTACGAACTGGCTGGGTACATCTCGATCGCGCTTATCACGACGGTCGAAGGGTTGTTGGTGGCGATCCCATGCACAGCGGCGTACACGTTCTTCCGTAACCGCGTCGACCGGCTCACGAGCGAAGTCGGCGCGATCATGGAAGAGATCATGGGTGATCTTGAAGGGGCCGGCGCGGTGAGTCCGGCCGCGCCCGCCGCGGCGGGAACTGGCGC
>JBGSIF010000233.1:0-4654 GCA_041742635.1 Phycisphaerales bacterium
ATGACGGAGTACGTGACATTGAGCCACGAGGAGCTGGACCGATTGCAGATCATGACGCGCATCGCCGAGCGACGTCTGACCCAGCGGCGTGCGGGTGAGTTGCTGGGCCTTGCGGAGCGGGCCATGTCCGGCGCGGTCAGCCCGAGCGCGGCAAGGTTGGCGTTGGCGTAGGTCACGAAGTTGGATTGCCACGCCTGAAAGTTCGCATCGGGACCGGGGATGTAGTCAGCCATGATTCAGAGTCTCCATCAGTGGATTCGGCGGCTTGCTCGTGAACACGTCCAGCCGCTACCCAAGCCGTCAATCGGCACGCGGAGGACACTCCGAGGTGCATCGACGGGCCGACGGGGCGACTTGAAGCCAATCCGGCAAACCCGGCGGGATTTCCGTGATACCCTTTCCTCAATGGATCGAACCGACGTGCAGGAAGCAGAGACCGACGCCTTCAAGCGGGTACCGCTCGACATCATGTCGATCGCGCCTGGACTCCTGAATTTGGCGGGGAGACAACGCACCAACCCATTCCCGTGGCGGGGACAATTCTCGCCCGAACTGGTCGAATTGCTGTTGGCCAACTACGGACCATCCACTGGCACCGTGCTCGACCCGTTCTCGGGGGTCGGCACCACACTCTGGGAGGCTGCGCGGCGCGGGCTCCACGCCGTTGGGACCGAAATCAACCCCGCCGCCGTAACGATGGCCGAATCTGTCCGATTCGTCCCCGTCGCCTTGAGCGCCCGCCGTACTGCGCTGTCCCGGGCGAGGGCTCGCCTCGCCGAAATCAGTGGCGACCGAGGCGCGGGTCCGCTGTTCAGCGCAAGCGTCGAATCTAATGGCAATGGGCACGCCTGCGCTAAGCGAACCCTTGCGAGTGCCATCGGCGAGACACAGGACGACCTTCAACGCATCGCCCTCGCCAACACGCTTCTTCGCGCCATGGAGTCCGAACCGGCGAATGTCAGCGGCGCACTCTTCGCATCCTTTGATTCCTATGCGGCAGCAATCATGGACCTTCCATACGCGTCCACCGACATCGCTGTTCATCATTCCGACGCACGCAACGCCCCCGTCGCCGATGGGTCCATTGACTTCGCGCTCACGTCGCCGCCGTATATCAACGTGTTCAACTACCACCAGCACGGTCGGGCCGCGATGGAGGCGTTGGGGTGGGATTTGCTCCGGGTCGCGCGATCGGAGTTCGGGTCGAACAGGAAAAACCGGGGCAACCGCTTTTTGACGGTGATCCAGTATGCGCTCGATATGTCCGAATGGCTGATGGAGATGCACCGGGTTCTATCGCCCACAGGCCTCCTCATCGTGGTCATAGGTCGTGAGTCAAACGTCCGGGGCGTGGCGTTCAGGAACGGTGCGTTGCTCGCGGCGGTCGCAGAGCGATTCGGGTTCACGCTGACCACGCGGCAGGAACGCGGCTTTGTGACTCGGTTCGGCGAACCCATCATCGAGGACATTTTGCACTTGCGGCCGACCCCGCAAAGCCCGAGCGGGGCCGCAGACGACGCGCGGAGCATTGCCGTTGCAGCACTCAGAGCAGCGCAGACCGAAGGCTTGCCATGCGACGTGGCGAACGACCTTCACGACGCGATTCACGGCGCTCGCGCGGTTGAACCTTCCCCGCTGCTACGCCAAGAGAGAACAACATGCCCGACGCTGTGATCCCCCCAACTCCCCACCTTGCGAAGCTCGAAGCCGCCCTTGTCAACGCGAAGTGCGTGGAGGCTGACCGAGTGCTCTTGCGCGAGGCCAAGACCCGCTACACGGCATGGCTCGCGGCCATGAACGCTCTGACAACAAGCGGCCGCGCCCGCGTAGATGACATGGTTCGGTTGCTGAACGAGTACAAGGATTTCCTCGAAGTTGAGATCATCGCCAAGAGGGGTAGCGACTTCATCAAGAGGCAGAAGGGTCAGCTCAAACTCGACAACTCGGTACTGGAGGAGTTCCTGCCCCACCTCTTGCGTTCCGAAGTGATTGACCGGATCGAGGGAACCAATTTTGTCACCGGCCCACAGCAGGCGTTCATGTCGCTGGCCTTCATGCCGTCGGGATTCCGCTCGCTCGGCGGTCTGCCGCAGGTGATTGTGAAGTCCAAGGATCAGGACTTCGCTATCGCCACGCCCATCCATTACCAGTTCTCTTCATCGGGCGAGTTCGCCGAGGGTTCAACGGCGTCCGGCGAGTTTGCGCTGGCGGTCTTCGCCGCCGAACTGAAGGTCAATCTCGACAAGACAATGTTCCAGGAGGCCGCCGGGACCGCCCAGCGGCTCAAACAGGGCTGCCCGGTTGCGCGTTACTTCCTTCTGGTCGAATACCTGGACATGACGCCCGAAGACCCCCGACTCACGGAGGTTGACAACGTTTACTTGCTTCGCAAGGCGAGGCGGCTGCCTTTCGATCAGCGGAGTTCCGCCGCGAACGTGGAACGCCAGCACCGTGAGTTCCCGATTTCGGCAGACGTGATCTGGGCATTCGTTCAGCAAATCCAGACCTTCGTCGATTCAGCGTGGTACGACTCCGAAGAAGCACTCCGCCGAG
The DNA here is from genome assembly GCA_041742635.1 of Phycisphaerales bacterium. GTDB lineage: Bacteria > Planctomycetota > Phycisphaerae > Phycisphaerales > UBA1924 > JTS-AC122. Next base: position 2,554 of record JBGSIF010000233.1, read on the forward strand.
GGTCGTTTCTCTAACTACGCCGCCACCGTCGCCGTCGTGACGTCCGACCACGGCCCCTTTTCGCCGCGCGTGTTGACCCAGCGGAGCATGTAGACCGCAGTCTTTCCGCCGTCGGCGGCGCGGAAGTCGGTGCGGAGCATCGGGCGGGTGGTCATAGTCAGGAACGACAGGACGCTCGGGTCCGTCGGCGCGGGCTGGCCCGCGTCGATCAACTTCACCCACACCTCCGCGCCCGCCACGCCCTCGGGCTTGCCTCGGCGTGTCGGTGAGCCTTCATCCACCAAGCGCAGTTCGTGCGTCAGCCGCGATCCGCCCTCGACGCTCACCAGCGGGCGCGTCGTCGGCGTCGGGCTTGGGGTCTTGCTCGTGTCGCGCACCGTAATCCCGATCTCGGCCCGGTCGGCGTCGGTGGTCTTGGGGTACCCCTGCACGAAGTTGGTCACGGGCCGGACTTCCTTCTCCAGCGCAGCGCGGGCCGCATCCTTGGCCTGCCGCGCGCCTTCGGCGGCGGCCTGCGCCTTGACGTGCGCGGCGAACGCCACGACCCACGCGCTGAGGGCTTCCTTCAGCGGCTTCAACTCGGACTCGTCAAACCCGTTGACCGACCACCACTTCTCCACGGCGGCGTAGTAATGGTTCGCCCACGCCGCGAAGTTTCCATCGGGCCGGGGGATGTAGTTGCTGGTTCCGCGTGCCATGGTGGGGCCTCCGAATGCCGATGATTTGTCAGCGGGGAACGGCCCCGCTCCAGCGGCGCGCTGCGCCGCTTGGTTCCGAATGCCTTGGAGTGCCCTCCGCAGGAGTCGGACTGCACTCCCATCGGCTCGGAATGGGCTCCACTTCAGTCAGAGCACATTCCAAATCAACTGGAACAGGCTCCAGCCGACTTGGAACACGCTCCGCAGGAGTTGGAACACGCTCCAAGCCGCCGGGAATCCGCTTGAGCCGAGTCGGAACCAAGCGGCGCGGGGGCGTTTCGCCGATTGGGTAAGTCTCCGCGTAGCGGATTGGGGGGCGGGACGACACGATCACTCGTCGATTCCACGGTGCGCCTGATGGGCGCGGGACGTTGGTGCGCTCGGGCGTTGGCGGTGTGTGCGCTGCGGCGGGCGTGATCGCGTGGCGAAGGTCGGCGAAGCTGCGCGAGCAGAGAAAGTGAGAACCGGAGCCATGCCAACGATGTCCGCGACAACCCCCATCGCCCCGATCCCCGCTGGTCCCTCACCCGCGCCCGGCACGCTCGCGCCGGAACTGCTCCACAAGATGGATGCGTACTGGCGGGCCGCGAACTACCTGTCGGTCGGGCAGATTTACCTGTTTGACAACCCGCTGCTCAAGCGCCCGCTGACGCTCGGGGACATCAAGCACATGTTGCTCGGACACTGGGGCACGACCCCCGGGCAGAACTTCATCTACGTGCATCTGAACCGGGTCATCAAGAAGTACGACCTCGACATGATCTACGTCTGCGGCCCCGGGCACGGCGGGCCGGCGATCGTCGGCAACGTGTACCTCGAAGGAATCTGGAGCGAGGTCTATGCCACTGCGATTTGAACAAAGAGCTCGCAGCACCTGGGCTGTGACCCTTCTCGCAGCCAAGAGATTTCTGCAGATTGATGGAACGCATTGGGCGGGATCATTCGCCTTCAATGCGTTCTTCTCGCTGTTCCCACTCATCATCCTATTCGTCACCATTGCGTCATTCTTTGTCGATCGGGAGAGCGCAGAGCGCGCAATCGTCACGTACGTGGAAGGCTACGTCCCGCTGGATGGCGAGATGCGAGCGCGGATCTTCGGGGCCATTGCTGGAGTGATCCAGGCGCGCGGGCGGGCGGGGCTCATCGCGCTCCCCATCTTGGTCTGGGCCGCGCTCCAGTGCTTCACCACGCTTGTTCGTGTCACCAACCGCGCCTGGGGCGTCGAAGCTTACAACTGGTGGCGGCTGCGACTGAGAGGCATGGCACTACTTGGCGTCACCGCGAGTGCTGTCCTCCTGAGTATGGCAGCCCCGGCGCTGGTGAGTGTCGGGAAGTCGTGGCTCTTCCCGGCGGAAGGTTTCGGCTCCTGGGTCTACGCCCTGTTGGGCTTTGTCATCCCCCTT
>JBGSIF010000234.1:0-4754 GCA_041742635.1 Phycisphaerales bacterium
CCACGGCGCGGTGGACCGGTGGCGGCTGGCGCAGCGGACAGAGCGGACACGAAGGCGGCGGCCTGACTTGCTCCGCGACACCACCGCGCCTTGAAGAAAGCCGTCGGTGGGTGCAAACCGCGCCATCGGCGCACTGAGTCACAAGGCTACGATGCGTACCTGAGATGGTTCCTTCGGAGGCTGATCGCATGTCGTCGCACACACCGCCTAATCGATCCGAGTCCGCGCCGGTGCCGCAGGCCGTGGTTGCAAACACGCCCGAGGCAGAGTTCGACCTCGCGTCGGCACTCGTGCTCATCGTGGACGATAACCCGCAGAACGTCGAGTTACTTCACGCATACCTAGAGGATCTGGAGTGCCGGATCAACACCGCGGCGGACGGCGTGGACGCGCTGGCGAGCATCGATGCCCAACCACCGGATTTGATTCTGCTGGATGTGATGATGCCGCGTATGAGCGGGTTTCAGGCCTGTACAAAGATCAAATCCAACCCCGCGACGCGAGAGATCCCGGTGATTATGGTCACGGCACTCAACGAAGTTGGGGATATCGAGCGGGCCGTGGAATCCGGCGCGGATGATTTCTTGACCAAGCCGGTGAACCGCGTGGAACTCATCACGCGGGTACGCTCGCTGCTCCGCGTGCGGCTGCTGCGAAAAGAGTTGGACCGCACGCTGGCGAAGATGCGTGAACTGGAACGGGGCGGGAGCGGCGTGTAAATCGCGCACCCCGCCAAACGCGGGGTTGATTAGTTTGACCGTCCGCAGCCGCCGGCGGTCTTCCCACAGGGGCAACACGCCCCCGTGGTGGCCGACGATCCTCGCGTGCCACCCACGCCGCCGGACGCGGATGAACCCGGCGAGGCGAACGTGGATATTTTTCGCACGAATCGTCGGCCCTTGCCTTCAGGATCGACCGGCGGAACGTCCGCGTCGTTCATCGGACGAATGAGTTCGATCACACAGCCGTCGGTTTCGCAGATGTATTCGTACAAGGGCATGGGGCTGGGTCCAAATAGGTACGTCCGGGTCGGCACAATCTACTTGGATTGATTATTGCGATGTCGGATGCACGGTTCATGCCATGCGGTGTGAAAATGACACCTTGCAGAACATCATGGAATCGCGGCATCGCGCACGGGTTTGGCGGCCGTTGTTGGCAGCCAAAATACCGGCTACTTGCCGCGCTCGCTCGCCGGTCGGGGCATCTTGTGCTCGAACTCGCACCCGCCGTCCGAAGACTTCACCACCGCTTGCTCGACGAGCCATGCTTTGGCGTCCGGTTTTCCACAAAGGTACCAATCGAGGAACGCGACCACGGTCTGCTTGACGATCGTGAGGTGCGATTCATTGGCTACGCCGAGCCGCGCGGCACCAGTGCGGCCCGAGAAGGTCATGTGGGTCGCATCACGAATATTGAGCAAGTAAGTATCAGGCGACCTGAGCGCATCAAACGGCTGGTGGCGCCACGACGCCGCTCGATCGCCCTGCCCCATGTCTTTGGTACCCGTCACAAGCAGCATCGGAACCGTGATTGACTCCCACGCGCCGGCGTGGATCCCCATGACGCCTTGGCCTTGCGGTGACATGGCGATGCCGCACCGCACACGTTCGTCGCGGAAGGACCGAAGCGTTCGCGTCGTTTCGGCGCCGCCCTTCGCAACTTGCAGCCGCACGCCGCAGACCGCCATGGTGGTGTATGACCCGAAGGAGTGGCCCGCCGCGGCGATGTGATCGGTGTCGGCGACGAGCGACAATCGCGGGTGCGTCATCAATCTATCGATGACAAATGTCAAGTCCTTCGGGCGGTTCTCAAGGTTCGCGGGGTCGGACGTGTTCTCGTCGGTGATCCCCCTGAGAAGTCGGCTGCCGCGTGTGGTGCGCGGTGCCTCAGGTCGTGCGGCGGTGCCATCCGTGGTGCCGGGCGCGGAGTCGTCCTTGCCAAGGAGTTTGTCCTTGCCCGCTTTGAAAATCGCGTCCTTGTCCGAACCGGCGTGCTGAGGGAGTACAACGAGGTAGCCGTGGGATGCCAGATGGCGTGCGATGTATTCGTACCCTTCGCGCGAGCCGCCCATGCCGTGCGAAAAGATGACGACCGGGAAGCGGGTTGAGAGGATGTCGTTCTGGACCGCAGGCTGCTCGGGCACAGATGTTCGGTGGATCGTCAACGGGAGATACACCCGTACGGGAACACGCCGCCCGCGTATCGACCGGGCGACCGAAATGCGGACTTGCTCCGGCGTCGTCGCTCCATCGCCGGGGTCCACTTTCGCCGGGTCGGCGGCGCGTGCATCGTCGCGCCAGGTTTCGTCGATAACCTCCACGCCGAACCGGCCCGCGTCGGGCTTGTACGCGGACTGTGCGAAGGCCTCCGATGCGGCGTATGACATGCCCAAGGTTATCAACGCGGCGACGACGATGAATCGAATCATGATTGCCTCGATGTGTCGGCGACCATTCGGGAACTCCCCACCTCCCCATCCCAAGCACGCAATCTGCACGTTCCAGTTCAAACGCACGATCTGGAGACCGATTGCTGTCGGGGTGTGACCAAATTAGGTTCAATCTGAGCCGAACCGCGCAAGCGGTCGGTCTTCAAGGGTGAGAGGCTGGCACAGACCTGCCCATTGAATACCCCCCGAACCGCGCAAGCAATCGGTCTTCGAGGGAGGGTGCTGACTTTACAACGCCAGATGATGGTGGAGCAGGTTTCCAACCTGCTCAATTGCAAGAGTTCGTGCGGGTTGAAAACCCGCACCACCGTCAAATGGCGTTGTCGTGCCGACGAGTATCGGTTCGTTTTCGGAGCCATCGCCAAAGCAGAGTGGGCGACGACTTCTATCGGACGCACACACGTTACGCCCGCTTACCCATGGCCGGTGATGCGCATCACTCCCATCGCGTCACATGCCAGTTCTTCTTGCCGCGCCGAAGCGCTATGACAGACCCGTGCAGCAGCGACCCGGCAGTGAGCCGAGTCTCCATCGACGCCTTCACCCCGTTGATCGACACCGACCCTTCCGTGATCGCCTGCTTCGCTTCGCTCTTTGACTTGGCAAGTGACGTCTGCGCCAGCAGTTCAACCATCCCGACCCCCGCCCCTTCCAGCGATGCCTTCGCGTGCGTGCTCGACGGCACCGACGCGAACACCTCTTCGAGTGTCTCCAGCGACAACCCCCCCACATCACCGGAGAACAGCGCCTTCGCCGCGGCTTCCGCCTGCTCCATCTCGTGCTTCCCGTGCAGCACCCACGTCGCCCCGCGCGCCAGCGCACGGTGCGCTTCCCGCTTACCGGGATCCGCCGCGTGCGACGCCTCCAGCCCTTCGATCTCCTCCCGCGTGAGGTGCGTGTAGATTTTCACAAACCGAATCACGTCCGCGTCCGCCGCGTTGAGCCAGAACTGGTAATACGCATACGGACTCGTCCGCGCGGCGGAGACGTCCCGCGAACCGGAGCGAGCAGTGAGCCAGATCGCGCCGGATTCGGTCTTCCCGAACTTCGTCCCGTCGGCCTTGGTGACCAGGGGCCAGGTGAGGCCGAAGGCGGACTTAAGTTGTACATGTTCTATAAATCCCTCGGCCCCTGATTCAATCTCTACCACGCCATCATGTTGTAGACCGGCCCAATCTCGCTTCTTGATGAGATCCAGTCCGCTCACGATATTCCCATACTGATCGCTCCCCCCCATCTGCAGCGTCACTTTGTCGCTCTCGTAGAGATACGCAAAATCATAACTCTGCAAAATCATATAACTAAACTCAGTATAACTAATCCCCTGATCCCGGTTATGCAGCCGCTCCCGCACCGAATCCTTCTGAATCATCATATTAACCGAAAAATACTTCCCGATATCCCGCAGCGCATCCAGGTACGACAACTTCCCCAGCCAGTCGATATTGTTCACGATCGTCGGCTGCCTGAGTTCCACCCCCCGTATTTCCCCCGTGTTCCGCCACACACGTTCAAAGATCCCCTCGATCCGCCGGACGTTCTCTGCAATCTCTTCTTTCGTCCTCAGTTGCCGCTCGGCGGACTTCCCCGACGGATCCCCGATCAGCCCCGTTCCGCCCCCCATCACCGCCACCGGATCGTGCCCGGCCATCTGAAACCGCGTGAGCGCCATGATTCCCACCAGGTTCCCGATCGTGAGCGAATCCGCCGTCGGGTCGAACCCCACATACGCGCGCCGCTCCCCGGACTTCAGGTGCTCCGCGAGCGCACCTTCATCCGTGCATTGATGCACCATCCCCCGCCACTTCATCTCAGACAGAAAATCACCCGACGATCCGGCATTCAACGTCGTAGACGCAAAAATAGACATGAAAAACGATAGGCCGCCCTACGCCAAACCGACATCGCCGCTCACGCCACCCGGCGCCTTCTCATCGCCACCATCCCACCCATCACCGCGATCCCCGCCGCCCCCGGCGAAGGGATCGTGTACTCCACAATCAACGTCGGGCGATTCGCCTCCACCCCGGTCTCGCGCGTATCGAACCGCCGCGCCGTTCCATTCGCGGCCTCCGGCCCTCGCAAGATCCACCCGAAGTTTGCCGCCGGCGCGTCCAACCAATCCTGCACGTTCCGCCCCAGGTCTTCCGAGAACCACGAGTACGACCCGACCGCCCCGACATTCACGCTCGCCGTCGGATCGACCGCGAAGTCGCCCCCGGCGTTCGCCCATGTGCCCGTATTGAAAAACGTGTGCAGCCACGTCGCATCACCCGCCGCCGACGCCGCCCCGCCGCCCCCC
>JBGSIF010000235.1:0-12043 GCA_041742635.1 Phycisphaerales bacterium
TGAAAACCTTGGCAGAATCTCAGAGAACCTTGGCAGTTTCTGTGAGATTCGTGGCATAATCTCGGAGAACCTTGGCAGAATCTCCGAGATTCGTGGCAGAATCTCTCAGAACCTTGGCAGAATCTCGGAGATTCGTGGCAGATTCTGTGAGAACCTTGGCAGAATCTCGCAGAAACTTGGCTGCGTCGGCGCAAAACTTGGCTGCGTCTGACAGGAACTTGGCTGCGAATGGGAGAAACTTGGCCGCGTCTGAGCGAATCTTAGCGGTGCCTCGCAGAAACTGAGCCGCGTCTCCCCCCCGCGCACCGCGGCCTTACCCGCCCTCGCCACCCGAAGACACCGAACCCGAAGACGACCTCGGTGCCACGTCAGAATTCAGAGCCAGCTGCCGCTCGAAGACACCAAAGTGAAGACGACCTCAGGGCCACCTGCCTGACATATGGTACACTACGGCGACGACAGTGAGGGTAACGACACCGTTTCTACCATACGCGGAAGTAGTGTTACATTGCGGAGTGGGCGATAACGTGCCAGCGTATTTGTGACAACTGCGGCTGACTCATTTGCTGACCCAAGTAGAAGTTGTTCGTCTGCATTTGATAAGCCGTTCTGGCATATGGCTCGGAAATCCGAAAGAGTCAAAAAGCACACCTTTGTAATTTCTGCTTCCAGGAACGCAGTGTCTGGACCACCCGGCACTCTCACAACTGCTTGTATCTGCGCGACGAATGGGTCCCTGCTATCAGTACTGCGCAAAACTATACAATACGCACGATCATTGTAAATACTTGATTTCTTAATAGCTCCTCGTTTGATCTGCAATTGATAGGTTCCGTCTTTCGCAATGGGGTCATAGTATGAGCATACCTTGGGACACAGCTGTCCTACGCGGCGAAGCTCTCTTTCTCGGAAACCGGAAGTAAATAAGTGCGCTCGAACTGCCATGACCGCCAGTAACACAACAATGCACCAAGTGCGGACAACTCTAACTATAACGAATAATCTGTGCGACCTATACTTGTTTTGGGGGTCCTTTGACAAAGCACTGCGGTCACCCGTGTTGCTATCTACATTACCGCGAGACATTAAGCTATGGGCACACCAAATAACAAACCAAGTTAGCATTGCCAAGGCCCCAGAGATGATACTTCCAACAAGACATGAGAGGACGACGTTGCCAGACACGACAAGCAACTCATGTGGCACGGTGAGAAATACGCCTTGAGAACTTGCGGTTGAGAATATTGTATCCCAGGATGTAAATACGGCACCCGCAACGCACGAACATATAACAAACGATTTAGAATCGCTCAATGAAAATGCCGGCACGGCTGCATGTGCACGAACCACCATCGCACATCTAATTATTGTTGCCGTATAGCCAATCGCATATTGAAAGACCGCCGGAGGCTGCTGCAAGTTGAAGACAATAATGGCGTGCTGTATAACGAAAATGCATCCGTACACCTCGGTACCACATCGCATTCCGAGTACTACAATTGGGCGCATGTGCAAAGTAAGCATCGTACAGGACTCTCTAGAAGAACGGCAGGGTGAGCACACTCCCATATGCATTTGGGTAGTATAGAAGACGGTGAAAAAATAGCAGCAAGTGCAATCGCGTACACTACCACATGTTCTAATAGGAACGGTCGCGGGAAGAGCAGGCCCGGACGCAATGATCGGCAAGCACCAGCAAGTTGGGCAGGTGGCCCCGAAGTCGTGCCACCGATGTCGTCGTGCCCCTCCATCTTTTGACGAGGACATCGGTGTCTTGGTGAAGCCACCGTGCCGCGGAAGTTGATCGAATCCACGGGGCCGCTGACGCCCTCCGAAGTGTGTGCGGGTATTTGTCTCGCCGCGATGATCACGCTGTATCTTACTTCGGTTCCAACTCCCACGCAACCCCCCACCCTGTTGGACCGGGCACATAGGGAACAGATCGTTCCGGTCGCATGGGTGACACTTGGAGGGTAGGGATTCCTTGGCGATGGGGGCGACGCAGCCCAGGGCGAGCGGAGCGAGACCGGAGCGTCGTCGGCCCCATCGCGTCGCCGTCGTGCGTGTCTCTTGTTCTTCTCATCGGCGTGAGGCGGGCGGCGGGCGGCACGGGTTGGCTGCTGTTGAGCCAAGCCGTGTCGTGGGCCTTCGTACAACTCCTGAAGCCACGGCTTGCCCGAGATGGCAAAGCGTGGCTCGATCGACAACGAGAAAAAAGCCGTGCGGCCCGCCGCGGTTCACTCACTCGGCTGAGTTGCCCGTCGTATCGAACGCTTCTGGCTCTAGTATTCCAGAGAGTGGTCAGAAGCGGTACGTAGACAGCGCCTGGATACTTGCGCAAGCCTCGCAGATTCAACAACAGAAGCGACCGCAGGACTGCTAAGGCCGGCCCTGGGCTTGCCTCGAACTCGATCGGGATTTGCCGAACCCAGACCAACGACCCGTGGTAAACGTGGAACTTGACAAGCACTACCGGCGCTTCGTCAATGAGCGGTTCCGCGCTCATAAATATACGAGCAAATTCCAAGTCGATCCGACGCACATCCCGCCGCATCGCTCGAACGGCGATGATCGGCACGCCGATGATGAACGTCAGACAGACAACGACTATCAGCAGTGTTTTAATATGTGGTGAGATACGGCTGACCTCTCGTAAGTTCAAAGATCTCTCGTATCAAGCGGCGGGATTGAGCTCGGCAGCAAGGCACTTCTTCACCACCTCCGCCATCTTCACAACCTCTCCCTTCCCCGCGTCGCTTCGGCGTTTGAACTCCACGCCCCCTTCGGCGAGAGCCTTGTCGCCGATGACGAGCCGGGTGGGGATACCGATGAGGTCGGCGTCCTTGAACTTCACGCCGGCGCGTTCGTCGCGGTCGTCGATGAGGACATCGAGGCCGGCATCGGCGAGGTCGGCGGCGAGTTGGCGGGCCGCCTTTGCGTGCTCCGGCGCGTCGTGCTTCATCAAGGTGATGATGACGTGGTACGGGGCGACGGCGTCGGGCCAGATGATCCCGTTCTCGTCGTGGCTCATCTCGACGCAGGCGGCCATGGTGCGCGAGACGCCGATGCCGTAGCACCCCATGATGACGGCCCGCTGCTGCTGATTCACATCGAGCACGCGCAGGCCCATCGCCTCGGAATACTTGGTGCCGAGTTTGAAGATGTGCCCGACCTCGATCCCGCGGGCGGTTTCGAGTTTGGCATCGGGAGATTTCGGCGAAGGATCGCCGGCGATCGCGTTGCGGACATCGCCGACTCTGACTTTGGTTGCGTCATCGAGGGCCGCGCCGACTTCACGCCGCCAGTTGAAGTGCTTGACGTGGTGATCGGCCTTGTCGCCCCCGCTGGCCCAGAACCCGCCCTGAGAAGCGTCGGCGTCCACCAGCAGCATCACGTCGGGGGTCGTGTTCACCACCCGCGGCGACACATACCCGATCGCAAACCCCGCAGCCTTCGCCGTCTTTTCATCCGCCATCGCAACCGTGCAGCCCGACAGTTTCTTCACCTTGTCTTCGTTCACGTCGTGATCGCCGCGCACGACCGCGACGACCCACTTGATCCCAGGATCCCTGGATCCCTCGATCCCATCCGCACTGAACACAATCGTCTTGAGCATCCGCTCCGGCTTCACCTTCATGAACTTGCCGACCTCTTCGATTCCCGGCAGGTTCGGCGTGTGTACCTCCGTCAGTTCGCCCGTCGCCGGTTCGGTGAACGTTCCGCGGGGCCGTTCGCCCGTCTCGCACTTCTCGACGTTCGCCGCGTACCCGCTCACGGGGCACTTGAGGATCGTGTCTTCCCCGCTCGCGCAGTTAATCATGAACTCGTGCGACGCGCTGCCGCCGATCGGCCCGCTCACCGCTTCCACCGCCGTGAAGTCCAGCCCACACCGCCGGAACGTATTGGAGTACGCCCGGTGCATCGCGTCGTAGGCGTCATTCAGCCCCCCCGGCCCCTCGATCTCGGCGTGGAACGAGTACGCGTCCTTCATAATAAACTCGCGGCAGCGCAGCAGCCCCGCTCGCGGCCTCGCCTCGTCGCGGAACTTCGTCTGGATCTGATATAAGTTCAGCGGCAACTGCTTGTAACTCGTGATCGAACCCTTCACCAGTTCGGTGATCGTCTCTTCGTGCGTCGGGCCGAGCGCGAGGTCGTTCCCCTTGCGGTCCTTGAGCCGGAAGAGTTGCGGGCCGTAGGCGTCGGCACGCTTGGTTTGGTCGTAGAACTCGAAGGGCACGATGACGGGCATGAACAGTTCGCGCGAGCCCGCGGCGTCCATCTCCTCGCGGATGATGGTGCTGATCTTCGTCAGCGTCCGCCACGCGAGCGGGAGGTAGTCGTACACGCCCGCCGTCACGCGACGGATGAACCCCGCGCGGCTGAGCAGGACGTGGCTCGGCGTCTCGGCGTCCGCCGGCGCTTCGCGCGTGGTGGGGATGAGCGTCTCGCGCCAGAGGTGGATGGTGCCGCGTCGATTGGTCCGGGTAGTCATGGGGCCAATCGTATGCAATTCGGTGTGTGAATCGCACGGAGATGGCGAGGGTCATCAATCGATCCAGCCGAGCGGGCGCAGCGCCGCGAGCGTGGGTGGAGAGAGGGCACCCGTGGAAGCGAAGGAGGCCGCGTCGGCGCGAGCGAGCCACGCGGCGTCGATGTACTCCCAACGATCGGCGGCGGTGAAGCAGGTGGGGCATTGCCGCGGATCGGCGACGCCGGTGAGGTCCAGACGGACGAAGATATCGAAACTGCGTGCGATGGAATCCTGCACAACGACGACGGGGAAGGCATCGCGGACATCGATGGGTAGCCCTAGTTCTTCGTGAGCCTCGTTGCGGAGGGTGTGGAGGACGCGATCGTGGAGGTTGAAGGCGTCAAGCGATGCGGCGGGTGCGTGGGGATCGAGAGAAGGGAGGTCGATCCCGCCGGCGGGGGCGGCTTCCCAGAGCGAGGGGTAGACACGGGTTTGCCCGGCGCGCCGGGCGATGAGCAGGTACTCGCTGCCCAGACAGTCCTTGCCGATGATGAACCCTTTGACACCGAGCAGCCAGACAAGCGACGGGTCGAACCGCCGTGGGACGCTCGGTGGCTGGGTTGCCCAGGTTCGGGCGAGGCGTCGCTCTTGCAGGGCGAAGTCGCGGTAGGCGGCGGGTGCGACCCGGAATCGGTGTGTATGTGGGTCGAACGCAACGACGCGCAGGATACCGCCGTCGTGCAATCGTGGGTTTTCGAGCCGCATGGCGTTCCACTCGGCGGGGTCGTCTTCGGGGAGGGGAGTTTCGGGCGATGAAGCCGGCTCGACGATGTCGGCGGACAAGGGGGTGCCGGGCGAGGTCAGCCACGCGCGTGTGCCGTTCCGCAGGGTGTCGTTCGGAGAACTCATGGGAGTATTCTTGGCGGTGGCGCGGCACGGACATGGCCGCACGAGGGTCCAGAGCCGAGCCGGCGGTGGCGATGCACCGCGGTACGATTTGTTCGGAGGTGCCAAGATGGACCGATGTTTGCGAGTGGTGCTGTGTGTAGTGATGGGGCTTGCGCTGGTGAGTGGGTGCGCCGCCGACCGGCGAGAGGCACCGCGGGTGGGGGCATCGGGCGCGGGGGCCAGAGGCGAGATTGATCGAGTGCTGGACGACTGGCACGGCGCGGCGACGAGCGCGGACTATGAGCGGTACTTCGGGCACATGGCGCCCGATGGCGTGTTCATGGGGACCGACGCGGCCGAGCGATGGAGCGTGGCGGAGTTCCAGGCGTACGCGAGGCCGCGGTTTGAGAGCGGGAAGGCGTGGAGTTTCACGGCGCACGATCGGCATGTCGAGTTCTCGGAGACGGGCGAGGCGGCGTGGTTCGATGAAGCACTGGCGACGCCGCATCTTGGAGCGTGCCGGGGATCGGGGGTGATGACGCGAAGGGGGAGCGAGTGGAAGATCTCGCACTACAACCTGTCGATACCGATCCCGAACGACCTGGCCTCTAACGTGGTGCGGCAGATCGAGGAGCACGGGGTGAAACGGCGCGGCGGCTCGGCGGAGTTGCCGGTGATGCTGATGACGTTCAACATCCGGTACAACAACGCGGGTGACGCGGAGAACGCATGGCCGAATCGGCGGGGGATGGTCTCGGGCGTGATCGAGCGGCACGCGCCGGATGTGGTGGGTGTGCAAGAGGCACTGCACGCGCAGTTGCAGGAACTCCTGGCGGATGTGCCGGGGTATGCGAGCGTCGGTGTGGGGCGAGACGACGGTGCGGAGAGGGGCGAGTACGCACCGATCCTATACCGGGCCGATCGGTTGGCGGTGCTGGAGTCGGGGAACTTCTGGTTCTCGGAAACACCGGCTGTGCCGGGGAGCAAGCACTGGGGAAACTCGATCACCCGGATGTGTACATGGGCACGCTTCGAGGACAACGCCCGGCCCGGACTGAGCGGCGAGCGAGCGTTCTATGTTTACAACGTACACCTGGATCACCAGTCACAGGCGTCGCGCGAGCGGAGCGTGCGGCTGCTGGTCGAACGGATCTCGCGGCGGGAGCATCAGGATCCGGTCTTCGTCACCGGGGATTTCAACGCTGGCGAAGCAAATGCGGCGGTGCTGTACATGAAAGGAACCGGGCGGGGTGAGGCAGAGGGGTCGCTCGCGGTCTTCGTGGATTCGTTCCGGCAGGAGCATCCCGATGAAAAAGGCGTGGGGACATTCAACGCATTTAAGGGTTCAGTGGAGGGGGACAAAATCGATTATATCTTTGTGTCGCCGGGGACGGCGGTGCGGGAAGCGGGGATACTTCGGGACAGCATCGAGGGCCGATTTGCGTCGGATCATTTTCCGGTGGTCGCTCGGGTGTGGTTCCGACGATAGCCTTGGGTATGCCGATATTGAACTATCAAACCGCCGGAGAGTCGCACGGGCCGGGGCTTGTGACGATCGTGACGGGGTTGCCAGCGCGGGTGCCGATCGATGTGGATTTCATCAACGCCGAGTTGTCTCGCCGGCAAGGCGGGTACGGGCGCGGGGCGAGGCAACGCATCGAGACGGACACGGTGGAAGTGCTGTCGGGAGTTCGTCGCGGGGTGTCGATGGGCTCGCCGATCACGCTGCTCATACGCAACAAGGATTCGAGATTGGATGACGCGGCCAAGACGCCGGCGGTGCCGATTCCGCGCCCCGGGCACGCGGACTTTGCGGGGAGCGTGAAGTATCTCACGACGGATTGCCGCGAGACGCTGGAACGAGCGAGCGCGCGGGAGACGGCGGCACGCACCGCCGCCGGTGCGGTCGCGCGGTGTTTGCTGCGGTACATTCGTGAAGACGGCGTGACCGACGGCCCGATGGGTATTGAAGTGTTCGGCTTTGTGCGCTCGATCCGAGATGCGCGAACGAGCGTGGAGGTACACGAGGACAACTGGCGTGCGCTGCTGGTGCTGCGAGAAGCGAGCGAGACGTACTGCCCCGACGAGCACGTGACCGGGCGGCAGTGCGAGATCATTCGACACGCGAAGATCGACAAAGACACCGTCGGCGGGTTGGTGGAGGCGCATGTGTTCGGCGCGCCGCCGGGGCTGGGTTCGACGATGGATTGGCGGGACCGGCTGGATTCGCGGATCGCGGGCGCGGTGATGGGGATTCAAGCGTTCAAGTGCGTTGAGATCGGGCTTGGAAAGCAGTGTGCGGAGCGTGCGGGGTCGGATGTCCACGATGCCATCCGGTACGACGCGGGGCGACGCGGCACCCACGCACTTGGGTTCGTGCGGGCGACGAACAACGCCGGGGGGATCGAAGGGGGCATGACGAACGGCTCGCCGGTCGTGGTGCGTGGGACGATGAAACCAATCGCCACCTTGCTGCGCGGGATGCCCAGTGTGGACCTGAACACGAAGCGAGAGACGAAGAGCGAGTACGAGCGGAGCGACATCTGCGCGGTGTCGGCGGCGAGCGTCGTGATGGAGAATGTCGTGGCGTTCGAGATCGCACGCGCGGTGCTCGAAAAGTTCGGTGGGGACACGCTAGGGGAAACGATGGATAACTATCAGCGGTTCATGCGTGCGGCGCGGCTACTCCCGCTCGATCCGCCGATGCCCTTCACAATCGCATGAGAATGCGCGCATCGGTGCGGGCCTCAGAAGCACGGCGGTTCGGTGGGTCTCTTTCCTCGGCGAGTATCAGCCAGTGATGCGGAACCAGCATGACGATCCGGCGAATACCTCAAGACTTTCTGGTCAATGAACGCGTGCGGGGTGATGTCGCGGCGTCGTGGAGCGCGGAGGCGTCCACGGGGAAGCCGATCGGCGTCTATCAACTACGCAAGAACTCGCTGACCACGCCGGAAGGGGTTCACTGGCTTGCGAAATCCCTAGGTGTGAAGGACGGGCTGGTGTCCTACGCGGGGCTGAAGGACAAGCACGCGGTGACGGTGCAGCATGTCACGGTTCGGCAGCCGGACGCGAAGCGACGGGCTTCGATGGCAAGCGAAGTGTCGGGTAAGAACGGGCACGGTTGGTCGGCGAAGCGGATTGGATGGACGGATCGAGAACTCGCCGCGGAGGCGATCGACGGCAATGCGTTCACGATCGTGGTCCGCGACTTGTCGCGTGAAGATGTGCAAACGATGAATCGGCGGATGCGGTTGCTGTGTCTGCCGGGCGTGGCTGCGGAAGGGACACCGCTGAGCCTGCCCGATGCAGCGGGCAGCGACAAACGGTTGCTGATCGCTAACTACTTCGGCGACCAGCGATTCGGTTCGGCACGGCACGGCGAAGGGTGGATCGCGGAACATCTCGTGCGCGGCGAGTTCGAACACGCCCTGCGGCTGGCGGTAGCGACCCCAGCCAGAAAAGACACCGGGACGAAGCGGACATTCACTCGTGTGGCGGCGTCGAAGTGGGCCGGTGCGGACGGGGACCGGAGCGCGTGGCAAGCACTGGTTGATGAACTCCCGCGGTGCCCGGAACGACGAGCGGTCGAGGCACTCGCCGCGGGGCTGTCGTTCAAGGACGCCTTTGCGACGCTGCCGGCATTCACGCAGCAGATGTGTGTCGAGGCGTTCCAATCGCACCTGTGGAACGACATGGTGCGGCGGGCCGTTCGCTTGGTCGCGCGAGGGGGTGATGGAGAAGGATCGGGGGTGGAAGTGATTGCCACACCGGACGCGTATGGGGAGTTGCTCTTCATGCCTGCGGCGAGGATCCGCGGTACTCTGCTGCACGGTTCACTGGCATTGCCAACGGCGACCGTGGTGTACGACGCGCCGTGGGGCGAGATAGCGAGAGAGACGCTGGAGGCTGCTCGGCTGTCGCTCGAGAGTTTGACGATACCGGGGCTGAGGCGTCCGGTATTCGGTGATGCGTCGCGCATGCTGAGCGTCAGCGCGGACGAGTTCGAGATGTCGGCACCGGAGCCGGACGATCTAGGAGGTTCGGGCAAGCGTCACCGTCGCACGCTGCGGTTTGTGTTGCCGCGCGGGGCATATGCGACGGTGGTGCTGAGGGCGCTTGGGTGCTGACGACGCGGAGACGCGAGCCGTTGAGGAAGGATTAGTCGAACTGAACGCCCAGCCACCCGCGGCCGGTGCCGAAGGTGCGGAGTTTCTGGGCGACTTCGACCTTGCCGTCGGCTTTGGCTTTGCGGCCCATTTCGCTCAGCAGCGCGACGTAATAGGCAGATTCCTTGACGCCCGGTTTGAACATGCCGTTCAGGCGTCGTTCCGCGAGGGGCTGGGCGTGATTGAAGATCTGCATGAAGTAGGCGTTGTCTTGTTTGAACAGGTCGGTGCCTTCGAGTTTGGAGGTGGCTTCGGCGCGGTAACGCTTGAAGTCCGCCGCACGGTTGCTGGAGTAATAGGCGAGCACGCCCGCCGCGATGGCACCGGCGACGAAGAGGAGCACAAGCACGCGAACAAGGGGCTTCTTCATTGAGTTGGGTCCGGTTGTACCAATGGATGATGCGGCGGGGGGAGCGTACGGGGGCGTCGTGGACGAACGACTGATGGCAAGCGTTCAGATCTCGACCATCTCCATGCCCATCGGCGCGCCGGCCTCGTCCTTTGGCATCGCAACATCGGTAGCGAAGGCGCCGAGTTCCGCAGGGGCAAAGGAGGCCATTTCGGTTCGCACATCGGCGGCGTTGAACGCGACGCGCAGGGACTGCACGAGGTCGTGCCCGAGTTGCCCGATCTCGCGCCCGACGACGCCCGAGTCGGGGTCGTTGGTCACCCCGGCGAGGCTGCCGCTCATGCGCGCCCCCTGTACGGCGGCGTGGTACACGGTGGTGTGGCGAGAGCGGTCGGCCTGCGCGAGCGTCTGACCAGCGGCGAGTGAAAGCAGGTCCTGGGCGATCTGCCCTTCGGGGCGTGATTGACCGAGGCACGGGATGGCGGCTTCGAAGGCCTGCAGCATGTCGCGGGCGTTCTGGAACGTGCCGGCTTTTTCGACCCATGTCGCGCCGGGCAGTACGATATCGGCACGCAAGGTCAAGCGTGAAGCGTGGGTATCAATGGCAACGACGAACTTACCGTCGAGCGCCTTGATCAGTTCATCGGTGGCCCATTCGGACGGGTAGTTACCGGTCAGGATGACGGCGGCGGAGTCGGAGGACCTGAGGCGAGCGACGAACTCTTGGTACGTCAAGGGTGTCGCGCCGCCGGGCTGCTTGGCGAGAACGGCCGTGATAGCGCGACGGACGCCTCGGCTGTTCGGGCATTTCTCGGCGTACATCTTGAACCCGTTGGGGGAACCCGCAGGGAAGACTTTGTCCTGCCCGCTGCTGGGGATTGGGCCGATTCCTATCGCGGCTTTGGGATCCATCGCGATCGCGGCGCGCGCGAGGACGAACGCTTCTTCGGAGCCGAGCATCGGGCTGATGAGAATGGCGAGCCGTTTTCCCGAGCCGCAGGCAGCGCGGATACCGTCAATGGCGTCCGCGTAGGCGCGGTTCCAGTCGCTCTGGACCTGGACCCCGAACTGCTTGCGGAGTGGAGCGGTGAGCCGCGTGTCGGCGTGGACGTGCTTCCAACCGTACCGGACTTCGTCGGTGATCCACCACTTGTTGACGGCGAGGTTGGTACGGGGCTTGACGCGGTAGACCTGCCCCTGGTTGTGTTCGATGTAGATATTGTCGCCGCTGGCCGTGATGCCGTCGATGCTGGGGGTGCATTTGAGGAACCAGACACGCTGCGCGAAGAGGAAGTCCTTATCGAGCAGTGCGCCGACGGGGCAGAGGTCGATGACGTTGGCGGAGAGTTCATTGTCCAGGGCTTTGCCGGGGAAGACGTCGATCTGTTCTTGGTTCCCGCGGCCTTGGACGAGCAGCTCCGACGTTCCCGAGACTTCTCGGGTGAACCGCACGCAGCGGGTACACATGATGCAGCGGTCGCTGTACAGATAGACGTGGGGGCCGACGTCTTTCTTTGGTTGCTTGACCTTGGTCTCTTCGAAGCGGGAGACGCCTCGGCCGTATTCGTAACTGTAATCCTGCAACGAACATTCGCCGGCCTGATCGCAGACGGGGCAATCGAGGGGGTGGTTGATGAGGAGGTATTCCATCACGGCTTTTTGATTGGCCAGTGATTTCGGGGAGTCGGTGTAGACCACCATGCCCTCGGCGCACGCGGTCTGGCATGTCGGCACGAGTTTTGGGATGGGTTCCAGCGCATTGTTATTGCGTGGGTTGGGCTGCCAGACCTCGGCGAGGCAGATCCGGCACGACGCGACGATCGAAAGCCCGTCGTGGTAGCAATACTGCGGGATGGGCTTGGAGTGCTCGTTGGCGACCTGCAGGATCATCTGACCCGGCTTGAAGTCGCACTCTTTCCCGTCAATGGTGATCTTCGGCATAGGTCGGGATGGTAGGCAAATCCGCGCCATTCTCCTGACTGAATCAATGACCCGACCGGAAATCAAACTTCGGGCGCCTTTGCCCGAGTACGATCGGGAGCAATGAATAGGACGCCGGAACGTTCGATCGCAGTCTGGCTGGAACCAGCGCAAACGGAGTTTGTGCGAGCGGTGGCATCGCAGGCGGGGGTGCGGATCGTATGTGCCGGCGCGCCCGGAGCGGGG
>JBGSIF010000236.1:0-12154 GCA_041742635.1 Phycisphaerales bacterium
GCACCTGGGGGGGCGGGGACGCCGACGGGGACGGCGTCTTCGACGCGGGCTTTGTATTAATAGGAGAGATCGACTACCGGATCATGCTGCGGTACGCGGAGTTCAACCCGGTGGGGCTGACTTCTCCACTTGGTGGGGCAGGCGTCCCGCCTGCCTCTCCCCCCCTTCCACCCGCCGTCCCCGAACTCGAACCCTGGCGCGTCGGCGAACCCCCCCTCCCCCCAGGACTCAGCGCCGCCGACGTCCCCGCTTACGACACGAATGGCGACGGCACCGCCGACCCCACCGGTTTCGCCGGCGGTGGCTGCCACTTGTATATTGTGCAGTTCTGGACGCAGGCGATCGAGGAATACCGGCAGGGTGTTATGAATGCCGGCGGCGAGGGGACCATCATCCGCCACTTCATGCCGCATCATGGGTACGTGGTGCATGTGCCCAGCGCGGCGGCGGCGGAAGCGATCACGGGGTTGCCGTTCGTGCGGCATGTGATGCCGTATCACCCGGCGTACCGCTTCGATCACCGGTTGATGGAACAATACTTCGGGCGCGACGGGATGGACCCGACGCGGCCCCCGCCGGCGGACGCTGCGGCGGTGCGATATAACATGCAGGTCTTCGAGCACGGCGAACGCCAGAAGGAGATCGTCGTGGAGCAGGTCCGCCGCGCCGGCGGCGAGGTGTACAACGTGCCGATCGGCGGCTCGCTGCTGACATGTTGGCTCACGCCGGGGCAACTGCGCCGGGTGCTGGAACTCGACGAGATCACGTACTGCGATGAGTGGGCCGAGGCGAGCAGTGATATGGATGTTGTACGGAAGATTGGGGGTGCGGATTATCTGAGTGATCTTCCGGTTCAGGGATTCAATGGGGAAGGAGTGAGAGGTGAGGTGGTGGATAACTTCTTGTATTTCGATCACGTCGACTTTGCTTCACGATACCCGATTTCACATGTGTTCAGCGCCCCTGTGCCTGAACAAGAGAATGTTCTGGATAGACACGGGACACGCTCCTACGGCATTATTTTTGGTGATGGGTCAGTGGCTGTATCTACGACTGGAATGTTACCGTCTGCACAAGGGTTCTTCTCTGGTCAAGACTTCTTCACTTTAAATAGATTCGTATTTACGCAAGAACTCGTCAACCCCTCCGGGCCATACACCGCTGTATTTCAAAGTAACAGCTTTGGAACCGGACTCACAACAGACTATACAAACATCTCGTCACAGATGGATGCGATCGCATTTGCGACAGATTTGCTTATCTGTCAATCACAGGGTAATGAAGGATTGACTTTTCGCTCAAGGCCAGAAGCTTGGGCCAAGAATATAGTGTCTGTCGGCGGTATCAAGCATACTGATTCGTCCGTGCGCGCAGACCATTGTTGGAATGGTTGCGACCCATCGACAATACGAGCTGGCAGCACAGGCCCAGCTGCCGACGGAAGAATCAAACCTGATCTGAGTCATTTCTATGACAATGTTATGACTAGTGACTATGTGTACTGTCCTGCAAACTGCACACCTGCTTGCTCTGCACCAGGATTATGTGACCCGGTAGACGGCGATTTTACAAGCACAAGCGGTGTGCACTCTGGTACTAGCGCTGCGACACCAAGTACAGCCGGTCACTTCGGCTTGCTGTTTCAAATGTGGCACGAAGAGGTGTTTACCGGCTTTGGCGGCGCAGCGAGTGTCTTTGATAGTCGTCCGCACATGTCCACTGCCAAAGCCATGCTAATTAACACAGCATACAGGTACGACTGGTACACATTTCCAGCGCCGAATCCGGACATCACTCGCTTTCGTCAGGGCTGGGGTATGGCAAACCTGCACGACGCAAACGACACCGGGCTGTACGATCTACGAGAAAATCTATTCATCTTCAATGAAAACCCCTCTCAACTTCTCACTAGTACTGGACATACTCTTACATACTCTGTCGAGTGCGATGGCACGATCCCGCTCAAAGCAACGCTTGTGTATACTGATCCGCCGGGAACGACTTCTGCTACACTGCATCGAATCAACAATCTCTCGCTCTATGTCAGTGCGCCGAACGGGACCGGATACTGGGGCAACAGTGGGTTAGAAGGATCAAACTGGTCGAGTGCGAGCGGAAACTACGACTCTCGTAATACGGTCGAGAACGTGTTCATTCAGTACCCCGCGCACGGTACTTGGACTGTGAAAATCATCTGCCACGAACTTGTTGGCGACTCGCACACTGAAACGTCAAGTATGGACGCGGACTTCGCGTTAGTTGTGTCCGGCGTTGCCTCTGCCACATTGCGATCCCCTGACTGGGACAACGATGGTTGTGTCAGTCTCAGTGATTTTGTGTCGTATTTCAACGATTTCATGCAAGGCGATGCTGATATCGACCGTGACCGTATTACCTCCAGCATCGACATGTATGCATTCCTCAACGCGTTCTTCGCTTCGTCCCGACCTGTGTGCAAGTGAATTGGAGTCAATCATGAACATTCGGTCGAATCATGTCGTCTTGTGCATACTGCTCATGGCTTTCATTGGCAGTTACGTCAGGGCACAATCGTCTTTCCGAGGGCTTGGTGATTTGCCCAGCGGGGAATCGCTTAGTGCCGCCACTGCTGTGTCGGCCGATGGCTTGACAGTGGTTGGCTACAGCAGCGTACAGGACATCTCGTTTCCGCAGTTTAACCGATTCCAGGCGTTCCGGTGGTGTGTGGAGACAGGCATCGTCGGGTTGCCGCTGCTCGCTTCATACGACGATCAAATCGCGCTCGCTGTCAGCAACGGAGGTGCCATCATTGTTGGCTTCGCATCTCTGAACAAAGATATCGACACGAGAGCTTTGATCTGGACCTCGGCTGGCGTTCGAGATCTAGGGTCACTCGCTGACAATACAATCACTGTACGCGCAACAGCGATCACGCCCAATGGAACGGCAGTTGTCGGGTACGAGTCGGGCGAACTGGGTACCTTCGCATTTCGCTTCAGCGAAGAGAACGGATTTCAACAACTCGATGGCCTACCTATGTCAGGGTCGCAAGCATTAGATACTTCGGCAGACGGCTCCGTCGCCGTTGGTTGGTTGCTGATTGCGTTGACGGAGCAGCACGCCTTCCGCTGGACGGCCGAGGGCTGGATCGATCTCGGCGACCTGCCCGGCGGCGTCCACCGCGCGGTCGCCGAAGGGATCTCCGGCGATGGGCGCGTGATCGTCGGGCGCAGCAACTCGGCGAACAATATAAGTGCGAACGCCACCGAGGCCTTCCGCTGGACCGCCGAGGCGGGCATGATCGGGCTGGGCGACCTTGGCGGTACGTTTAATAGTGCCGCGCTCGCCGCAAGTTACGACGGCTCCGTCATCGTCGGCGGCGCGGGCGGCGCGTTCATCTGGACCGAAGCCGCCGGGATGCGGTCGGTGCAAGAAGTGCTGACGCAGGACTACGGTCTTGACCTCACCGGCTGGACGCTCGGGTCGGCGGTGGATATTTCCGCCGACGGGCGGACGATCGTCGGCAACGGGCTGCACAACGGCGTGAACGAGGCCTGGATCGCCCGCCTCGGCGACCTGCCGTGCCGGGCGGATTTCAACGCCGACGGCTCGCTTGATTCGCAGGATTTCTTCGACTACCTCGTCGAGTTTTTCGGCAATCCCGGTTGCGTGTCGATGCCGCCGGACGTTCTGTGCGCGGCGGACTTCGACCGCAACGGCACCGTGAACTCCCAAGACTTCTTCGACTTCCTCGCGGCGTTCCTGGCGGGGTGCGAGTAGAGTTACATATGCCGAGCAACGTGCATTTCCATGCCGGTGTACGCCCAAGACACCGAAGTCGTGCCTCAAAGGCAGTCACGACTTCGGTGGCACGTCAAGACTTCCGGGCCACCCGCCTCGATTGATTCGGAAGTTTTGGAAATTCCGACCCTCCCCGAAGACCGACGGGGACCGTCGGGCCACCCAAGAGCGATCATGCGATTGCCCTGGCCGGAGGGGGCTGGTTCCCGCTACACTCTTCGCGCTGTGCAAACGCCACGACTCGCCACGACCGCGCCCGCTCATCGATCTTCACGCGCCTTATGGGCCTTCTTGGCCCGGCTTGCGCCGATCGTGGTGTTGGTGCTATTGGTCGCGGGGCTGTCGATGTACAGCGAGCACTTCCGCAAGCCGGAGAACTTCGTCAAGATCGTGAACCAATGGTCGTTCGTGGGGATCGTGGCGGTGGGGATGACGTGGGTGGTGATCGTGGGTGGGATTGACCTGTCGGTGGGGTCGATGGTTGCGCTACTCGGTGGCGTGGGGATGATGGCGATGAACCGGGTATACGCGGGGCAGCTGCTCGATGCGCTTCCCGGGGAACTGCGTACCGGTGCGACGCTGGAAAATGTCCTGCTGATGGCGCCCGCCGAGGTCAAGGCGGCAGTCTCGGTGTGGCCATCGATCGGTGTCGGCGGCGCGATCATGGTGGTCGGCGGGGCACTGCTGGGGCTACTGAACGGTCTGGGCGTGACCGTGGGCAAACTCGCGCCGTTTATCGCGACGCTTGGCACGATGGCGATCTTCCGGTCGATGATCCTTGCCTCGTCGGATGGTTCGGAGATCCGTTCGAGCGTCGAGGCGTTTGGTGAACTCGGTCGCCCGAGCAACGGGATCACCATACCGTCTATCGAAACATCGCGTGGCAAACCGCTGGTGGCGACGTGGGCGATCCTGACATTTATCGTGATTGCGGTGGCGGCGGAGTTGTCGCTGCGGTTCACGACGTTCGGCCGGCACGCGCTGGCGATCGGGGACAACCCCGCCGCGGCCAAGTACGCGGGGGTGCGCGTGAACCGCGTCACAACAATGGTGTACGTGCTGTGCGGGCTGTTGTGCGGCGTGGCAGCGCTGCTCAACGCGAGCCGACTCAACTCCGTATCGTCCTCGCAAACCGGCGCGATGTACGAACTCGACGCCATCGCGGCGGTCGTGATCGGCGGCACCTCGATGCGTGGCGGGTCGGGGTGGATCATCGGCACCGTCGTGGGTGTCTTGCTGCTGGGCGTGATCGATAACATGCTCTTGATGCTCGACGTGAATGTTCATCTGCAGGGGCTGGTGAAGGGATGTATCATCATCGCCGCGGTGCTGTTTCAGCGGTCACGGGGGGCGAAGTGAAACGTGCGGGGTGAAGAGCGAGTGGGGTTCTAGGCGATATGGGGTTCGGCAACTGACGTGAGGCAATCAGAGAACGGAGTAGGCATGTCGAAGTTGTTTTCCATCGTGACGGTTCTGGGCGCGGTCGTCGGGCTGTCGTTGCTCGCGGGGTTCTCGGCACCGAGCGCACCGATCGCGGGGGCCGAGGCCGCGCAGCCCGCGAAGAAGAAGTACAAGATCGGCGTCTCGGTCCCCGCGGCGGACCACGGCTGGACGGCGGGCGTGGGCTACTGGGCCAAGCGTGCGATGGAGGTGTACCCCGATGTGGAGTGGGTTTATTCCACAGCGGCTACACCGGATAAGCAGATCGCGGATGTGGAAGCGATGCTGACCAAGGGGATCGACGGGCTGGTGATTTTGGCCACTGAATCCGCCCCACTCACCCCGACGGCCAAGCGAGCGCACGAGCAGGGCGTCTTCATCGTGAACGTGGACCGCGGCTTTCTGGAGCCTGTCGCGGACATCTTCCTGGAGGGCGACAACAAAGCATTCGGTCGTACGAGCGCGAAGTTTGTGGCGGAGAAAATGAAAAGAGAAGGCCGCACGAACCTTGTGATCCTCTCGGGGATCCCGTGTACGGTGGATTCAGACCGGGTCAACGCGGCGATGGAAGTGTTCAAGCAGTACCCGGAGATCAAAGTGCTGGGGCAGCAGCCGGCGATGTGGAACCGTGAAAAAGGACTGAAGGTCATGGAGAACTTTTTGACGAAGTTCGATACGATCGACGCGGTGTGGGCGCAGGACGACGACATCATGATGGGCGCCATCCAAGCGATCAAGGAAGCCGGGCGGGAGAAAGAGATGTTCATCCTCGGCGGCGCGGGGATGAAAGAAGCAGTGAAGATGGTGATGGACAAGGATCCGATGGTGCCGGCGAACATCACGTATCCACCGAGCATGATCGGCACGGGCATCCAGATGGCCGTGAGCGTGCTGCGCGACGGTAAGAAGGACGAGGTGATGAAGTTCATGCCAAGGCATCTAATGATCGACGTCGAGTTGATCACGCCCGAGAACGCGAAGAAGTACTACTTCCCCGAGTCGGTCTATTGACACCGGGTAGTTGGTGAGCACAATTGAACTGAAGCCGATTCGGCTCCAGCCAACCAGAACCAGAACAGGCCTCCACCTGTTCTTTTGGTACTTTGCCTCGTGCCAATCACCGAGTGCCAAGTACCTGTTTTTTTCAACAGGACCTAGCCATGAAAGCACTCGACGAGTTTATCCCGCAATCCGACTTTGTCCCTGCCGGGATGGACGCCGCGCGTTGGCCTTCGCTGGAACCGCTGTATTCCGATCTGCTGAAGCGAGAGGTGAACACGACGGCCGGGCTGGAACGATTGATTTTGGACCGCAGCGACATCGACGCGGCCGCCGCGGAGGCCGCGTCGCTGCTGTATATCAACATGACGTGCCACACGGACAATCCGGCGCACAACAAGGCGTACCTGGACCATGTGCAGAATGTGCAGCCGCGGCTGAAGGAAATCGGCTTCGAGATTGATAAAAAAATCGCACACTCGGCGCACGTTACTTCGCTGGATCAGAATCGCTACTTCGTGTACCTTCGGAGCATCCGCGCGGGGATCGATATATTCCGCCCCGAGAACGTGGCGATTGAGACGCAGCTCGCCGAACTGGATCAGGAATACTCACAGATCTGCGGCGCGATGACCGTGCAGTTCCGAGGCCAAGAGCGCACGCTCCCGCAGATGAGCGTGTTTCAGGAAGACACCGATCGCGGCACGCGCGAAGGCGCGTGGCGAGCGGTCGCCGAGCGGCGTTACCAGGACCGCGAGCGCCTGGGCGCGATTTTCGATGAGATGGTGACGCTGCGAGAGCGGATCGCCATCAACGCTGGGTTTGTGAACTTCCGTGACTATGCGTTTCAGGCCAAACGGCGTTTCGAGTACACCCCCGGGGACTGCGACCGTTTCGCCGCGGGTGTGGAAGCGACGTGCGTGCCTGCCCTGCGACGTCTGCACGCGCAGCGTGCCGGGTCACTCGGCGTGGATTCGTTGCGTCCGTGGGACTTGTATGTCGACGTCAACGGGCGGGCGGCGCTGAAGCCGTTCGATACCGCCGAGCAGATGGTGGAGCGCACCAGCCGTGTGTTTCATCGGATGGAGCCTTCGCTGGGCCACATGTTCGATTCGCTCCGCACCGGCGGGTGCTTGGACTTGGAATCTCGGAAAGGGAAAGCCCCCGGCGGGTATCAGGCGAATCGAGACTGGACCCGCAAGCCTTTTATCTTTATGAACGCCGCAGGCATCCAGCGCGATGTCGAAACCCTGCTGCACGAGGCCGGGCATTCGTTCCACGCGATCCTTTCGCGTCACGATCCGCTACTGGCGTATCGGGCGGAGATCCCGCACGAGTTTGCGGAAGTGGCGTCGATGAGTATGGAACTCACGGCACACCCGTTCATGGACGAGTATTACCCGGCGTACTCGGCCGCGGAAGCCGCCGCCGGAACGCCAAGCCCGGAGGCACTGCGTGCCCGGCGCGTTCATCTCGAATCGCTCACGACGCTCTTCCCCATCGTCACCGTGGTGGATCAGTTCCAGCATTGGATCTACACCAACACCGGGCACACCCGCGCCCAGCGCGAAGCCCACTGGGTCCACCTGAACCAACGCTTCGGCGGGGCGGTTGATTGGTCGGGGATGGAACACCTGCTTGCCGTCTCTTGGCACCGCATCCTCCATCTGTTCGGAGTGCCTTTTTATTACATCGAATACGGCATCGCGCAACTCGGCGCGCTGCAACTCTGGATCAACTACCAGCGTGAGCCTCGCGGTGCGATTGCGAACTACATTGCAGCGCTCGAACTCGGGGGTTCGCGCCCCATCGCCGATTTGTACGCGGCTGCCGGCCTTCGGTTCGACATGGGGCCAGAGATGATCGCACGGCTGTGGAAAAGCGTCGAAGCCGAACTCGCACTATTGCCCGCATAGCCCGTCGGTACGCGAAGATGGCCCGATCAACTCACCGGCACGGGCATTAGACTCGCCGGTGAAAGCGGGTCGGGGACGTCGTCGAGTTTCCACGCCAGGTCGATGTGGAAGGGAGCGACTTCGGTTCGGCGAAGCGCCGTGAGTACGCCGCCCACACCGATCGATGTGCCAATATCGCGGGCGAGTGAGCGGATATAGGTTCCCTTGCCGCAGGCGACGTCGATCGTCAGCAGCGGCCACTGGTAGTTTGTTATGTTGATCGACAGCACCTCGACGGGCCTCGCGGCGATGTCGGGCGTGTGCCCCTTGCGGGCGATGTCGTAGGCCCGCTTTCCATCGACCCAGACGGCGGAATGATCCGGTGGGCGCTGCATGATGACGCCGACGAACGCGGGGATCGCAGCGAGAACTTGCTCGTGCGTGGGGGGAACCGGGACATCGACCGCGGTCATTTTCCCTTCGAGGTCGTCGGTGGTCGAGAGTCGGGAGAGGTCGATCTCGGCGATGTAACGTTTGCGCCCGGCCATGACCGCGCCGCAGTGCTTGGTGGCCCTACCGACGAGGATGACCATGAGGCCCGAGGCGAGCGGGTCGAGGGTGCCGCCGTGACCGACTTTGATGGATTTTGGAAGCCCGGAGTTCATAAGTCGGCGTTTGACGACGCGGACGATGGACATGCTGGACAAGCGGTAGGGCTTGTCGACGAGGAGGATGCCGGAGAGGGGAGAGGGATTAGGGTCAGTCGTCATGGTTGGTCTGTACGTGCCGAATAAATATAGAGATGGACCGTTCGGCCAGTTGAGTAGTTAAGCCCGCGCCCGATTTCGAGTTCGTGCTCTCCCGGGCGCACATTGCATTGTGCGGAAACGTCGATTGCGAGTTTCCAGAAGTCGCTGCGATCGGACAAGATGAGTGACGTGCCGGCTCCGCATACCCGACGGAACGCATCATCGAGCGACGAGGCCATTGTGAACCTTCCACGGCTCAGAAACACCAGGCTGTCCTCCTTGTAGTCATACGAGTACACGGCCCTGCGCCCTTCGGGATCAAGTTTTCGCACCCCTTCCCAGGCTCGACGACTGTTCCACAGGAGATTCGCGCTCGGCATTAGTTTGCCAAAGACCAACGCTGCAACGATGACCCATACCAGCGAGGCCGACACAATCGCGATGAGCGGCCCCCGCCGATGCAGAATCGCGCGGACCAGTATGACATACACGCCGAGCGAGAGAAGCCCGATCAACGCTGGTGCAAAACTTGCATCGATGAAGTTCAGCACTGTCTTATCTGGAAGCAGTTTCACGCCGCCGAGGATGAGCGCGATGGGTAGTCCGATCAAGAAGAAGCACCCAAAAATCACCCAAGCCATCGATCCTAAGTTCAGCCCAGAACGCAGAGCGGGCTTGATACCAAGCACCATCCTCGCACTCATCAACGCCACCGCCGGGTACATCGGCATCGTGTAGTGCGGCAGTTTCGTCCCGATCAACTCAAAAACGATCCACGCGGGGAGCATCCAGGCGAGGCAGAAGAGTTCAGCACCGCGGCCGGGGCGGGAGTGGTAGAAGCGACGCAGAGACGAAGAGACGGAGCCGCGAAGGGAAGAGAACACACCTCTCCTGATCTGCTTCGCGTCCTCCGCGGCCTTCGCTTCCTTCGCGTTCAACTCTCTCGTCGGCTCGGTGGAGCGATCGACTTCGGTATCACCCCTTCGGGGTGCAAAGAGAGGTGTGGGGTGTATTTTTCCGGGGGTGTCGCTCGCGGACTCGCTCCACCCCCGGCTACTTACTTTCAGCCCTTCGGGCTGGGAGGCTGGAAACAACACGATGGAACTCGCTTGACTACGTAGTCCTCTTCGCCACGCCCGCCCGATCGCCGCCACCGTCAGCAGCGACCCCGGCCAGAACAAAACCCCGAGCAAAACAATGTGGTACCCCGGCGGCCCCCAGTGCCCTTCCTTCGCACCCGCGCTGCGGCCGATGGTTTCGACGTAGACGATCGAGAGGTAGTTCGACCAGCCGACCGCGTTGCCGACGAGGACGACCCAAGGGGCAACGACAGCGTGGACGATGAAGAGGCCCAGAAGCGGGCGCAAGCGGCGGATGAGGGACCAATCACGCGAGACGAGGCAGAGCGAGAGGACCGCGAGGCCGGCGATCATCGGCGTGATCGGGCCTTTGGTCATGATCCCGAGGGAGAGGAAGAGCCAGAAGAGAGGGATCGAGGGATCCAGGGATCGAGGGATCAAGGAGAGAGACGAAGAATTGATGCCTTGATGCCTTGTTGTCTTGGTGCCTTCTTCGGTGTTCACTTCGGCGCGGTCGAACGCCGGAGGGAGAAGTTCTTGTTTGCGTTGTGTTACTTGTGGTGCGTCGGTAACGAACTGCTCGCTCGAAGACCGACCGCTTGCGCGGTTCGGCTCGGATTGACGCCACACCTTCCACAGGCACAGCATCGTGGCGGTCGTCATCGCCAGCAGCAACTGATCGGCGCGTGCTTGATGGGCGTCCCAGACGACCATGGGACATACGGCAAGCAGCGCCGCCGCGAGCCACGCCGCGCGGGGGTCGAACATGCGAACCCCCAGCCGCCATGTGAGCAGCACCGCGAGTATCGCCGACAGCACCGACGGGACGCGGTAGACCCAGATATTTTCGGAGCCGCCGTCGAGCCAGGCCCATTGGCCGGGCTTATCGCCCAAGATGTACGCCGAAGAGGCCTGAAGCCAGTAGATGAGCGGGGGCTTGTTGAGCCTGGGCTTGTCCTGCACGCGCGGCACGACCCAGCCATCGAGCGTGCCAGACTCAAGCATCTGCCGGCTCGCCTGGGCGAAGCGCGACTCGTCACGGTCCACCGGCGGGATCGTCCACAACCCTGGGATATAGACCGCGAAGCAGAGAATAATGAGGGCCGCCCCGCCAACGCGGAAGGAGCGGGCGAGCCTGCGTGCGTGTGCGGGCGTACCGATGGCCCGCTCGAATCGTTTCTGGAACCACCCAATGGACCGTTCGCCGCTTCGCATCGCCAGCGACTATAACCGGGGTCTGTCTCCCGAGATGCGCACCGCGCACGTTCTCTTCGAGTTCTTCCGGCAACTCCTAGGCCCCGCGTGCCGGTTTATCGCGGCCCCGGCCCGGCGATCGTGGGCGCTCCCGCTTTGCGTCGTGCTCTTGGGCTTCCTGCTCATCCACCCGCTTGACGGCCCTCTCAGCCGCTTCCTGCGTTCACTCCCGCTCGCGGGCGACATCAAACGCGAACTCACCGCATGGCAGCAGTACGGCGCGCTCACTTCCATCCTTGTGGTCGGAGCGATCGTCGCGCTGCTCGATACCGCTCGCTGGCGGCAACTCCTCGACCTCGCCGCCGCCTCGATCCTCACGGTCCTCGCGTGCAACATCCTCAAAGGCGGCATCGGCCGCCCGCGCCCTCTCTTGAACGACCCCCACACGTTCCTCGGCCCGTGGGGCATGTACCCCGTGCCCATCGCCGATCCCGCCTTCCGCGGCGGTGCCCGCACCGTACTCTCTCACGCCTGGGGCGGCGCGACATCGGCGACCGGCCCCGCACGCCGGGTGACGTATGAACTCTGGTCGATGCCCTCCAGCCACACCGCGGCGGCGGTCGTTCTGTCTGTCTTTCTCATCGCGATGTATCCGCGGCTGAAGCACCTGGCCATCGCTCTCGCCCTGCTCGTCGCGCTCACCCGTGTCATCACAGCCGCCCACTGGCCCAGCGACGTGATCGTCGGCGCAGCGGTCGGCTACGCGGTTGCCCTTCCCACGATCTCGCGTCACTGGGGCATCCGTGCGCTGGACTGGGCGTGGCAGCAAGCCGTTGACCCCGCCGCGGCGCCCACTGCCTTGCCCCTGCGAGATGAACGCACGGGCTGAGCGACTTGATCTACGCAGCGAAGCACAACGCACCGACACGCGACCGAAGTGGGGCTAGTGTTTGGGGAGCAGGCTCCGGATCGAGTCAAGGACGATGCGGTGCATGAGGATGGGTTGGGGGGGGGGAGT